>DATLFO010000352.1:0-11186 GCA_035541035.1 Actinomycetota bacterium
CCCCCGCCGCCACCGGCTCCACCGGGGTCGGGCGGCGGCGTTTCGCCGCGGCGAGGCACGTAGATGCGCTCACCGTCGGAGAGCGGCCTGGCCAGGTTGATCGAGTTCGCGTCGGCTTCGCCGGTCGCGCCGCCTGCGGCCCGCAGGGCGTCGGCGACGCGCGCGCCGGCGGCGAACTCGTACACCCCAGGGGCGCGCACCGCGCCTGCGACGTGGACGAACAGCGTCGCCGGCGACGACGGCGAGGGAGCGAGCGTTTCGATCGGCGCGAGCGAGCGGGTCGCGGCCGCGGCCGCGGGCTCGCCCGGCCGCGGCATCGTGCGCGCGAACGCGAAGACCGCTCCGCCTGCCACGATCAGCGACAGCGCCGCGAGCGCGGCCAGCTCGCGCGGCCGGAATTCGAGCATGCGGGCAAGCCGCTCTCTGAGGCCGAGCGGCTCGAGGGCCGGCGCGTCGGATGCCACGGGTACCGGCCGACGCTACGAAGCCGGATGCGGCCGGTCCCGTCCGGGAAGACCCGGCAGAACCCCTCGCGCCGTCAGTGATCGTGGTGATCCTGCGGGTGGTCCTGGCCGAGGTGACGACCGTCGTCGTGATGGGTGCTGTGCACGTGCTCGCCGCGCTCACGGGCCGCGTGGGCGCCGGTGTGCTCGTGCGCGCCGGGCCCGTGCGGCTCGCCGGGATCGACGTGCACGTCCACCTGTGCGACGCCGGGGATCGCGTGCAGGATCTCGTGATGCAGATGCTCGGCGACGTCGTGGGCGTTCGCGACCGTCATGTGCTCGTCCACCGCAACGGTCAGCGACACGTATAGGGAGCGGCCGGCCCAGCGCGCCTGGATGCGGCCGACGGCCTCGACGCCCGGCTCGCGCCGCGCGACCTCCTCGATCCGGTCGATCAGCACCGGGTCCACGGCGTCGAGCAGTTGGCGCAGCACGTTGCGGGTCGCCTGGATCGCGACCCACACGATCGCGAGCACCACGACCAGGCCGGCCACCGGGTCCGCCCAGATCGCGCCGGCCTGCACGCCGAGCAGCCCGGCGACCGCGGCGATCGAAGCCACGCCGTCGGTGAGCGCGTGCTTGCCGTCGGCGATGAGCGGCTGCGAGCCGATGCGCTTGCCGACGCCGATCTTGTAGAAGCCGGCGAATCCGTTGGCGATGAGCCCGGCCGCCGCGGCGGTGATCGCGATGCCGATCTGCTGGACCTCGTGGCCGCCGCCGAGCTTTCGCACCGCCTCGAACGTCGCGTACGCGGCGCTCGACCAGATCACCAGCACGACCAGCACGCCGGACAGATCTTCGAATCGCTGATACCCGAAGGTGTAGCGCCGGTCGGCGGCGCGCCGCGACGCCACGAACGCGATCGACAGCGCGATCGTGGTGAGCACGTCGCCGAGATCGTCCAGGCCCGCGGCGAGCAGGCCGACGCTGCCCGAGATGTAGGCGATCACCAAACGCACGACGGCGGAGGCGCCGAGCGCGATCGCGGCGATCCAAATCGCCCGCAGCCCGGCGCGGGTTCCTTCGGCGCCGGTCAGCGCCGCAGGATGCGCGTGTCCGGCGCCCACGCGCGTCAATCCCGCACGACGATGTTGACCAGCTTCGGCGGCACCACGATCGTCTTGACGACCGTCTTGCCCTCCACGAACGCCGCAACCTTGTCGCTGGCCCGCGCCAGCGCCTCCATCGCGTCCCCGGAGATGTCGGGCACCACCTCGATCTTGTCGCGCACCCTGCCGTTGACCTGCACGACCATCGTGAGCGAGTCGCGAGCGGCCAAGGCGTCGATCGCCTCGGGCCAGCGCGCGTGGATCAAATGGCCTTGGCCGCCCAGCCGGTGCCACACCTCTTCGGTAATGAACGGCGCGTACGGGTTCAGCATCACGACGAGCGCGCGCACGGCCTCGGCGACGTCGGCGTCGTCGGAGGATCCGGCCAGCTCGGCGATGTCGTTGGTGAGCACCATCAGCTTCGAGATCGCGGTGTTGAACCGGAACCGCTCGGTGTCATGCCCGGCGCCTTGGATGGCGCGATGGGTGCGCCGCCGCAGCTCGCCCTCCCCCGAGGGCGCCCCGGCCGCGACGATCCGTCCGGCGTTCTCGACGGCGAGCCGCCACACGCGCGACAGCCAGCGAAACACGCCGTGCGGCGAGACGTCGGCCCAGTCGATGTCGGCCTCGTACGGTCCCGCGAACAGCATTGTGACCCGGGCCGTGTCGGCGCCGAACTCGTCCACGATCGCCGACGGCGTGACCAGGTTCCCGCGGCTCTTGGACATCTTGGCGCCTTCCATGATCACGGTGCCCTGGTTGAACAGGT
This sequence comes from Actinomycetota bacterium, assembly GCA_035541035.1. GTDB lineage: Bacteria > Actinomycetota > AC-67 > AC-67 > AC-67 > DASWHR01. Next base: position 2,322 of record DATLFO010000352.1, read on the forward strand.
TCGGGTAGGGCTCGGTGAACGAGATCATGCCGAGGTCGTAGAGCGCTTTGGTGAAGAATCGCGAGTAGATCAAGTGCCCGGTCGCGTGCGTGTCCCCGCCGATGTATTGGTTGGCTGGCAGCCACCGCTCGACGAGCTCGCGATCGAAGGGCGCATCGCCGGTGTGCGGGCTGCAGTAGCGGAAGAAGTACCACGACGAGTCCACGAACGTGTCGAACGTGTCGATGTCGCGCTTGCCCGCGCTGCCGCACTGCGGGCACGAGGTGTTGACCCAGTCCGTGACCTTCGCCAGCGGCGACTCGCCTTCCTCGGTGGGCGTGTAGTCCTCCAGGTCGGGCAGCAGGACCGGCAGCTGATCGTCGGGCACCGCGACGTCGCCGCATTGCTCGCAGTACACGATCGGAATCGGACAGCCCCAGAACCGCTGGCGCGACACGTTCCAGTCGCGCAAGCGGTAGCGCACGCGGCCGGTGCCGAGCTGCTGCTCCTCCAGCCAGGCGATCACCTTCGCGATCGACTCCGGCGTCGGCGACCCGTCGAAGTGGCCCGAGCTCGACATGCGGCCCTCGCCGTCGTAGGCGGCCTCCATGGTCTGGCCGTCCAGCGCGCCGCCCTCCGGCTGGATCACCACACGGACCGGCAGGCCTTCCTGCCGCGCGAACTCGAAGTCGCGCTGATCGTGGGCGGGCACCGCCATGATCGCGCCGGTTCCGTACTCCATCAGCACGTAGTCGGCGACGTAGACGGGCACCTGCTCGCCGTTGACCGGGTTGACCGCGTGCGCGCCGGTGTCGAAGCCGAGCTTGCGGCGGCCCAGGGCCGTGCGCTCGATCTCGCTCGCGGCCCCGACCTCGCGCAGATACGCCTCGAAGGCCCCGGCCTTGCCGGCGCGCTCGGCCAGGACGCGGGCCATCGGGTGCTCCGGCGCGATGACGAAGAACGTCACGCCCCAGAGCGTGTCCGGCCGCGTGGTGAAGATCGTGATCTGCTCGCCGGTCTCGGCGATCGCGAACGTGACGTCGGCGCCTTCGGAGCGTCCGATCCAGTTCCGCTGGATGATCTTGACGTGCTCGGACCAGCCGGTGAGCTGGTCCATGTCGTCGAGCAGCCGCTGCGCGTAGGCGGACTCGCGGAAGAACCACGAGGTCACGTCGCGCTTGACGACCGCAGCGTCGCAACGCTCGCAGCGCCCTTGCACGACCTGTTCGTTCGCGAGCACGGTCTTGTCGTTCGGACACCAGTTGACCGGCGCGCTCGAGCGGTACGCGACCCCCGCCTCGCGCAGCTTCAGGAACAGCCACTGGGTCCACGTGTAGAAGCCGGGATCGCAGGTGTTGAACCGGCGCGACCAATCGAAGGACATGCCCAGGCGCTTGAACGACTTCGCCTGCTGCTCGATGTTCTCGTAGGTCCACGAGCGCGGATTCGCGCCGCGCTTGATCGCCGCGTTCTCGGCCGGCAGGCCGAACGCGTCCCAGCCGATCGGATGGAGCACGTTGTAGCCACGCAGCATCCAGTAGCGCGCGATCACGTCGCCGCCGCCGAGCGCCTCCAGATGGCCCATGTGAAGGTCGCCCGAAGGGTAGGGAAACATGTCCAGCGCGTAGAAGCGGGGACGCGGGTCGTTCGGGTCGTCGGACGCGCGATACGGCTCGGTGCGCTCCCACTCATCGACCCATTTCGGCTCGATCGAGGACGGATCGTAGCGATCTTCGTCGGTCATGATCGCGCCAGTTTAGCCGAGCATCCCTGCTCGTCCCGGCGCATTCGGCGCCCGGCCGGATAGAGTTTGCGGACCAGAGGGGGGCGACGGTCCCGCCGTCGCCGGTCACCGTGGGGGGCCTTGATGAAACCGGAGCACGTCTACGATCTGACGGGCGCGACCGACCCGCGCCTTTCGCCCGACGGCCGCACCGTCGCCTGCACCGTCTGGAGGGTGGACCGCGACGCCAACGCCTATCGGGGCGCGATCTGGCTGACCGCGACCGACGGAAGCGAGCCCCCGCGCCGCCTCACCTCGGGGGAGCACCGGGACGGCTCGCCGCGGTGGTCCCCGGACGGCACGATGCTGGCGTTCGTCCGCACGCGCGGCGACGTCAAGGACGCCGAGGCGCAGCTCTGCGTCCTGCCGCTCGCCGGCGGCGAGCCACGCACGCTGACGGATCTGAAGGAGAGCGTCGAGGATCCGTCCTGGTCGCCGGACGGCTCGACGCTGCTGTTCGTCGCGCGAACCCACGATCCCGACGACGACGAACGCGATGAGCGCCGCCGCGCGCCGCGCCGCATCACGCGCCTTCAGTTCAAGCTGGACTCGGTCGGCTGGACCGCCGGCCGCCGCCAGCACCTCTACACCGTTCCCGCCGACGGCTCGGCTCCGGCCACCCGGATCACCGACGGCGACTTCGAGGACGCCGATCCGTGCTGGTCCCCCGACGGAACACAGATCGCGTTCTGCTCGGCCCGCGACGAGGACTGGGACACCACCATGGCGCGGGACCTGTTCGTGATGCCGGCGAACGGCGGCGAGCCCCGCAAGCTGACCGCATCCGACGGGGCGGCATCGTCGCCGTCGTGGTCGCCGGACGGCCGCCGCATCGCGTGCCTGTGGTACCCGGTCGTGTTCGACGACCCGCGTCACACCCAGGTCGCGGTCTTCGACGCCGCCTCCGGCGAGCGCACCGTGCTCACCGACTCGCTCGACCGCAACTGCGGCATCTACCCCACGCTCCGCGAGCCGATCTGGGACGGCGAGGACCTGATCTTCGCGACCGAGGACTCGGGCAACAATCCCGTCTATCGCGTTCGCGCGGACGGCTCCGGCAAGCCCGAGCCGATCCTCGAAGGCGACTTCATGCTCACCGGCCTCGACGCGGCCGCCGGCGTCGTGGTGCACGCCGCGACGACCGCGGTCACGCCGTCGGAGATCTTCAACGGCGCGACCCGCCTGACCTCGGTCGGCGATGCGCTGGTCGCCGCGATCCGGCCGCAGACGCCCGAGCGGTTCACCGCGATCTCCGCGGACGGCTCAGAGGTCGAGGCGTGGATCATCCCGCCCGCGAACGCCGAGCCCGGCGCGCGCTATCCCACGCTTCTGAACATCCATGGCGGGCCGTTCTCGCAGTACGGCAACAAACTCTTCGACGAGTTCCAGGTCCAGGCCGGCGCGGGCTACGCCGTCGTCTACGCGAACCCGCGCGGCTCGTCCGGCTACAGCGAGGCGTGGGGACGCGCGATCCGGCCCGCCGACGGCAGCGGCTGGGGCGGGGTGGACTTCCAGGACCTGATGGCGGTCATGGACGAGGCCGAGCGGCGCTTCAACTTCGTCGATCCCAGCCGGACCGGCGTGCTCGGCGGATCCTACGGCGGCTACATGACGTCCTGGATCGTCGCGCACACCGACCGCTTCAAGGCGGCCTGCTCGGAGCGAGCCGTCAACAACTTCGTGATGGAGGGCGGCTCGGCCGACCTGGGATGGATGTTCCAGGGCGAGTTCGGCACGACCTGGTACGAAGATCCGCACGCATACTTGAAGATGTCGCCCTCGATGTACGCGTCGAGCATCACGACACCGCTGCTGATCCTTCACTCCGAAAGCGACCTGCGCTGCCCCGTCGGCCACGCCGAGGACCTGTTCACGATCCTTCGCCTGCGCGGCCGGCCGGTCGAGATGGTCCGCTTCCCGGCCGAGAGCCACGAGCTGTCGCGTGCCGGCTCGCCGGTGCACCGCGTCCAGCGCTTCGAGATCATCCTGGAATGGTTCGACCGGCATCTGAAAGATCCGGCGTGACCGACGAGGTCCTCGTCGAGTCCGACGGGCCGGTGCGAGTGGTCACGATCAACCGGCCCGCCAAGCGCAACGCGCTCCACATCCAGCTGCGTCGCGCGCTCGCGACGGCCTTTGCGCGGCTGGGAACCGATCCGGACGTCGGGGTGGTGGTGCTGGCCGGGGCGGGCAGCGCGTTCTGCTCGGGTATGGACACCACTCAGTTCGGCGGCGACGACGACAACCGCCGCGCGCTGTTCGAGTCGTCCTACGGCCTGTTCGAGGCGCTGCGGACGCTTCCGAAGCCGGTCATCGCGGCGGTGAACGGCCCCGCGCTCGCCGCCGGCTTCGCGCTCGCCGCGTTCGCCGACATCCGCATCGCCGGTCCCGCGGCGACGTTCGGCATGCCCGAGGTTTCGCTCGGCTTCGCCTCCTCGTGGGCCACGCTCGCGCGCGTGCTGCCCGATCAGCTCGCACGCCGGATGGCGTTCACGGGCGAGACGATCGACGCGGCCACCGCGCTGGAATGGGGCCTGGTGATGGAGGTCGCACCGGATCCGCTCGCCCGGGCCCGCGCGCTCGCCGGCGTGATGGCCGCCAATCCCGTGCCGGGACTGGAGGGCACGAAACGGCTGATGGTCGAGTCCGCCGACCCCGCGCTGCGGGCCGCGTGGGAGACCGAGATGCGAATCTTCCACACCTCACTGTTCCGCAAGCGGTGAAACACCTCGCCTTTCCGGGGGTCCTGATGAGAAACGCCTCGCCAGGGGCCGACGGCAGGAGGGAACGACATGAAAAAGCTTCTCGCAGCAGTGGCCGTCGCCGCGATGCTCGCGCCGGGCTCGGCGGGCGCGGCCACCGACGTCGCCGCGGTTGGGCAAGGGAACGGCACGATCACGCGCACCAACGGGACCTGCAGCGCGCCGCTCGCGCTGACCTTCAACGTGCGCAGCAACGTCGCGGCCGTGACCGAGAGCTGGGGTCCGGGGGGTCCGAACACCGAGTCGTGCGCGCTCGCGACGATACTCCGCCTGTACCCGACCACGACCGCGCCGGTGCCGGCGGTTCAGCAGTGCCTCCCGGGAATCAGCATCCATAGCGGGGGCGCCTGGACGCTCAGCCAATCCGGCCAGACCTATACGATGCAGCGCACGTACCGGCTCTGCAACGGCAAGCAGATCTTCGACAAGATCGTCGTCACCGTGCAGGCCACACGTCTCGTCTACAGCAATACGTACGCCGAGAACGGAGTCACGCTGGTGACGGTGACCGCGAACGTGCCACGCATCGCATGAGGGGAGATCGATGAAGCGTCTTGCACTCGTCCTGACGGCTCTGGCATTGCTGGGGCCGTCCTCATCACCGGCCGCGAGTGACGCGACGGCCGCCGGTCACGGAAACGGCTCGGCCACCTACGCGGGCGTCACCTGCAACGCGCCGGTCGCGATCACGTTCGTCGTTCGCGCCAGCGCCGCCGTCATCTCCGATACGTGGGGTGCCGGCACAACCCCCGCCGCGTGCACTCCGGTCGGAGGGGTGATGGTGGCGGGCTCGTCGGCGCTGAGCCAGTCCGGCTCGACGTACACGGCGCAGTCCTCCTACACCGGCACCGACGGCGCGCCGATGACCGACAAGGTCGTGGTCACCGTTCAGTCGAACCGGTTGGTTTATTCGCGCACGGTGACCAGGAGCGGGATCGTCGTCGAAAGCGCGTCCGCCAACGTCCCGCGCGTGGCATAGCCGCGCGCGGGACGTTGTTCGGAATTTTCCACGCCCCCTCGTGCATCGACGCTGAAACGCTCCCGCCTCGAAAGTGTCCTTTGCTGTGAGACGCGGCCCACTGGGGGCCGGCTGGGGGAAACGACATGAAAAGACTGCTTCTTGCGCTTGCGGCCGTTGCGCTTCTGGTGCCCGCAGCGGCTCCGGCGGCCACCGACGTTGCCGCCGTTGGGCAAGGGAACGGCACGATCAAGGTCAACAACCTGACGTGCGCGGCCCCGCTGGCGGTCACGTTGAACGTTCGCAGCAACGTCGGCGTCGTGACCGAGAACTGGGGCCCGGGCAACCCGAGCCCGCTCCTCGACTGCATCTTCATGCCGGTCTTCGGCCAATATGAGGCCGACAACACCCCGGTTCCGCCGGTTCAGCAGTGCGTGCAGGGAGCCGGGCTTTCGACGGGCATGCCCTACGTGCTCTCGCAGTCGGGATCGACCTACACGTTCACCGGATCGACACGTCTGTGCAACGGGAAGCAGGTGCTCGACCGGGTCTCCATCACCGTGCAGACGACCCGGCTCGTCTACAGCCACACCTGGTCCGAGAACGGCGTGGCGATCGTCACGGTCAACGCGAACATCCCTCGTCTCGCCTGACCAGTCCCCGGACGAATCCGGGCGAACCCTCCGGAGCGGCGCGGCCCGACCCTCTCTACCCCTGAACGGCGGGACGCGCCGCCTCCCCTATCTCCGGGCACGGCAAAGACAGGCCATCCTCGGGATTTACCGCGACTTTCCAAACGAGTTGCAGGCGTTCTACCAGGGGAGACACGGCTAAGAGGCCTTCCGGTCGCTTGCGGTCCCTTCGCTCTGGCGATCGGAATCGGCGAAGCGGACAATGGGATAACCTCGTGCCGAGGAAAACCAATGCAGATCGCCGATGTCCAGATCCGCGAGGCGGCGCGCGAGGACGAGAGCGCGCTTACCGAGCTCGCCTACGAGTATCTGAGTTGGGCGATCGAGCGACTGCGATCGGATCGCGGCGTTGAGTGGCCCGCGATTACGAGGGATGACGTGGCCGAGGCCATCGACTCCTACCGCAACGGGGGCGCGATCCTGATCGCGACGGTCGATGCCGCACCAGTCGGGATGGGCGCGTTGCGACGGCTGGATGAAGGCGCGTTCGAGATCAAGCGCATGTACGTGCGACCGGCCGCGCGCGGCCATCGCGTGGGCGCGCGCATCCTGGATGACCTGCTCCTGCGCGCTCGTGCAGCGGAGGGGCGCGTGGTGAGGCTCGACACCATCGTCTTCATGGACGACGCGCAGAGGCTCTACAGGTCGCGAGGCTTCGTGCAGCGAGGACCTTACGAAGAAAGCGAGATCCCGACACGGCTCCAGGCGCACTGGCTGTTCTTCGAGCTTGCTCTCCGCTGAGCTGCGTGTTCGTCGTACGAGGGCACGCGAGGACGGCGCACCCCCTATGGTCAGCCCTGGCCACAAGTTTGAAAGCCTGGGACCCGTCGGCAGGATCCGGTTCGAACGTCGTCACTCAGTTGCGAGCGTCATACCCGGAAAACGTGTCTGTGGAGCTGAGGGGACTCGAACCCCTGACCCCTTGGCTGCCAGCCAAGTGCTCTACCAACTGAGCTACAGCCCCAGGAACGCTGCATGTTATCACCCGGGCCCACACCCCACATCCTCGGGCGCCCCGGGATCTGCGGCCGCGCGTTTCGCGATTGCGCGCAGCGGGAAAACAACCTTCGCTATGTGGCTATGGATTCCGGGAGTACCGCTCGGGCTGGGGCTCATGCTCTGGGCCTTGAGCCGCTTGGAGACGTTCTTCGTCGAGCCGGTCGAGCATGCCGAGCGCATCTCGAAGCTAATGCGTCAGGCCGACACGGAAGGGCTCGAGGCCGAGGTCGCCCGGCTGCTGGCGCCCTCCGTCGAGGTCGCGACCCGGCGTTCGGCTCGCCGGCGAAGCCTCGCCGCTACCTAGATCGTTCCTGGTCGGCGGCATGCCCGTGGCACGGCGGCGATAGCCGGTCCTCGCGGGGCCTACTTCTTTCGTCGGATCGGGCGCAGCACGTCGAGACCTCGCGTCATGTCTCCCATGAACACGTAGCCCTTGTGCTCGTAGGCTCCCCACGCGGTCGCGCCTTCGGCGACGTACGAACCGATCACTTTCGGTGCTCGCGGATCGGAGTAATCGATGACCTGCAGACCTGCGTTGTAGGCGCCCATGTAGACGGTCTTGCCCTTCGACGAGAACACGTGCGTCGAGCAGATGCCTTCGGCGGCGCCGGCGGGAACCTTCCATTCGCTGAGCTCGTGGGCGTCGGTCATGTTCGCCCACAGCCGCACGGCCGTGATCCCGCCCGAGACGCCGCAGCCGCTGTGCATATCCTCGTCGGTGACGAGCATCACATGCTTGTCACCGTCAAGCAGCTGCGCCTCGTGGTTGTAGCGAATGGGGTGGTGGCCGACTCCGGTTTCGTGGATCCACCGCAGCATCACGACCGGCCGTGACGGATCGGTGATATCGATCACGAAGATGCTCCCGGTGTTGCCGGCGTCGTTGAGGTAGTCCCCGCCTTCGGCGAGCAGCGCGATGTCCTTGCCGCGGAACGTCGGGTCGGGCTTGCCGTCCCGGTTGAGGTCGATCCATTCGCGGCGAGGCACGAGCACCGGGTAGTCGGTGTAGACGGTGATGTCATGCGTGTGCGTGAACGCGGGCCCGACGTCGCGGCCGCGCCGGTACGGCGACGCGCGCCACATCGTGACGGGATTGCCGGCGAAAACCTCGTCCGGGGCCTTCGGCTCCGGCAGCAGCAGCGGCCGCATGTCGTAGATGCGGAGCCCGCCGCGCCCTTTCGCCCCGGAGGGCAGCCACAGCTTGCGCTTGTCGACGATGTCGCCGTTGTGCGACTCGCCGTGATCCGGCCCTTCGAAGGTCCACAGCAGTTTTGGGTTGGCCGCGTCGGTGACGTCGAGGAACTCGGCGCGATCGGTGCGCTCCGCACGCTTGGTGCCGTTGAGCACCGCGATGTGCCGGCCTTCCCAGACCGCCGCGTCGGGAACGGCGTCGAATCGCGCGCCCGGCATGTACTGACCGATCAAGGCCGGCGCGGACGGATCCTTGATGTCGTAGATGCGCATGCCGAGCCCGTAGGAGCCCAGATACAGCCGATCGCCTTCGATGGCGATGTGGCCGCCCGGCAGCCCGTTGTCGCCCGTGACGTACTCGACGTCGAGCAGATCGGCTGCGAGCGGCGGCAACGGCTCCGCCCCGGACGTCATCGCCGACGCGAGAATCGCGACGACGGCGGCCAGCAGGGAAACACGACGTCTCACACACACCTCCGAGGATCGGTCCCGGACTTGTTC
>DATLFO010000353.1:0-3155 GCA_035541035.1 Actinomycetota bacterium
CATCGCCGCCGAGATCGCATGATCATCACCAAGAACGACCGCGAGATCGCGACCATGCGCCGTGCCGGCGAAGTCGTCGCCGAGATGAAAGCCGCCGTGCGCGCCGCCCTGCGTCCCGGTGTATCGACCGCCGACCTGGACAAGGCCGCGGCCCAGGTCGTCGAAGCGCGCGGCGCGACCGCCTCGTTCCTGGGGTACCGCGGCTTCCCCGCCACGATCTGCGCGTCGATCAACGACGAGATCGTGCATGGCATCCCCTCGCCCGACCGCATCCTTCAGGACGGCGACCTGTTCAAGGGGGACTTCGGTGCGATCGTGGACGGCTTCCACGCCGACTCGGCCTTCACCCTGCCCGTGGGCGAGGTCAGCGACGAGCTGATGAAGCTGATCGAGACCACCGAGCGGGCCCTGTGGGCCGGCATCGCCGAGGTCCGGCCCGGCAACCGGATGGGCGACATCGGCCATGCCATCCAGACCGTCGCCGAAGGCGCGGGTTTTTCGGTTGTGCGCGAGTACGTCGGCCACGGCATCGGCCGGGCGCTGCACGAGGATCCGCCGGTCCCGAACTACGGCACACCCGGTAAGGGGGTCGCCCTGAAGGCCGGCATGGTCATCGCGATCGAGCCGATGGTCAACGTCGGCACCTACGAAACCCGTCTCATGCCGGACAAATGGACCGTCAAAACCGCCGACGGAGCCATGTCCGCCCACTTCGAGCACACCATCGCCATCACCGAGGCAGGCCCTTGGGTCCTCACCGACCCCGATCAGCCGGAGCCGCCGCGATGATGGGCCGCAAAGGCGGGTTGTCGCAGGTCAGCGGGCCTGCTAGCATGCCCGTTTGGTCGCCCGGCCGGGTCGGCCGACACCCAAGGAGCGCCTAGGGCTATGAAAGTACGTCCGAGTGTCCGCAAGATGTGCGAGAAGTGCCGCGTGATTCGGCGGCACGGCCGCATCATGATCATCTGCTCGAACCCGCGGCACAAGCAGCGGCAAGGGTAAGGGGAGTTTCCGCTTATGGCACGTATCGCCGGCGTTGATCTGCCCCGCGACAAGCGGGTCGAGATCGCGCTCACCTATATCTTCGGTGTCGGCCCGACGCTGTCGCGCAAGACGCTCGCCGCCGCGCAGATCGATCCGGGCACCCGTGTCCGCGACCTGTCCGACGACGAGGTCCTTCGCCTTCGAGAGTGGATCGACGCGAACTACAAGGTCGAAGGTGATCTTCGCCGTCAGGTGAACCAGGACATCAAGCGCAAGATCGAGATCGGCTGCTATCAGGGAATCCGCCACCGCCGTGGCCTCCCGGTGCGCGGGCAGCGCACGCACACCAATGCGCGCACGCGCAAGGGTCCGAAGAAGACGGTCGCGGGTTCCAAGAAGGTCCGCGCGAAGAAGTAATCAGGAGATCTTTCAGTGGCGAAGCCCAAGAAGACGAAGCGCAAGGAAAAGAAGAACGTGCCGTACGGGCATGCGCATATCCAGTCGACGTTCAACAACACGATCGTCACCATCACCGACCCCCAGGGCAACACCCTGTCGTGGGCCTCGTCGGGCAACGTCGGCTTCAAGGGCTCGCGCAAGTCCACGCCGTTCGCGGCGCAGCTCGCGGCCGAGGCCGCGGCCAAGCGCGCGATGGATCACGGCGTGCGCAAAGTGGACGTGTACGTGAAGGGTCCGGGCTCGGGCCGCGAGACGGCGATTCGTTCGCTGGCCGCGTCGGGCCTGGAGGTCGCGGCAATCAACGACGTGACGCCGGTTCCCCACAACGGCTGCCGCCCGCCGCGGCGGAGGAGGGTGTAAGTGGCGCGGTACAACGACGCGGACTGCAAGCTCTGCCGCCGCGAAAAGATCAAGCTGTATCTGAAGGGCACCAAGTGCGAGACGCCCAAGTGCCCCGTCGAGAAGCGTCCCTTCCCGCCGGGCCAGCACGGCCGTGCGCGCACGAAGGAGACCGAGTACCTCATCCGCTTCCGCGAGAAGCAGAAGGCCAAGCGCATCTACGGCCTGCTCGAGAAGCAGTTCCGCAACACCTATGACTTGGCGTCGCGGATGAAGGGCATCACCGGCGAGAACCTGCTCAGCCTGCTCGAGCTCCGGCTCGACAACGTGCTGATGCGCGCCGGCTTCGCGACCTCGCGCGATCAGGCTCGCCAGCTGGTGAGCCACGGCCACGTGCGGGTCAACGGCCGCAAGCTTTCGATCCCGGCGGCGCGCCTTCGCGTCGGCGACACGATCGAGATCGCCGAGAAGTCCCGGCGCATGGCGCCGGTGCTGCACGCGCTGGCCGTGACCGAGAACCGCAGCGCGCCGGGCTGGCTTCGCGTCGAGCGTGACGCGTGGCGTGCGACCGTTAGCGACGTTCCTGCTCGCGCCGACATCGACGTGCCGGTGCAAGAGCAGCTGATCGTCGAGCTCTACTCGAAGTAACGATCCCCGTGGGAGGGATGCTTTCTTGCTGATCGTCCAGAGACCGCAGATCGTCGAGGAGCCCGTTAGCGACACTCGCTGGCGCTTCTCCGTCGAGCCGCTCGAGCCCGGCTTCGGCTACACGCTGGGGAACGCGCTGCGCCGTACCCTTCTTTCCTCGATTCCCGGCGCTGCCGTCACGCAGGTCCGTATCGAAGGCGTCCTGCACGAGTTCTCCACCATCAACGGCGTGAAGGAAGACGTCACCGACGTGATCCTGAACGTCAAGGATCTGGTGATCCGGTCGACGCTGGACGAGCCGGTCGCGCTGACGCTGCGCGTCCAGGGCCCGAAGGACGTCACCGCCGAGGATATCGCGCCGGTCGCCGGCGTCGAGATCCTCAACCCCGAGCTTCACATCGCGACGGTGAACAAGAAGGGCACCTTCGAGATGGAGCTGGTCGTCGAGCGTGGCCGCGGCTACGTGTCGGCCGACCGCAACGCCAAGGGCCGCGACACCATCGGCCTGGTCCCGATCGACTCGATCTTTTCGCCGGTGCGCCGCGTCGCCTACGCGGTCGAGCACACGCGCGTCGAGCAGATGACCAACTACGACAAGCTGGTCCTGGATATCGAGACCGACGGCTCGATCAGCCCGAAGGAAGCTTTCGCCGCCGCCGGTCGCACCATGGTCGAGCTGCTGCAGCTGGTCGCGATGCTCGCCGAGGACGCGCAGGCCCTGCAGC
>DATLFO010000354.1:0-2160 GCA_035541035.1 Actinomycetota bacterium
GGCATCGGCATCGCGAGCCTGATCAATGTGCTGGATCCCTCGGTGGTCATCGTCGGCGGGGGAGCGGCCGCCGGGACCGGCGATCTGCTGCTTGAGCCGGCGCGCGCGGCGATGCGCGAGCATCTGACGCTGCGCGAGCACCGGCCGCCGGTGGAGATCCTGCCCGCCGCGCTCGGCAACGACGCCGGCGCGGTCGGCGCGGCCGATCTGGCCCGTTCCGTCCTGTGATCCGGCTTGCAAGGTACCCCAGGGGGGTATAGAGTCGCTCGTATGGAAGCCAAGACCGAAGCGGAAGCAAGGGTCGTCGAGCTCGACCTCGAAGGCATGACCTGCGCGTCGTGCGCCACGCGCATCGAGAAGGTGCTGCGCCGCCAAGAGGGCGTCACCGAGGCCAACGTGAATTTCGCCGCCGAGCGAGCGCGCGTCGCGGGCGAGGCCGAACTCGACCGGCTCATCGACGCGGTCGCCAAAGCCGGCTACCGCGCCCGGCCGAGCAAGCCGTCCCGCGGCTCGAGCGAGACCGCGGCCGCTGAAGCGGTCTTCCGCCGGTTCTTGGTTGCCGCGATCTTGACCGCTCCGGCGATGGCCATCGGCATGATCTGGAGCGAGGCACGATGGGCCATGGCCGCGACCTGGGTGCTGGTCACCCCGGTCCAGTTCTGGTCGGGATGGCCGTTCCTTCGCAGCGCCGCGCTCAACGCGCGTCACGGCGTGGCCACGATGGACACGCTCGTCGCGGTGGGAACGCTCGCAGCCTACACCTACAGCGCCTGGGTGACCGCGATGGGCCACGGACACGCCTACTTCGAAACCGCGGGCACCATCATCACCCTGATCCTGCTCGGCAAGTACTTCGAGCTGACCTCCCGCGGACGCGCGTCCTCGGCGATCCGCGCGCTCCTCGAGCGCGGCGCCAAGCAGGCGCGGGTTCTTCGCGAGGACGGCAGCGAGGTCATGGTCGACGTCGCAGAGCTCGCGCCCGGCGACGTGTTCATCGTCAAGCCGGGCGAGAAGATCGCCACCGACGGCATCGTGCGATCGGGATCGAGCGCCGTGGACGAGTCGCTCGTGACCGGCGAGAGCGTGCCGCGTGAAAAGAGCGCGGGCGACGAGGTCATCGGCGGCACCGTCAACGCACAAGGCGTGCTCACCGTCGAGGCGACCAAGGTCGGCGCCGACACCGCGCTCGCGCAGATCGCGCGGCTGGTCGAGGAGGCCCAAGGCTCGAAGGCGCCGATCCAGCGGCTCGCTGACCGTGTCGCGGGCGTGTTCGTTCCGATCGTGCTCGTGATCGCCGCGGCCACGTTCGCGTTCTGGCTGCTGAGCGGCGACCCCGTCGGCGAGGCGCTGATCCCCGCGGTCGCCGTCCTGATCATCGCCTGCCCGTGCGCGATGGGCTTGGCCACGCCCGTGGCGATCATGGTCGGAACCGGCCGCGGCGCGCAGATGGGCGTGCTGATCCGCGGCGGCGACGTGCTCGAGCGCTCGCGGTCCATCGACGCGGTCGTGCTCGACAAGACCGGCACGATCACCGAGGGCCGCATGCGCGTCACCGACGTCGAAGTCGACCCGTGGAACGGCGGCTCGGTGGGAAGCGGTGAGGTGCTCGCCGCGGCGGCCGCCGTCGAGCAGGCGTCGGAGCATCCGATCGCCGCGGCGGTGGTGCGCGCGGCAAAGGAACGCGGCCTCGCCATCGCGCCGGTCGAGGGCTTCGAGGCCGCCGGCGGCAACGGCGCGCGCGGCATGGCCGGGGGCCGCGAGATCTTCGTCGGCCGGGCGAGCTATCTGGGCGAGAACGGCCTGATGAGCTGCAGCGAGCTCGACGAGCACAAGGCGAAGCTGGAGGCGGAGGGCAAGACCGTCTTCGGCGTAGGATGGGAGCGCCGCGTGCGCGGCCTGATCGCCGTCGCCGACACGATCAAGCCGACCTCGAAGGCCGCCGTCGCCGCGCTGCGGCGCGCCGGCGCCGACGTGGTGATGATCACCGGCGACAACGCGGCGACCGCGAAGGCGATCGCAGCGAGCGCGGGCCGATCTCGGCATCGCGATCGGCAGCGGCACCGACGTCGCGATCGAGGCGAGCGATATCACGCTCGTGGGCGACGACCTGCTTGGCGTGCCGACCGCGATCGTGCTCGCGCGGCGCACCTATCGCAACAT
>DATLFO010000355.1:0-9277 GCA_035541035.1 Actinomycetota bacterium
GCGTGGAGGCGGTCGCGCGCGGCGCCGCGCGCGACCGCCTCCACGCACACGACGGGCGCCATTCCCGCCTGCCGGCGGACTTGATCGCAGTGCTCGGGGGTACCGACGAGCTTCGCGCCCGACGCGACCGCGATCTCGGCCGCATCGGCGAGATGGTCGAAGTGGCTGTGCCCCGCGAAGATGTATTCCGGCTTGATCGCCGCAAGCGTCTCCGGCGACGCCGGCACGTAACCGGAGTACTCGCCGCGCGGCACCCAGGCGTCCAGGAGCACGACATGGCCTCCGATCGCGGCGGCGAAGTTCGTGACCCCGAACCAGCTCAGGATGACCCGGTCGCCGCGCACCCTCCCGTCGTCGGCGACGTTGGCCGCACCGAACACGGCGCGGCGGGCCGCCACGATCGATTGACCGGCTGCGGCGCGGTCGAGCGGCACGACGACGGCGATGAGGGCCGCGACGAGCGTGAGCGCGGCGGCGGATCGGCGGTTCATGGCGTGCTCCTTGGCTCGAGCGACGGATGCCGGACGATTTCGACGCGCGATGGCGGGATCCCTTCGCCGCCGGCCGGCCCGACCGCCTACAATCTCGGAGGCCATGACCGACACTCACGAAGTCATCAATCAGGCCGAGCCGCTGTTGGGCCACAACTGGTATCGCAGCGATCGCGCCCTCGTCGAGGCCGTTCACCGCGAAGGCGGGGCATGGGCCGAAGACCGGATCGACGCCCTCGGCGCCAAAGCCGCCTCGCCCGAGGCGACCACGTGGGCGACGCAGGCAAACGTCTACCCCCCGGTGCTCCGCACGCACGATCGCGTCGGCAACCGGATCGACGAGGTCGAGTTCCATCCCGCGTGGCACGAGCTGATGCGGGTGAGCGTCGGCGCCGGCACGCACGCGCTGCCGTGGCGAGAGCCGAGAGCGGGGGCGCACGTGGCGCGCGCGGCCATGATGATGGTCTGGCAGACCGATGCCGGCCACGGCTGTCCCATCTCGATGACCTACAGCGTGATTCCCGCGCTCCGCAAGCAGCCGGAGCTCGCGGCCGAATGGGAACCCAGGCTCCTGTCGCTCGACTACGACGAGCGCTTCGTCCCGGCTCCGGACAAGCGCGGCGCCCTCGCCGGCATGGCGATGACCGAAAAGCAGGGCGGCAGCGACGTGCGGGCCAACACCACTCGTGCCGTTCCGGTTAACGGCGGCGGCCCGGGCGCCGAGTACGAGATCACCGGCCACAAGTGGTTCTGCTCCGCTCCGATGTGCGACATGTTCCTGGTCCTTGCGCAGGCGCCCGGTGGCCTGTCGTGCTTCCTGCTGCCTCGCTGGCGGCCGGACGGCACACGCAACGCGTTCCGCATCCAGCGTCTCAAGGACAAGCTCGGCAACCGGTCGAACGCCTCGAGCGAGGTCGAGTTCCACGGCGCATACGCCCGCATGGTCGGCGAAGAAGGCCGCGGCGTGCCGACCATCATCGAGATGGTCAACCACACGCGACTCGACTGCGTACTGGGATCCACCGCCGGCATGCGCTACGGCCTGATGAACGCGATCCACCACACGAGCCAGCGCGCCGCCTTCGGCCGCGTCCTGATCGAGCAGCCGCTGATGCAGAACGTGCTCGCGGACCTGGCCGTAGAGGCCGAGGCCGCGACGGTGACCGCGATGCGGCTCGCGCGCGCCTACGACGCGGCCGCCGACGATGAGCAGGAGGCTCTGTTCAAGCGCGTCGCGACGGCAATCGCCAAGTACTGGATATGCAAGCGGCAACCGGCGCACGTCGGCGAGGCGCTCGAATGCTTCGGCGGGAACGGGTATGTCGAGGACTCCGGCATGCCGCGTCTGTACCGCGAGGCGCCGCTGAACTCGATCTGGGAAGGGTCCGGAAACGTGATCTGCCTGGACGTGCTTCGGGCATTTGCCAAAACGCCGGGAAGCCTCGACGCCTTCTTCGCGGAGGTGTCCCTTGCCGAAGGCGCCGACGCTCGCTTGGACGCCTACGTCAAGGATCTGCGCAACGAGCTCGCCACCCCCGGCGACATGGAGTCCCGGGCCCGCCGGCTCGTGGAGCGGCTGGCCTTGGCCCTGCAGGGCTCGCTTCTGGTGCGGCACTCGCCCCCGGAGATCGCGGACGCATTCAGCGCCTCGCGGCTGGCCGGTGACTGGGGCCGGGCGTTCGGGACCTTGCCTTCGCGCCTGGACCTGCCGGTCATCGTCGAGCGAGCCACCCCCATTTGGGATTGACCTGCTCTCTAAGCAAGCCCTACGATTTTTTTTCCGGCTAGACGGTTTAAGGCGTTCTGAGCCGGGTAACTGGTCGGGTGGAGGTGTCGGATTTCATGGCAAGGGCTCATTCGATGAAGACTCAAAAGCTTCCTCGACCGTCCGTGAAGCGGACGGAGTCCCGTGCTGCTTCTCTTGCGCGTGAGGGCATCCCCCCCACCGAGGCCCAACGCGCCGCACGCACGCTCCTTGCCGAATCCGACGCCCGAACCAAGCGCGATCCCGCCCCCCGGGATCTGCGTGACGACACGGTAGAGCGCCGGGATAGCGACCTCGCGACGCCGCCCCCCGACCTTCCGTCGTGAGGACGTAACCGGCAACGGCAGTAGATGGCTCTCCGGCCGCCTCGGAGAGCCATCTTTCTTTTCCGATGATGCGGGCGCATGCCGTCCGCGTCCCGGGCCGCTGAATGGCCGGGCGTTTCGGGGGCAGCGAGCCAGGGAAACCTTGGAGTACAGAGCGGCCGCCGGGCGCGGCCGTTGAACAAGGAGGACACTATGGCTGCGATTCTCGTGCTTGCGATAATCCTGGCGTTGTTCGGCGGCGGCTTCGCGCTCGAGATTCTTTGGTACGTCGCGATTGCCGCGCTGATCCTGTGGGTCGTCGGGTTCCTGGCCCGCGGCTCCGGCGCACGCTGGTACCGCTGGTAGCAGCGACGAGCGCAACACGTCGAAGGCCGGCCCGAGGGCCGGCCTTCCGTCGTGTTGGCCTCGGGATGCGGTGCGCGGGGTAGCATGCGCTCACGACGATCGCCGGGGGGCGACGATGGCGGGACGCGACACGCTTCGCTTGGCCGACCTGTTGGCCGCGGTGTCCGTGGCGACGGATCTGGGCATGGGCCAGACACCGGAGAAGGCCATTCGTTCCTGCCTGGTCGCCACGCAGTTCGCGGGGACGCTTGGGATGCCCGGCCCGGTTGTCCACGACGTGTACCTGACCACGCTGCTGCGACACCTCGGATGTACGGCCACGGCCCACGAGGAGGCCTACCTGTTCGGGGGAGACGAACGGGCCTCGCGACCGCCCGCGGAACGCACCGATTTCGGCAGCGTTCGTGAGGCGGCGGCACTGATGATGGCAACGGGACGGGGTGCCGGGCTCGGGCGCCCCCGCTATCTGGCTCGAGCGATACGAGCCGGCAAGCAGGGCACGGACGCGATTTTGCGAGCGATCTGCGAGATCGCTTCGCGCCTCGCTGCACGACTCGAACTCGGACCGGGCGTCGAGGAAGCGCTGTATCACGTGCACGAACGGTGGGACGGCACGGGGAGCCCCGCGAAGCTGCGCGGTGACGACATCGCGCTCCCCGCCCGCGTGGCAGAGATCGCTACGCAGGCAATCATCTTCGACGCCGCGGCGGGCCCCGACGCCGCAGTCGCCATGGTTCGGCGTCGCGCGGGCGGATGGTTCGACCCGGCACTCGCCGCCGAGTTCGAGCGAGTTGGACCGGCGATCCTGGCCGAGGTGCGCGCATCGGATCCCTGGGTTGCCGTCCTCGACGCCGAGCCGGCACCGAATCGAACGATCCGATCAGCCGATCTCGAACGGCTTGCGCGCGCGTTCGCGGACATGGTGGATCTGAAGTCGCCCTACACCCTCGGTCATTCCAGCGAAACGGCGGCACTCGCGGTTGCCGCCGCACGCACGCTCGCCATGGACGACGACGACTGCCGTGACATCCTGCATGCGACACTGCTGCACGATCTCGGCCGGACCGGCGTTTCGAACGGCGTGTGGGACAAGCCCGGGCCACTGTCGACATCCCAGTGGGAACAGGTCCGGCTGCACGCGTATCACACGGAACGGATCATGATGCGATCGGCGGCGCTGGCACCGCTGGCCCCGATCGCGGGAGCGCATCATGAACGCCAGGACGGCAGCGGATACCACCGGGCATCGAACGCGTCGGCGATTCCTCCGGCCGCATGCCTGATCGCCGCCGCTGATGCCTTCCAGGCGATGACGCAAGACCGGCCTCACCGTCCTGCTTTGAGTCCCGAGGTGGCGGCGAAGGCGTTGGCGGCGGACGCGACCGCCGGCCGGCTCGACCCCACCTGCGTCCGGGCGGTCATCGACGCCGCCGGACAGTCCCCGACTCGAGTCCGCATCCCATGGCCCGCGGGCTTGACCGATCGCGAGGTCGAGGTGCTGCGTCTGGTCGCCCTCGGATCGTCCAACCGCGAGCTGGCCGCCCGTCTGTTCATCTCACCACGCACGGCAGAACATCACGTGCAGAGCATCTACGCCAAAATCGGCGCGTCGACCCGCGCTTCGGCCGCCCTGTTCGCGATGGAGCACGGCCTGTATCGGGCCGGCGACAAATAGGTAGACCTACCGATTGCGCGAACCCCGCGGCTGGGCGATGCTCGGGTCAAAGGAGGTGGGACGCATGTACGCAAGGATCAACACGTTCGAGGGCGCTCCAGAGGGCATCGACGCGTCCGTGGAACACGTCCGCACCATGGTGCTACCGGTGGCACGCGGGATCGATGGATTCGCCGGGCTGCTCGCCCTCGGGGACCGGACCACCGGAAAGACCATCGGCATCACGTTCTGGAGAAGCCTCGAAGCGATGCATGCCAGCGAACAGGCCGCCGACCGCCTTCGCGACGAGGTCGCCGCAGCCAGCAACGAACGAGTCGTTTCGATCGAGCAATACGAGGTTCTGCTCGACGAGAAAGGACCGTGACATGGCCGCCATCGACTTCGTCATTCGGACAACCACGTCCCCGGATACGGTGTTCGCGGCCCTGACCGACTTCACATCGCGCCGGCCTGCGCTCTGGCCGGCGCTGGATCCGGACGTCTACCACGTTGAGATGCTCGGCGAGACCCGGGCCCTCGTACGCGAAGGGCAGCGCTCGCCCCGGCTCTGGGCCCTCGAAGAGTACGACTGGTCCACGCCGGGCACGGTCACCTGGACCGCGCGCGAAAGCAACTTCTGCGCGCCGGGCAGCCTCATGTCTGCGACGATCTCTCCCGAAAGCGGCGGCGGTAGCGCGGTCGCATTCCGGTGGAGCCGCCGCGGAATCGGCGTGAAGGGACATCTGATCGTCGCGATGGTCCGCGCAACGAAGGGAAGGCCGTTGGTCGCCGGCCTGAGCAAAGCACTCGATGGGCTGGCCGCGAAGGAGCAGCAAGCGCGTTAGCGCGTTGGAATCGTCTCTTCGCCCGCCGCTTCACGCAGCATCGCGAAGGTTCGAGACAGCAGCCGGGACACGTGCATCTGCGAGATTCCGAGCTTGTCGGCGATCTCGCTCTGCGACAGGTCCAACACGAAACGGTAATAGAGCAGATGACGCTCGCGCTCGGGCAGGCGCCGCAGAAGCGGAGCGACGTCGGCCCACTGCTCCGTCATCGCCATCGCGGCGTCGTCCGAGCCGAGCGTCTCGGCCACGCCCTGCTCATCTTCGGCGACGGGCGCGTCGATCGATCCGACCGACAGCGCGTGCACGGCGTCGAGCGTCTCGATGACGTCGTCTTCGGAAAGGCCGGATCGCACGGCTATCTCGGGGATCCTGGGCGAACGGCCGAGCTCTTGACCGAGCTCGGCGATCACGGTCCTGAGCCGAAGCGTCTGGTCCTGCAGGCGGCGCGGCACGCGCATCGCCCACCCGGTGTCGCGGAAGTGGCGCTTGAGCTCTCCGACGATCGTGGGCACGGCGTAGGTATCGAAGCGCACCCCGCGCTCGACATCGAAGCGGTCCACGGCCTTGAGCAGACCGATGCTCGCGACCTGAACCAGGTCGTCGTAGGACTCGCCGCGGCCGGCGAACCGCCGCGCGAGATGCTCCGCGAGCGGATAGAAAAGGCGCACGAGCTCTTCCCGCACACCGGGTTCGCCCCGGCGCGGAAACAGCAGAGCCGCCTTCTCCTCGCGTGTCGCGTCGGCCGGCGCGTTGTCGTGGTCGACGATCTCTTCGCTCATCACGAAATGCGCTTCGACATTCGAATCGCCGCAGAGCCCGCGTCCCGCTCCAGCAGGACCGAGTCGGCCAGCGCTTCGAGGATTCGCCAGGAAATCGATGCGTCGCCGCTGCCGTTGCCGTCATCGATCACGGCGTCGATCTGTGCGACGATCTCGAATGCTCCTCCCGACCGTGCCAGCTCCAGACGCAACAGCTCCGCGTGCGAATGGGCCAGCAGATGGGTGCATGCTTCATCCACGGCAAGCCGAATGTCTTCGATATCGTCAAGCGTCATCTCCGCTTTCGCGGCGAGCCCCGCCGCGACCGAACGTGCGATGTGCACGTACTCCGGCCTTGCGGGCAATGTCAACGTTACGCTCCCCATGGATAACCCCCGGTCGTCTGCTTGCTGATACCCCGTGGCTTCCTCGTCAAAACAAGCGACACGGTGAGAATTCCCGATGGTTTGGCACGCGACCACTACGGGTACCATAGCCCAAGCAAGCCCAACAGGGAGGGTCGGATGGATCTTGTCGTCGATTCGAGAACGGAAGGAACTGCCGCAGTCCTGACGGTAGGGGGCGAAATCGACCTCTTCACCGCGCCGAAGCTCCGTGAACGGCTCTCGGGGACGATCGATGAAGGCATGGATCGCGTCGTCGTCGACCTCGAGGGAGTCGGCTTCATGGACTCAACCGGTCTCGGGACGCTGGTGGGAGGCTTGAAGCGGATCAAGGAACGCGACGGCTCGATGTCGCTCGTGTGCACGAACCGGTCGGTCCTCCGGATCCTGTCGATCACGGGTCTGGATCGGGTCTTCCCCGTCTACTCGTCGGTCACGGAGGCGCTGTCGGCCGACGCACGGTAAGGCGCCGGGGGGCGCACCGATACCCGGGGGCACGGGGCATGAATCAGGAAGATCAGCACGACCGGCTCGTCATCGAGCTGCCGGCCGAAGCAGAGGCCGTCGGCTCGGCTCGCTTGTTCGCCACCTCTGTCGCGCGGCTGTTCGGCGTGGACGACGAAGTCGTCGAAGATATTCGCCTCGCCATCTCGGAGGCCGTGACCGAACGCGTGCAATCAGCCGCATCGGAGGATGCGCCCGTCTGCGTCTCGACGATCGTTCGTGAGAAAGAGCTCGTGTTCGAGATCTCGGGCGGGAGCCGCACGGCCGGCGAGAACGGCGAACTCGGGATCGCCGTCGTGCACAGCCTGTTCCCGGACGCCGTCGTCGAGCAGGACCCGCACGTGCTTCGCTTCGTCGCGCCGCGCGCCACCGCGGGCTCGCAGGCTCCTTAGGCGGGGCGCCGCGGCGCCTGCAGCACCACGACCGCGACATCATCGCGCGGATCGCCGTCCTGCCATTCGAGCGCCAAATGCTCGATGCCCGCGGCGATTTCCTCGGCGGACTTTCCCGTCATCGAGCGAAGGAACGCCCGCAGCGTGCGCTCTCCGAGCAGCCCGCGCTGTCCTCTCGCCTCGGTCACACCGTCGGTGAACAGGATGAGCGAGTCTCCCGGCTTGAGCCGCGCGGTTCGGTCGCCGAGGTCCGGGTCTTCGAACAGGCCCAGGACCATTCCTTCGCCGGCCGCCTCTTCGAGACGCCCTCCGGCGCGCAGCACCAGCGGCCGAGGGTGTCCACCTCGGGCGATCGCAAGCCGGACACCCGTAGGCGACGGACGGACCCGTATGTAGCAGGCCGTGCAGAAGCGGCCGGTGTCCTGCTGAACGATGGCACGATTCAACGTGGTCAGGACCGCAGAAGGCTTGCGCGCGCTGATCGCGGCCGCGCGAATCGTGTAGCGGGCCAGCGCCGTCATCGCGGCGGCTTCGGCCCCTTTGCCGGACACATCGCCGAGCACCACGGCCCAGTCGCCGGGATCGGTCTGGAAGATGTCGTAGAAGTCGCCGCCGACGTCGATTCCGTTCGTCGCCGACACATAACGTGCCGCGACGTCGACCCCCTCGATCACCGGAAGAACCGGGGGCAGCAGGCTCTGCTGAAGGACCTGCGCGACCCGGCTTCGCTCGGTGAACAGGCGGGCGTTGTCGATGAGAATTCCGGCGCGCGCGGCGACCTCTGAATACAGGATCGCGTCGTCTTCGTTCAGCCGTCGTCCAGACTCGGCGGTGACCAGGGTGATCACGCCCAGAACACGGTCACGAGCGGTCATCGGGACGACGACGACGGAGTCGAGCCCGAGAGAACGCAGGATGTCGAGGTGCTCGTCGTCACGAGCGACGGCTTCGAGCATCTCGTCGGGCACGTGCTCGAAGATCTGCGGCCTGCCGGTTCGCATGACCGCCCAAGCGCCGACCTCGGACGCCGGGTCCGGTGGATAGCGTCGCTGCAGCTCGTGAGCGAGCGCGACCTTGCGGGGATCGACGTGCTCGACCACCACACGACGCAGGCCGCCGTTGTCGAGCAGGTCGATCGCGCACCAATCCACCAGCATGGGGACGAACTCGCGCGCCAGCACGCGCAGCCGCTGATCGGGATCGAGCGGCGTTTCGCCCAGCACGCTCGAGATACGCGCCAGAAGCCGGAACACGTCGCGCGCACGGCGCACCTCGGCCTCGATCGCGCGCCGCTCGGTCACGTCCCGGAAGGTCACGACCGACCCGGCGAGCCGGCCGTCCTCCCACAGAGGGGCGCTGATGTACTCGACCGCGACGGAGGTTGCGTCCTTTCGCCAGAACACCTCGGACTCGATTCGATGCACGCTACCGTCCCGCGCGGCTTCGTTGATCGGACACTCCTCGGCCGGGTAGGGCGAGCCGTCCGGAGCGGAATGATGGATCGTCTCATGCACCGGACGATCGATGAGCCCGCCCCGCTCCCATCCGAGGAGCTCTTCCGCGGCAGGATTGACGAAGGTCACCCGGCCGTCGACGTCGACGCGAATGATGCCTTCGCCTGCGGCGTTGAGGAGGAGCTCGCGGTCGCGGATGAGCCGCAGCATCTCGTCCTTCGCAGCTCGTGTGGGAGCCACGTCGCGCAGATACGACACGAAGAAACGCCCCGACGGCGTATCGGCCGGGCGCACCGAGGCTGCCACGGTCGTCACGCTTCCGTCCGCCTTGAGGATGGC
>DATLFO010000356.1:0-6976 GCA_035541035.1 Actinomycetota bacterium
CCGCCGGGGTCGGTTCGGGCAAAGACGATTCCACGTCGGGCTCCGGATCCGGTTCGGGCGACGACGACTAGGCCGAGCGCGGTTCGATACGCTGCCGCCTTGTGGAACGCGAACCGTTCGACCCGGCCGACTTCGAACGCCTCCGCGATAGCGTGCCGTGGATTTCGCAGGTCTACGCGCACGTCTCGCTGGCGTCCACCAATGAGGAGGCCGCGCGGCTCGCACGCGACGGCGCACCCGACGGGACGGTGGTCGTCGCGGATTATCAGACCGCGGGCCGCGGCCGGCTCGACCGGTCGTGGACGGCCGAGCCGGGCACGTCGCTGCTCGTGTCCTGGATCGCGCGGCCGGCGATCACGCGCGACGACTTTCCGTTGCTGACGCTGGCGACCGCCGCCGCCGCGGCCGAGGCGATCGAACGCGAGTCCGGCGTCACCGTCGACGTGAAGTGGCCGAACGACCTTCTGGCCCGTGGCCGCAAGATCGCCGGCATCCTGGCCGAAGCGGTCAACGGCGCGGCCGTGATCGGGCTCGGCCTCAACGTGCGGCAGAGCGAGTTCCCCGACGAGATCGCTGCGACCGCGACCAGCCTGCTGCGCGAGCGCTCACGGCCCGTCGGCCGCGCCCGGCTGCTCGGCGTGATCCTGAACGCCTTCGAGCCGTTCGCCGCCGCGCCCCGTAGCGCGCTCGAGTCCTATCGCGCGCGCTGCGACACCATCGGCAAGGAGGTGCGCGTCGAGCGGCCCGACGAAGAGCCGCTCACGGGCCGGGCGTTGCGCGTCGCCGACGACGGCTCGCTGATCGTCGAGGCCGGCGGCATGGAGACGGCCGTGGCCGCCGGCGACATCGTGCATCTGCGCGTTTGATAGATTCGCGGGCATGATCACGCGGATCTCGAGCGCCTTCTACTGGACGCGGAACATGGATGCGGCCGCCGCCTTCTACGGTGACGTGCTGGGCTTGCCGCTGATGCGGCGCCACGGCGACGGCTTCGCGCAGTTCGATGCGGGTGGCATGCCGCTGGGTCTGCACGGGCCGGTGGACGGCGTCGCCCCGGAAGGGGCGGGCGCGACCGTGGTGCTCGAGTGCGACGACCTGGACGCGACGATGAAGGACCTTTCGGCCGCCGGCGTTGTGTTCGAAGGCGAAATCACCGAGACGCCCAACGGCGCGCGCTTCACCGGCTTTCGCGATCCCGACGGCAACCTGCTGCAACTGATCCAGCCGGCCGCGCACCCACATCCGTGATGGCGCAGCCGACGGTCGCGGGCAAGCCCTGGGAAGAGTTTCTGGCTGAGCGTCCGCTCGGCGTGATCGCCACGACCGGGGCCGAAGGGATGCCGCACGCGGTGCCCGTCGAGGTGATCGTCAAAGACGGCCGCGCGTACGTGTGGTGCAAGGCATCGTCACGCAAGGCGCGCAACGCCGCTCGCGACGGCCGCGCCGCGCTGGTCGCCTACAAGATGAACGACGGGGTGCTGCTGCGCGGCCGGGTCCGGCTGATCGTCGAAGGCGAGCCGGGCTACGACTCGATCACGAAGATGTTCCTGACCAAGTACGAGCGGGACGAGACCTACGGCAACGACACTCTCATCGAGGTCACGCCGCATCGCGTAACGACGTTTTCCTAGTCGTCGTATCCGCGGTTGACCCGCTCGAAGAGCGAGCGCACCACGATCGCTCCGATGCCCAGCGCCATCATGAACGCGATCGCGACCGCGTGATCCTTCGATGTCGCGCCCTTAGTGCGGGCCACGCCGGTGACGGCCGCGGGGACCGCCACGGGCTCGATCGCCGGGATCGGCATGACCGGCACCGCCGGGGCCGGCGTGGAAGGCGCAGGCTTGGGGGCCGCGGCCTTCGGCTTGGGGGCGACCGGCACGATCACCAACGCCGTCGCCACGCCGCGCTCGCGGCCGTCGCTGGGCTTGTTGATGACATTGCCGCGGGTCACGAATGTCGTCGAGCCACCCCCGTCGAGGTTGATTGCATCGGTGGCGCCCATCTGCTGCATGAAGTTGGTGATCTGTAGCAGCGACATGCCTTCGGCCGAGCGCGGTTGGCGCCCGTCCGCGGTCACGAGGAACACCTCGCCCTGCTTGTTCCATCCGACGACCGTGCGGGGATGACGGCCCTGGATCAAGCCGCGGGAGTAGATCTGGAAGACGCGGCGTCCGTCCTGGAGGAGCACGTGCGAGCCGCCGATGCTGCCGATCGCGTCGGTGTGCGGCGAGCTGACCTCGATCTCGGCGAGCGGCGACAGATGCTTGTTCTGGATGGCCCACCACACCGCGTCGAGCGCCTGGGCGCCGGCGCCGTTGCCGGCGATCACCGCGCCGTCGGGCGGGATCGGCGCGTCGCCGATATGGCGGATGTCCAGGAACCGGATCCGCGCGGGCGCGCCGAGCTGAAGCGGCGGTCGCGGCTGCTCGATCCGGATCCGGATCTCGGTGGTCTTGTCCGCGTTGCGCGTGGTTTTGCCGAAGGCGGCGGTGAACAGCGAGATCTTGCCGCCGCGCAGCGCGACGTTGACGCCGTCGAGCGTGATGCCGCGGCCGTCGGCCAGCGTGATGCCGCCCTTCCACCAGTCGGTGCCCGCCCGGATACGGCCGTCGTCGCCGATCAGAAGCTGCGGATGCTTGGGCGTCGGAGAGCGCAGGGCCTGGCCGAAAATCGACAGCCCGCCGATGGGCTGCCCGCTCGTCGCTCCGGACACCTGGAAGAAGTCACCGTTCACGCCGGCGATGCACGAGGTCCGGCGGCACATCGAGGAGGTCGTCTCGAGCCCGCCGCTGATGGCTTGCTTCGCCACGACCGCGCGCAGCGCGTAATTCGCGTCGGGCTTCAGGCGGGCGACGTGGACGTTGTGGGCCTCGTAGTTGCCCCGCATGGTCACGTGGTCGAGCCCCGGCCCGAGCTTTTCCCAGGCCACCGTGCGAAACCCCGGAGGAACGGCGAACGCGGAACCGGCCGCGGTCGCCGGCGCGACGCCGACAGCGAGCGCGGCGAAAGCCGTGGCGAGGACGATCAGCGGGCGTACACGAAGCATCAGCAATCTTCCCTGGTCAACGAGACGGACACGTGGGAGGACACGCGAGGACGCGGCAAGCCGCACCGTTGCGGCGAAAGGGTCTGAGCGTCTCGGGAGGCCCCCCAACCGAGCGTGCACATTGTAGGAAATCCG
Source organism: Actinomycetota bacterium (assembly GCA_035541035.1). Lineage (GTDB taxonomy): Bacteria > Actinomycetota > AC-67 > AC-67 > AC-67 > DASWHR01. Next base: position 3,185 of record DATLFO010000356.1, read on the forward strand.
GCTCGCTTCGGGCCAGGAGCGGATGATGAAATCTTCGATAAAAGTGACGCTTATCGCAGAGTGTCGGGCAACCGTTACGGGTTCGACGCGGAACCGTAACGTGGCCGCCCGGATCCGGGCCCGAAGCTAGACGGGCGTGACGGGCCGATTCTTCGGCGGGCGCGGTTTCGTCGGCGTCCGCGCGGCGGCGAAACGGCGCGCGATCGCGGCCCGGAGCTCCTTGGGCTCGACGACCTCGTCCACGATCATCTCGCTGGCCAGCCGGTAGATGTCGATGTCCTGCCGGTACTCTTCGCGCTTGGCCTCGACGAACGCGGGACGCTCGTCCTCGGGCAGTTCGGCGATCTTGTTCGCGTAGACCGCGTTGACCGCCGCCTCGGGTCCCATGACCGCGATCATCGCCGTCGGCAGCGCGATGGTCGCCTCTGGCTCGAAGGCCGGTCCCGCCATCGCGTACAGCCCCGCCCCGTAGGCCTTGCGGATCACGACGCATAGCTTCGGCACACGAGCGTCGCTGACCGCCGAGATCATCTTCGCGCCATGGCGGATGATGCCCTGACGCTCGACCTGGCTTCCTACCATAAAGCCGGGCACGTCGGACAAGAACAGGAGAGGAATGTTGTACGCGTCGCATAGCCAGATGAACCGGGCCGCCTTGTCGGCTGAATCGACGAACAGCACCCCGCCCTTGACCTTGGGCTGGTTGGCCAGGATCCCGACCACGCGGCCTTCGATGCGAGCAAGCCCGGTCAGCAGCTCCTTGGCGAACAGCTCTTTGATCTCGATCCACGACCCGGCATCGACGATCGCCTCGATCAGCCGGTGCATGTCGAACGGCTTGTTCTGGTTGGGCTCGATGATCTCGGCCGGGTCGGTGGTCACGGCCGGTGCCGCCGGCTCCTCCGTTGGCGGGGCGTGCTCGAAGCTCGAGGGAAGGTACGACAGGTAGCGCCGCCCCCACGCGATCGCATCCTGCTCGCTCGCGGCGAGCACGTCGCCGCAGCCGCTGACGCTGCAGTGCATCTTGGCGCCGCCCATCTCTTCCAGCGTGGTCTGCTCGCCGGTGACTTGCGCGACCATGCGGTCCGAGCCCAGATACATCGACGCGTTGCCGTCCACCATCACGACCACGTCGCAGAAGGCGGGGATGTATGCGCCACCGGCCGCGCTGGGGCCGAAGAGCAGGCAGATCTGCGGGATGGTGCCCGACATCTGGACCTGGTTGTAGAAGATGCGGCCCGCGCCGCGGCGGCCGGGGAACATCTGGATCTGGTCGGTGATGCGCGCGCCCGCGCTATCGACCAGATACAGCAGCGGGATCCGAAGCCGTTCGGCTTGCTCTTGGATGCGAAGGATCTTCTCGACCGTGCGCCAGCCCCACGAGCCGGCCTTGACCGTCGAGTCGTTGGCCATGATCGCCACATGCCGGCCGTCGACCCGTCCGACGCCGGTGACCACGCCGTCGGCCGGCAGATCGCCGGCGAGAACGTTCGCCAGCAGCGCGTCCTCGGTGAAGGACTCCTTGTCCAGCAGCAGCGCCAGCCGTTCACGCACGAACAGCTTTCCCTTCTTGGCCGCGGACTCGTGATACTTGGCCGCGCCGCCCTTCAAGACCTGGTCGACGAGCGCATGAAGCGCTTCGGGCGTGTGCTTGGGCAACTGGTCGCTCATCATCGTCCTTTGTAGACGGGCGGGCGCTTCTCTCGGAAGGCGGTGAGGCCTTCGATCCGGTCTTCGGTTCCGAGGGTGCGCTGATACAGATCGGTCTCCAGCTCGAGCCCCTCGCGCAGCGGAAGCTCCAGGCCGCGCCAGGCCGCTTCTTTTGCGGCGCGGACCGCGACCGGCGCGTTCGCGGCGATGCGGTCGGCGATCTCGGCCGCCAGCTTCCGCGCCGTGCCGGACGTCGCGACGACGTTGGCCAGGCCGAGCGCGCATGCCTCGGCCGCGTCGATGCGGCGCGCGGTCACGATCAGCTCGATCGCGCGCGCAGGGCCGATCAGGCGCGGCAGCCGCTGCGTGCCGCCGCCGCCGGGAATGATGCCCAGGCTGGTCTCGGTCAGGCCGATCTGCGCGCCTTCGTCGATGACGCGGATGTCGCAGGCAAGCGCCAGCTCGCAGCCCCCGCCGAACGCGGCGCCGTTGATTGCGGCGATGACGGGCTGCGGTAGCCGCGAGAGCTCGGTCGCGGTGTCGCGGATCGTGCGCACGAAGTCGCGGACCTGATCGTCGGTCATGGTGGCGCGCTCTTTCAGGTCCGCGCCCGCGCAGAAGGCCTTCTCGCCCTCGCCGGTCAGCACGACCGCGCGGCACTCGTCGTCGGTGGCCAGCGTCTCGATCGCGGCGGCAAGCTCGTCGAGCGTCGCGCGCGACAGGCAGTTCGCGGCCTCGGGACGGTTGATGGTGATCGTGGCCACGACGCCGCGGTCGAGTTCGACGACGCTCATGCGTTCTCCTTGCGTTCGCGTGCCTGCGTGGCGCGGGTGGCCTTGAGGTAGCGGCTCGGCGGTTCGCGCCCGATCGCCTCGCCGGCGATCTCGGCGGATTGCAGCAGGATCTCGGGGTCCACGCCGGTCTCGACGCCCATCGCCTCGAGCATGTAGACGAGCTCGTCGGTCGCGACGTTGCCGGTCGCACCCGGCGCGTACGGGCAACCGCCCAGCCCGCCGGTGGAAGCGTCGAAGGTCGTCACGCCCGCCTGCAGCCCGGCGAGCGCGTTGGCCAGGCCGGTGCCGCGCGTGTCGTGCAGGTGCAGCGCGATCGTGTCGTGCGGGGTGTGCTCGGCCAGCGCCGCGACGGTCTGCATCACCTGCGCGGGGTTTCCCATGCCGGTCGTGTCGCCCAGCGAGACCTGCTGGACGCCCAGGTCGAGCATCCGTCGCGCGACCTCGACGACCTGCTCGATGGGCACGTTGCCTTCGTAGGGGCAGCCGAACGCGGTGGACACGTAGCCGCGGACGCGTACGCCGTCACGCTCGGCCGCGTCGGCGACCTCGCGATAGCGACCGAACGCCTCGTCGATGCTGCAGCCGATGTTCTTGCGGTTGTGTGTCTCGGAGGCCGACAGGAACATCGCGACGTCGCGCAGGCCCGCGCCTTCGGTCGCGCGGCCGTAGCCTTTGATGTTGGGGACCAGCGCCGAATAGACGACGCCGTCGGTGCGCGCGATCCGATTGCAGACCTCTTCGGCGTCGGCGAGCTGCGGGATCGCCTTCGGCGAGACGAACGCGGTGGCCTCGATGTGCGTCAGGCCCGACTGCGAGAGCCGGTCGATGAAGGCAACCTTCGCGTCGGTCGGCACGGTCGCGGACTCGTTCTGCAGTCCGTCGCGCGGACCGACCTCGACGATGGTGACACGGCTCGGAAGGGCGCTCATGGCCCGAATGCTACCGTGCGCTTCCTTCGCCGGGCAGTCCGGTCTGCTTGACGACCAGCTTGTCGCGCGTCCGGTCCGAGATCAGCTTCGACATCACGACCCGCAGCCCCGCTTGAGGGCCGAGCACGTACCGGGTTCTCGGCTTGAGCGAGGTCAGCGCGTGCGCGACGACGGCGGCGACCCTCTCGGGGGCGATCCCGATTTCGGCCTCGTGTGCGGCGAGCTCGCGCATGCGGCGGATTGCGGTCTCGTAGTACGTGGTGGTCTCGGGCGGCATCCGGTCCAGGCGTGCGGTCGCGTCGCTCGCGCCCTTGTCCCAGATCGGGGTGGCGACCGCGCCCGGCTTGATCAGGGCGACGTGGATGCGCCAGGGCGCGAGCTCGAGGCGCATCGCGTCGGTGATCGCCTCGAGCGCAAAC
>DATLFO010000357.1:0-19549 GCA_035541035.1 Actinomycetota bacterium
GCCTCCGGAGTGTCTTTGTTCGAGGACTGGGTGCGCGATCTGAACGGCGTCCTGGGTGCCGTCGGAGCGGAGCGGCCGTCCCTGCTGGCCTCGACGGACGCGGGACCGATGGCGATGCTCTTCGCGGCTGCGTATCCCGACCGGATCGCGTCGTTGATCTTGACGAATACCGGCGCGCGTGTGACGCCTGCACCGGATTACCCCTACGGGATTCCGGCCTCCCTCACGGACTCGTTCGGCGCCTTGCTGTCGAAGGAGTGGGGCCGGGAGCACGGATCGTTCCCGGATGTTGCGTGGCCTACGAAGGCTCACGATCCGGATTTCCGGCGGTGGGTCGCTCGCCTGCAACGCGCGGCCACGACGCCCCGAGGCGCGGCGAGTCTGTTCCGTCAAGAGCTGGACTCCGACGTGCGCCGTGCGCTGCCGCTTATTCAAGCCCCGACGCTGCTGGTCAGCTCCAACTTCGATCTGGTTCCGGTCGCCAACCTCGAATATCTCGCCGAGCACATCTCGAATTCCCGTCTGTTGAAGCTGGAGGGGAAGGGAGCGTTCGGCTGGCTGGACGACGCCGATCGCTATCTTGCGGCGATCGAGGAGCACGTGACCGGCCGACACGCGCCCGTCGAGCCCGACCGTGTGCTCGCCACGATCATGTTCACCGACATCGTCGGATCGACCGAGCGGGCCTCCCGTTTGGGGGACAAGAAGTGGCGAGAGCTGCTCGATCGACACGATCAGATCGCGCAACGACACATCGGCCGGTTCGGCGGGCGTCTGGTCAAATCGACCGGCGACGGAGTTCTGGCGGTGTTCGACGGTCCCGCTCGAGCCGTGCGTTGCTCCGCCGCGCTCGCCGAAGATCTGCGCCGAGAACAGGTTGAGATTCGGGTCGGCCTGCACGCCGGGGAGGTGGAGCGGCGGGGCGAGGACGTCGGAGGGATCGCCGTGCACATCGCGGCGCGCGTGATGGCACTGGCGCGACCGAACGAGATCCTTGCGAGCGCGACCGTCAAAGGGCTGGTGATCGGCTCCGGACTTGCCTTCCAGGACCGCGGCGACCACATTCTCTCCGGCCTGCCGGACACCTGGTCGCTGTATGCCGTCATGGCCGATGCCGATTGACCCACCGACGGCGCGACGCTTGCCTCGGCGGGGCCGGTTATGCGATGATGGCAGAGATGAGTGGCAATCTGCTTCTTCTTTGACGGCGTACGCGGAATCGCGTGCGTCGGCCCTTCGCATCCGCGGAGGGTTTTTTCGTTGAAAGGGACGGATGATGAGCGATCGGGTACGGATCCTCGACACGACGTTGCGGGACGGCGAGCAGTCGCCCGGCATCAACCTGAACGTGAAAGAGAAGCTCGAGATCGCCGAGCAGCTCGCTCGTCTGCACGTGGATGTCATCGAAGCAGGGTTCCCGCGGACCTCGCAGGGTGACTTCGACGGGGTTCGCGCGATCGCGGACACGATCAAGGGTCCGGCGATCGCGGCGCTGGCCCGATGCGTGGACGAGGACATCGACCGGGCCTGGGACGCGCTTCGCGTCAACGCGAAGCCGCGCATCCACGTGTTTCTGTCCACCAGCGACATCCACCGCAAGTACATGCTGAACGCGACCGAGGACGAGATCGTCGCGCAGGCGGTCGCGGGCGTGCAGCGCGCGAAGGGCTATACCGACGACGTCGAGTTCAGCCCGCAGGACGCGACCCGAACCGAGCCCGAGTTCCTGTTTCGCATCGTGGAGGCGGTGATCGAGGCCGGCGCGACGACCGTCAACGTTCCCGACACGGTCGGCTACGCGATCCCGTACGACTTCGGCGAGATGCTCCGCGAGTGCTACAAGGCGGTGCCGCGCCTGGCCGAGATCACGCTGAGCGTGCACTGCCACAACGACTTGGGCCTGGCCGTTTCGAACTCGATCGAGGCGATCCGAGCCGGCGCGCGCCAGGTCGAGGTCGCCGTCAACGGCATCGGCGAACGGGCGGGGAACTGCTCGCTGGAAGAGGTTGTGATGGCGATCGCCACGCGACGCGACCTGCTCAACGTCGAAACCGGCATCAACACCCGCGAGCTCGCTCGCACCTCCCGCCTGGTGTCGCTGCTCACCGGCTACAACGTGCAGCGCAACAAGGCCATCGTCGGCGAGAACGCCTTCGCGCACGAGTCCGGCATCCATCAGCACGGCGTGCTGCAGGACCGGCTTACCTACGAGATCATCAAGGCCGAGGACATCGGCGTCGAAGGCGGCAAGATCGTGCTCGGCAAGCACTCCGGCCGGCACGCGTTCAGCAAGCAGCTCGAAGAAATGGGATTCCAGCTCGGCAAGGACGAGCTCGACCGCGCCTTCACGCGCTTCAAGGAGCTCGTCGATCGCAAGATCCAGATCACCGACAAAGATCTGGAAGCGATCATCGCCGACGAGATCCAAACCGCCGACGAGATCTACCGGCTCGAAAGCCTTCAGGTCGCAGGCGGCACGCATCTTGCTCCGACCGCGACGGTGCGCGTCCAGCGCGACGGAGCCAGCTTGCAAGAGTCCGCGATGGGCGACGGCATGGTGGACGCGGTGTTCGGTGCGGTGATGCGCGCGACCGGCGTGGCGGCGACGTTGCACTCGTTCAACATCGCCGCCGTGACCGAAGGTGCCGAGGCGCTCGGTGACGTCAGCGTGCAGCTTGAGATCGAAGGCGAGCGCTACAGCGGGCGCGGCCTGGCGACCGACATCGTCGAAGCGAGCGCGCGGGCATTTCTCAACGCGCTCAACCGAGCAGCCCGCCACGCGGACCGCGGCCCTCGCTCCATCGAGCCGACTCCGTAGCGTTGCGCGAGCGAGCCGTCAAAGCCCGGACCATGCGGCGATGTGGAAGCTCGCGCACAGCCCGACGTCGAGGACGTCCTGCCCGCCGAGGGGCTCTGAGAGAGGATCTCGCCGTCGGCCTTGAGGATCCAGATCGGATCGGCGGCGTTCTGCACGAGACGACGGATCCGGGGGTGACCGGGCCTCACGCCTCGACGAGCCACAGGTCGAGGCCGTGCGCGGCCGCGTGGTTGACGCCGGCCCCGCTCGAGCGCAGCGCGCCCAGCAGGCCGCGCGCGCGGAGCCGGGCGACCGCGCGGTCGAGCGCAACGACCGCAAAGGTGATTCCCGTGATGCCGTCGATCGGCGATTCGGTGACGTGCACGGCCGGTCCGTCGAGCCGCTCCCCGGGCCGCTCCCCGGGCCGGCCTCCGAGCTGCCACCTGCCCTCGCCGTCCGGCGACGCCAGTCGCGACCAGGCCCGGCTCACCGCCCCGATGTCGCGCGCGCCGATGCCGATCTCGGCGATGCGGCGGATCCCAACCGTCTCGCTCCGCGCCGCCGCCGCCTCCGTGCGATCCGCGACGCGACCGGCCGAGACCGGCGCCGCCATCTCGCACAGGTAAGCAATCCCCGCGTCGGCGACCAGCTCGGGCAGCGCCGCGATCGTCACGAGCGGTCCGTGGACCCCGTCCGGCCGGCGTCCCTCGAACATGGTGACCGGTCCCACCGGCACGCCCGCGGCGTGCAGGGACTCGGCCGCATCGGAGCAGGTTCCGCCTGCGTCGAGCGCGATCCCGCGCACGACCGCGGGAAGCGATGGGCGATACAGCGGCGTCAGCGACTCGGCGCCGGCGACGATCTCGATCCAGCAGTTGCCGGCGGCGACACCGGCGCTTCGGAACGGGCCCACGTCACTGACCGGCCACAACCCGGGGAGGCCGAGTCCCTCGGTGAAAAGCGTGAACAGATCATCCGGATCTTCGTCCGGAATGACCACGTGATCGATTCGTGTGACGAGCGGCTCCATGACCCCGGGCAGTGTATCGGCCGCCGAGATCGCCAGGCCCGCCGCTGCTAATCACGCCAGACGACGGAACAGACGGATACCGGCGTCGCGATCCCTTTGAGCCGAAGCGAACGCGCGCGCGAGACGGCCGTCGATCCCGCCCGCTCCCGCACCCGGTCCGACACCACGATCTCGCCGCCCGAGGCGTGGTCGGCGATGCGAGCGGCGAGGATGACGTTGCGGCCGAACACATCGCCTTCCTCTTCGATCACCTGCCCGGCGTGAATCCCGATGCGGACGCGGATCTTCACCGGCCCGGCTTCCTCCTGAAACGATTGCTGGACGGCGATCGCGCACGCCACCGCGGACGGACAGTCGGGGAACGTGATCATGAATCCGTCACCCTGTGCCTTGACCTCGGTACCACCGTGGGCCGCCACGGCCGTGCGCACGAGCTCGTTGTGACGTCGCAGAACCTCGAGCCAGCGGTCGTCGCCGAGCCGCTCGGTGAGAACGGTCGACCCTTCGATGTCGCTGAACATGATCGCGAACTCGCTCCGGTCGGATGCGGGCCGCTGACCGGCGATGGAATCGGCAAGCGCCAGCACCGAGGTCTGCACGGAGGCGGGATCGACGCCCTGCGCGCGAAGCTTGTCTGCCAGCACGGGCTCGAGCCGGGCCATCGGCGCCCCCATTCGCGACAGGATGTCCAGCGCCTCGCCGAGATGCTCGATCGCACCGCGATGATCGCCGGCGGCGAGGCACGCGCGGCCCCAATCGATGAGCACGTCCGCTTCCTGCCGCGCCAGTCCGTGGCGCTGCAGGAGCGACACGGCGGCGGAGAACGCGTCGTGCGCAACGTCCCCTCGGGCGGACTGCATCGCGGCTTCTGCCCAGAGCGCGATGCCGGGAGAGCCGCGCAGATCCTCGTCGGTATCGAAGATCGCCTTCGCGCGGCCGAGCGCATCGGATGCGGCCTCGAGGTCGCCGGCCTGGGCGAGGCACAGCGCGAGGACGCTCAGCCAATAGGCATCCAGCATGCTTCCGTTCGCCAGCAGATGGGACGAGGCTTGAAGGAGTGCGGCGCCCTCGGCCGGCCGGCCCTGGTCCCGGTAGGCGAACGCGAGATTTACCACGCCGCCCCAGGTCATGTTGGTGTTCTCGCTTGCCCGGCCTCGCTCGGCCACCGTCGCCGCGAGCGTCTCGACCAGGTCCCACTCGCCGAGGTTTCGCGCGGCGAGCAGCGAGATCCAGTCCTGCTCGTCGAACTCCGGAGCGAGGATCTCGGATCCGTCGATCTCCCCGAGCGTGAATCGGATTCCGGTGAGCGTCCGCGAAAGGATGCGCCGCGTGCTCGCCGTGTCGGCCGACCGCGGCCTGGCGAGCTCGCGCTCGATCCACTGCTTCGCTTCGATCGGCGCGCCGAGGGGGCCGAACAGATACTGGCCGGCGACCCAGGTCGCCAGAAACGCCCCGAAGACGTGCCCCGACGCGTCGGCGCGCTGCCAGGCGCGCTCGACATTGGCGAGGCCTTCGGCAACCTGGCCGAAGGTGAGCTGATACCACCCCAGGTTCGCGGTCGCACTCGCAAGCAGCCCCTCGTTGCCGAGCCGTCCGGCGATCTCGACGGCTCGCTCGATCGGCTCGCGTGCCTCCTCGAATCGATACTGCCACATCGAGGCGGTTCCCAGGCCGAGATACAGATATGCGAGCGCCGGCGAGTCGCCCGCGGCCGTCAAGACCGGCTCGGCCGCGCGATAATGCCTGACCGCGCGGCCGAGATCCATGGTCTCGGGGAAGGTTCCGAGATGGAAGCCGATCCGTACGTGCGCCTGCGCGGCACGCTCCGTCGCCCCCGCGCGCTCGTAGAGCCGGATCGCTTCCTCGAGTGAGCGGACGGCTTTTCGATGTTCGGAGCCGCCGATGTAGAGCACGTCGGCCAGCCGCTCCAGCAGCCGTGCCTGCTGCCAGGGGTCGGCGTCGGTGTCGGCGAGGATCTCGACCGCGGCTTCGAGATGGGCGGCGGCGTCCTCCCACGCGTACAGGTCCGCCGCGCCTTGCGCCGCCTGCAGCGTGTAGCCGAGCGCTTTGTCGTGATCGGCGGCGGCGCCGGCCAGCCGCGTATGCACGGCGAGCGACGCGATGTGGGGCGCCAGGTTTCGCGCGAACACCGTTTCGATCGCCTCGGCCGCGCGAAGGTGAAGCCGCTGCTTGCGGGGAAGGCTCAGTTCCTCGTAGAGCGTCTGGCGCACGAGCGCGTGAGAGAACCCGTATGTCGGCACGGTCTTGCCGCTGACCTCGTGAACGAGCTGCGCCGCCAGGGCCTCCTCGATCGCGGACAGCATCCCGTCCTCGTCCACGCCTGACATCGCGCCGACGACGTCGAAGGAGAACTCGCGTCCGATCACCGATGCGTGGGACAGGACCTTGTTGCACTCCTCGCTCAGCCGCGACAGGCGGCGGCCGATGACCTCGCGCACGCCTTCGGGGATCCCGAGATCCTCGACGGCGCCGTCGTATCGCCAGCGGCCATCCCGGAAGTAGATGCGCTCCGTCTCGAGCAGATGCCGCACGATCTCTTCGATGAAGAACGGATTGCCCTCGGTTTCGCTCTGCAGCGCGCCTGCCAGCAGCGCGCCACCCGTGCCCAGCCGGTGCTGCGCCGTGGCCTCGAGCCAGACGCGGATCTCGTCCGCGGACAGGCCCCGCAGGATGATGCGCTGGGCGAGCCGCTCGCGTCGCAGCACGGCCAAGACGTCCGCGAGCGGGTGGCGGCGGTCGAGCTCGACATCGCGGTAGGTCCCGATAACGGCGATCCGGCTTCCCGACAGACGCCGGGCGAGATGCTGAAGCAGCAGCAGCGACGGCCGATCCGCCCAGTGAAGGTCTTCAAGCACCAGCAGGATCGGTGCCTCACGTGCGGCGTTGACGAGAAAGGACGTCGCGGATTCGAACAGCCGGTAGCGCTCGACCTCCGGCTCGGCCTGCGGCGATGCCGGCAGCGGCGGGATCCGGCGGCGAATCTCCGAGACCAGCTTCGCGACGTCGGCGGCGCCCTCGCCGAGCTCGTCGCGAAGCGCCTCGTCGGAGCGCGAGGCGCTGTAGTCGCGCAGCGCCTCGACCCACGGGATGTAGGGCATCGACGCCTCGGCCTCGTAGCAGTGGCCGACGAGCACGCGCGCGCCGCGAGCGCGCGCGTACGCCGACGCTTCTTCGGAAAGCCGTGTCTTACCGATGCCGGGCTCGCCGACCAGGAACAGCAGCGAGCCGTGCCCGGCGCCGGCGGCGTCCACCGCGCCGGTTAGCGAGGCGCGCTCGTGCTCGCGCCCGACGAACCGCGACCGGACCGGTCCTCGGCCCACGGCGGCGGAGGGGGCCGCCGTGGCCGACGGCTCCTGCTCGACCTGGTCGAGGCGCGCCGCAACCTCGGTGGCCGACGCCGGCCGCTCGGCGGGGTCCTTTGCGAGCAGCTCCAGGATCAGTATGTCGAGGCCGGGCGGCACCGATGCGTTATGCCACGACGGCGCCACCGGTGCGACGTTGAGATGCTGGCCGATGACGGCGACGGCGTCGTCGCCCGGGAACGGCGGGCGTCCCGTAACCATCTCGTAGAGCATGGCGCCCAGCGAGTACAGGTCGCTGCGTGCGTCCGGTTCGCGTCCGGTCGCCTGCTCCGGCGGAAGATAGGCGACCGTTCCGACGAGCATTCCGTCGGAGGTCAGGCGAGCCTCGGTGCGGCGCACGGCCAGACCGAAGTCTCCCAGGCGCGCTTGTCCGTCCGCGCCGATCCATACGTTTTGGGGCTTGAGATCGCGGTGCACGATGCCATGGCCGTGCGCGTAAGCCAGGGCCGAGCAGACCTGGCGCGTGAGCGCGATCGCGTCGTCGATCGGCAGGCGTCCGTCCCTCGATGCGATCAGATCCACGATCGAGCCGCCTGCCATGTACTCGCTGATGATGTAGGTGTGACCGGCTTCTTCACCGACGTCGTAGATGTCCACGATGTTGTTGTGGGAGCCGAGCGTGGCCATCGCGCGTGCCTCGCGGTGAATGCGCTCGCGTCCGTCCTCGTCGAGCCCGGCGGTCTCGATCAGCGCGATGGCGACGTCCCGCTCGAGTCGCGTGTCGCGGCCGAGGTAAACCTTCTTGCGGCCGCCTTCGCCGAGAAATCCCGAGAAGACGTATCGTCCTCCGGCGACGGATGTGATCGGATCCCCCATGCCCGCCATTGTTTCGCGTGGCTGCGAGCGCGTCCAACTTGCCTTCGGCCCGCTACGAGGCGTCGCGGCCGCGCTCGAGGCCCGCGGTCGAGGGCGCCGGATGCGACGCCTGGGCTTCGAAATCCGCGATGTCGGCGTCGTGCGTCAGCGTGATCGCGATGTCGTCGAGCCCACCGAGCAGCCGCCGCTTGATCTCGGGATCGATATCGAAGGTTGCGGTGCGATCGGCGAAGGAGACCGTCTGCGATGCCAGATCGATCCTGGCTCGGCCGGCTTCCATCAGCGTGCGAACGTCGGCTTCGTCGAGCGCGACCGGCAGCAGCCCGTTCTTCGTGGCGTTCGACCAGAAGATGTCGCTAAACGACGGCGCGACGACCGCGGCGAAGCCGAACTGCTGGATCGCCCAGACCGCGTGCTCGCGGCTGGAGCCGCATCCGAAGTTGCGACCTGTCGCGAGGATCGGGTTCGGCGCGAGCGAGACCTCGCCCGAGCGAACCCAGTCGTAGAACAGGAACTCGCCGAAGCCGGTTCGCTCGATGCGCTTGAGGAACTGCTTGGGGATGATCTGATCGGTGTCCACGTCCGCGCGGTCCAAGACCGTGACGGCCCCGCTGATCGTCGTGACCGGCTCCATCTATCTCCACTCCCTGATGTCCACGAAGCGGCCTTCGATGGCGGCGGCGGCGGCCATCTCGGGTGAGACCAGATGCGTGCGTCCGCCCGCGCCTTGCCGTCCTTCGAAGTTGCGGTTCGAGGTCGAGGCACAGCGCTCTTGCGGCGAGAGCGTGTCCGGGTTCATGCCCAGGCACATCGAGCACCCGGCGTCTCGCCACTCGAACCCGGCCGACGAAAAGATCGCGTCGAGCCCTTCCGCCTCGGCCCGGGCTTTGACGGCAACGCTTCCGGGGACGACCATCGCGCGAATGCCCGGTGCGATCCGGCGGCCGTCCACGATTCGGGCCGCGGCACGCAGATCCTCGATCCGCGAGTTCGTGCACGAGCCGATGAACACGCGATCGAGGCCGATCTCCGTTATCGGCGTTCCGGGCTCGAGCCCCATGTACGCGAGCGCCCGCTCGGCCGCCTCGCGATCGGCTTCGGAATCGAACGCCGCCGGGTCCGGGACGCGATCGCCGACGCCGGTCACCATGGCCGGCGTGGTTCCCCAGGTGACCATGGGAGAGACCGCGCTCGCGTCCAAGACCTCGTGGCGATCGAATCTCGCGTCGGGTTCGGTCGGGAGCGTTCGCCAATACGCCACCGCATCGCCCCACTCCGAGCCCTTCGGCGCCCCGTCCCGTCCTTCGAGGTAGGCGAAGGTCGCGTCGTCGGGTGCGATCATCCCGGCCCGGCCGCCGCCTTCGATGGTCATGTTGCACACCGTCATGCGGTTCTCCATCGACAGCGCCTCGATCGCGGGACCGGCGTACTCGACCACGTACCCGGTGCAGCCGGCGGTGCCCAGCCGGCCGATCGTCGCCAGGATCAGATCCTTGGCCGTGACGCCGAAGCCCGGCGTGCCGTCGTAGCGGATGCGCATGGTCTTGGGCCGCCGCTGCACCAGCGTCTGGGTCGCGAGCACGTGCTCGACCTCGCTGGTGCCGATGCCGAACGCGAGCGCGCCGAAGGCCCCGTGCGTCGAGGTGTGCGAATCGCCGCATACGATCGTCAGGCCCGGCTGGGTCAGGCCGAGCTCCGGGCCGATGACGTGAACGATGCCGCGCCGGTCGCTGCCGAGCGAGTACACCGGAATCCCGAACTCGGCGCAGTTGCGCTCGAGCGTCTCGACCTGCACGCGCGAGAGCGGATCGGCGATGAGCGAGGCACGAGGTGTTCCGTCGGTCGGCACGTTGTGGTCGGCCGTCGCGATGGTGCGGTCGGGTCGCCGGACGCGCCGGCCGTTGAGCCGCAGCCCGTCGAACGCCTGGGCCGAGGTCACCTCGTGCACCAGATGCAGGTCGATGTAGATCAGGTCGTCGCGGACCAGATGCGACTGCCAGATCTTGTCGAAGAGCGTCTTTGCCATGATCGGAATCCTCCGCGGATCACGTCGTGCGAAGCCCGGCGGTCACCACGGCCGCGAACGCCGCCTCGGTGCGGCCGGGATTTTCGATGTGGTGGGGGAGATCGGCGTCGAAGGTGATCGCGTCGCCTTCCTCCAGCGCATAGGTTTCGCCGTCGAGCACCAGAGCGATGGTGCCCGCGTGGACGAGCAGCGTCTCGCGGCTGCCGGCATCGTGGAGCGGGTTTCCTCCGGTGCGGGCGCGCGGCTTGAGCCAGTGCACGGTGACGCTGGCCCGCTGGCCGGGCAGGTCCGGAGTGACGGACTCGTAGCGGTGCCCGCTCATTCGGACCGCGCGCCGCTCGCTGCGCCTGGACACGACCACGTGATCGCCCTCCTCCAGCCGGAGCAGCTGCGACAGGGACAGATCGAGGCCCGCGGCGATCTTGCTCGCAACGGCAAGCGTCGGGGAGGTCGCCCCGCGCTCGACCTGGGACAGCATCGGGGCGCTCACGCCGCTTCGGCCCGCCAGGTCCCGAAGCGACATGCCCCGCGCCTCCCGCAGCGCACGAACGCGGCGGCCGACCTGGGCGGACGGCTCGACCGGGCTCTTCGCGGCGAGGGACACGACGACGTATGCTATCACGAACAGTCGTACGTGATCATCCCTTTCCCGAAGACGGGCTTATCGCCTACACTCTCAGGTTCGCGGGTCACGGGGGGATGGCCCGAGAGCCAGGGGAGGAGTGCTTTCAAGATGGCCGAACCCGTCGTGGCCTTGCTCGATCAGGTCTGGTCCTCGATCGAGGAGATGTGCGCATCGTTCACACCCGCTGACTGGAGCAAGCAGACCGACCTGCCGGGGTGGAGCGTTCAGGATCAGCTCGCCCATCTGTGCGGCATCGAGTCGCTGCTCCTGGGCCGGCCTCAGCCGGCCGCGCTGGCCCAGCCGTGGCCGCCGCACGTGCGCAACGAGCTCGGGGCCATGAACGAGGCCCAGATCGAGGAGCGCCGGGCCTGGGCTCCCGAAGACGTGCTCACCGAGTTCCTCGAGCTGACGGCGGAACGCCTCAAGGTCCTGGCCGAGCTCTCCCCGGCCGAGATGGACGCCGAGGTGACCGGCCCGCTCGGCAAAGGAAAGCTGCGCGACTTCCTTCAGATCCGCGTGATGGACTCGTTCCTCCACGAGCAGGACATGCGCCGGGCGACCGGCAACCCGGGTTCGATGGACGGCGAGGCCGCGAGCTTCGCGGTCGGCCGTATGAATGCCGCCCTGCCGTACGTGGTGGCCAAGAAAGCCGGAGTCGCCGAGGGGGCCTCCGTGGCGTTCGAGATCACGGGCCCGGCAGGCTTCACCGGAGCCGTGGTCGTCGAAGGCGGCCGCGGCCGGTTCGAGGAGGGCAACGCTTCCGGCGCCACCGCCACGCTTACGATGGACGCCGAAACGTTCCTGATGCTGACCAGCGGCCGCATCGCGCCTGATCGCGCGACGGTCACCGTGACCGGCGACGACGCGCTCGCCGGCCGGGTTCTCGACTCCATCAACGTCCTGTTCTGATGCCCCATCGCATCGGCATCGTCGCCGGAGACGGCATCGGTCCGGAGGTCGTCGGCGAGGGGCTGCGCGCCCTCGGCGCGGCCGGCGTGGTCATCGAGCGCGTCGATCTGGATCTGGGCGCCGAGCGCTACCTGCGGACCGGCGACGTGCTTCCCGACGATGCGGTCAAGGCGATCCGCGACTGCGACGCGGTTCTGCTCGGCGCGGTGGGCGATCCGCGAGTCCCGCCGGGCGTGCTCGAGCGCGGCCTGCTGCTGCGGCTGCGCTTCGATCTGGACCTGTACGTGAACCTGCGGCCGGTCAAGCTGATCGAGGGCATCGACACCCCGCTCGCCGGCAAGGGACCCGCCGACATCGACATGCTCGTGGTGCGCGAGAACACCGAGGGCCTCTACACCGGCGCGGGCGGCGCTCACCTGGTCGGGACCGCGGGCGAGGTCGCGACGCAGGAGTCGATCAACACCCGCCGCGGCGCGGAGCGCGTGATCCGGTACGCCTTCGAGCAGGCCGGGCGTCGCCGGCGCAAGGTCACCATGGTGCACAAGACGAACGTGCTCACCTACGCCGGCGCGCTCTGGACACGCGCGTTCGAAGCGGTCGCGGCCGACCATCCGGACATCGAGACCGACTACGTGCACGTGGATGCCGCCTGTTTGTACTTCGTGACCCAGCCCGAGCGCTTCGACGTGGTCGTGACGGAAAACCTGTTCGGGGACATCCTGACCGATCTGGGAGCGGCGATCGCCGGCGGAATGGGCGTCGCCGCCAGCGGAAATATCGATCCCGAGCGACGCGGACCGAGCATCTTCGAGCCCGTGCACGGATCGGCTCCCGATATCGCGAATCAGGGCCGTGCCAACCCGTTGGCCTGTATCCTTTCGGTAGCCCTGATGCTCGACCACCTGGGCGAGGCCGAGGCGGCCGGCCGTATCGAAGCGGCGGTGGCCTCGGCGGTTCGCGACGGTGGCGTCAAGGGCCGTTCGACGCGCGAGCTCGGAGACGCGGTCGTCCGGCTGATCGCCGGATAGCCGCCGACCGGTCCGGCGCACGCTCCACCAGAGCGCGGACGCGGACCGATAATTTCAGAACGGAGGACGCCATGCCGGTGACGCCCACGGAAAAGGTTTGGATGGACGGGACGCTCGTTCCCTGGAGCGAGGCCAAGATCCACATCCTGACGCATTCGCTGCATTACGGCGGCGGCGTCTTCGAAGGAATCCGCGCCTACGAGACCAAGCGCGGTCCCGCCGTCTTCCGGCTCACCGAGCACGTCGCGCGCCTGTTCCGCTCGGCCAAGATCTTCATGATCGACATTCCCTTCAGCGAGGACGAGATCGTCGAGGCCTGCAAGGAGACCGTGCGTGCCTCGGGGCTTCCGTCCTGCTACGTGCGTCCGATCGTCTACATGGGCTACGGCGAGATGGGCCTGAACCCGCTGCTCGCGCCGATCAACGTCGCGGTCGTGGTGTGGCCGTGGGGCGCCTACCTGGGCGACGAGGGGCTCGCCCGCGGCGTGCGGATGAAAATCTCGTCGTGGCGCCGTCACGACCCCAACATCATGCCGCCCGCGGCCAAGAGCACCGGCGGCTACGTCAACTCGCAGCTCGCCAAGATGGAGGCGATCAAGGCCGGCTACGACGAGGCGATCATGCTCAACCCTCAGGGGCTGGTCGCCGAGGCGACCGGCGAGAACATCTTCATCGTCGTGGACGGCGAGCTGATTACGCCGCCGCTCGCGGCCGGGGCGCTCGCGGGCATCACCCGCGACGCGGTCATGACGATCGCGCGCGATCACGGGATCGCCGTGCGCGAGACCGAGCTCGCGCGCACCGACCTGTACCTGGCCGAGGAGATGTTCGTGTCGGGCACGGCCGCCGAGGTCTGCCCGGTGCGCGAGGTGGACGACCGCACCATCGGCGACGGCCGTCCGGGTCCGATCACCAAGAAGCTCCAGGAAACCTTCTACGCGGCCGTCAAGGGCGAGGTCGAGCAGTACCAGTCCTGGCTCGAGTACGTGAATTGAGGCCGGTGCCTTCGCCGCTGGTCCTGTACGACACGACGCTGCGCGACGGCGCGCAGCGTGAGGGCATCTCGCTCACGGTCGAGGACAAGCTCAAGGTCGCCTCGTGGATCGACCGGCTCGGCGTCGCCTACATCGAAGGCGGCTGGCCGGGCTCGAACCCGAAGGACATGGAGTTCTTCCGCCGCGGCCGCGAGATCGGCATGCGCAAGGCGAAGCTGTCGGTCTTCGGCGCAACGCGCCGCGCGAACGGGCACGCCGGCGCCGACCAGAACCTGCGCGACATCGTCGACACCGAAGCGCCCGTCGCGTGCATCGTCGGCAAGGCCAGCCGCGCGCAGGTCGAGCTCGCCCTGGGAACGACGGTGGAGGAGAACCTGGCGATGATCGCCGACACCGTCGCCTTTCTGACGGGCGAAGGCATGGAGGTCTTCTTCGACGCCGAGCACTTCTTCGACGGCTACAAGCAGGATGCCGCGGTTGCGCTGGACGCGCTCAAGGCCGCGATCGGCGCGGGCGCGACCACCGTGGTGCTGTGCGACACCAACGGCGGCACGATGCCGGGCGAGGTGCGCGAGATCGTGCCTGCGGTGATCGAGGCGGTCGCGGGCGCCGCGATCGTCGGCGTGCACTTCCACAACGACACCGACTGCGCGGTCGCGAACTCGATCACCTCGATCGAGCTGGGGGCCGGGCACGTGCAAGGCACGATAAACGGCATCGGCGAGCGCTGCGGCAACGCGAACATGCTCAGCATCATCGCCAACTGCACGCTCAAGCTGGGGCTGCCCGCGGTCAGCGGCGAGCAGCTCTCCGAGCTCGCGGCCGCGAGCCACGCCGTCGCCGAGATCTGCAACGTCAGCCCCGATCCCCATCAGCCCTACGTCGGCGCGAGCGCGTTCGCCACGAAGGCGGGCCTGCATACCAGCGGCCTGGCGAAGATGGCCGGCGCATATGAGCACGTCGATCCCGCCGCGGTGGGCAACGGCCGGCGGCTGCTGGTCAGCGAGCTCGCGGGCCGCTCCACGATCGTGATGAAAGGACGCGAGCTCGGCATCGATCTGGAGTCCGATCCCGAGATCGCGGCGAAGGTCCTCAACGCAGTCAAGGACCTCGAGCACGTCGGCTACACCTTCGAGGCGGCCGACGCCTCGCTCGAGCTGCTGATCCGGCGGACCACCGGCGACGAGCACGAGTACTTCCGGCTGGAGTCGTTCCGCGTGCTGATGGAGAAGCGCGCGAGCGGCGACGTCGGCACCGAGGCAACGGTCAAGATCTGGTGCAAGGGCGAACGGCACATCGCCACCGCCGAAGGAAACGGTCCGGTCAACGCGCTCGACGGCGCCCTGCGCCTCGCGCTGACGAAGTTCTATCCGGCGCTGGCCGACATCGAGCTCAGCGACTACAAGGTCCGCATCCTGGACTCGCACCAGCACACCGCCGCGACCACGCGCGTGCTGCTCGAGTCCACCGACGGCCGCAAGGAATGGTCCACGATCGGAGTGTCCCCGAACATCATCGAAGCATCGTGGCAGGCGCTCTGCGACTCGCTCGCATACGGGCTGCTGCATGACGAAGTGGAGGAAAGCTCGTGAAGATCTGCCGGGTGTCCTACGGGGGCGGTATCTCGTTCGGCGTGGTCGAAGGCGACGACGTCGCCGAGATCGACGGTCCGCCCATCGGCGAGTTGCGGTTCACTGGCAAGCGCGCGCCGCTCGCCGACTGCCGCCTGCTCGCCCCGGTGCTTCCGTCCAAGATCGTCGCCATCGGGGTGAACTACCGCGACCACGCCGAAGAGATGGGCCACACGCTTCCCCAAGAGCCGCTGATGTTCATGAAGCCCGCAACCGCCGTGATCGGAACCGGCGAGGCGATCCACAAACCGGCCGTCGCCGAACGCATGGACTACGAAGGCGAGCTGGTCGTCGTCGTCGGCGGTCTGGTCCGCAAGGCCGACCGTGCCGCGGCCGCCGAGGCGATCCTGGGCTACACCGTCGGCAACGACGTCACCGCCCGGGACCTCCAGGCCAAGGACGGCCAGTGGACGCGCGCGAAGGGCTTTGATTCGTTCGCGCCGATCGGCCCGTGGATCGAGACCGACATCGATCCGGGCTCGCTGCAGATCGAGTCGCGGCTCAACGGCGAGGTGCGCCAGTCCTCGAACACTACGAACCTGATCTTCGACCCCGTCGGGCTCGTTTCCTCCGTCAGCAACGTCATGACCCTGCTTCCCGGCGATTGCATCTTCACCGGCACGCCGTCGGGGGTGGGACCGATGGAGCCGGGCGACAGCATCGAGATCGAGATCGAAGGCATCGGTGTGCTAAAGAACACGGTGGCCGGATGACCTCGCCCGTCCAGAACATTCGCACCCGCTTCGCGCCCGCTCCCTCGGGATCGCTGCACGTCGGCAACGGCCGGACCGCGCTGTTCGCCTGGCTGTTCGCCCGCCGGCACGAGGGAACGTTCGTCCTGCGCGTCGAGGACACCGACGCCTCGCGGGCGACCGAGGAGCACATGCACGGCGTCATGGACGTGCTGCGCTGGCTCGGTTTGGATTGGGACGAAGGCCCCGACGTCGGCGGCCCCTACGGCCCGTACCGTCAGTCCGAGCGATACGACCTGTATCGCGAGCGCGCCGATGCGATGGTTGCATCCGGCACGGCCTACGCCTGCTACTGCACGCCCGAAGAGCTCGACGAGCGGCGAAAGGCCGCGCTGAAGGCGGGCAAGACGCCCGGCTACGACCGCCGCTGCCTCGACCTGAGCGATCCGCAACGCGCGGCATTCGCGTCCGAGGGCCGCGCGCCGGCGATCCGCTTCATGGTCCCCGAGGGCGAGACCGCCTTCGAGGATCTGGTGCGCGGCGAGGTGCGCTTCGACCACGCGAGCATCTCGGACTTCATCATCCTGCGGGCCGACCGCTCGCCGACCTATCTGCTCGCGGCCGCCACCGACGACATGGAGATGAAGATGACCCATGTCGTACGCGGCGAGGATTTGATGACCGCCACGCCGCGGCAGATGATGCTCTTCGCCGCGATGGGCGTGGCGGACGTTCCGCGCTACGCGCATCTGCCGCTCATCGTCGGATCGGACCGGCAGCCGCTGTCGAAGCGGCACGGCGTGACCGCGATCGAGCACTACCGCGACAACGGCTTCCTGCCCGAGGCGCTGATCAACTACCTGGCGCTCCTGGGCTGGTCGCTCGGCGACGGGGTGACCGAGAAGTTCTCACGCGACGAACTGATCAAGTACTTCACGCTCGAGAACGTCTCGCGCAACCCCGCGGCATTCGACATCCCGAAGCTGACCGCGATCAACGGCGACTACATCCGCGAGCTTGCGCCCGAGGAGTTCGCCCGCCGCCTGGCTCCGTATCTGGAGCGTGAGGGGCTGGCCCCGGACGATTCGCTGCTGGCCGAGATCGTGCCGCTGATCCAGGAGCGCATGCAGCTCCTGACCGAGGCCGCGCCGATGATTCGGTTCTTTTTCATCGACGCGGTCGAGCCGGACGAGCAGGCGGCCGCATGGCTCGTGCCCGAGTACGCGACCGCACTGGAGCGTTACGTTGCCGTCCTCGAGGCCCTTCCCGAGTGGCGAACCGAGGCGATCAAGGACGCGATGTTCGGGGTCCAGGAAGCGCTCGGCCTGAAGAAGAAGGCCGCGTTCATGCCGGTGCGGGCCGCCGTGACGGGAGCCAAGATCTCGCCGCCGCTGTTCGAGTCGCTCGAGGTGCTCGGCCGCGAGCGCTCGCTCGGGCGGATTCGCGCCGGCCTGGAGCGGGCGCGGGCCGGATGAAGAGCCTGCGTGTCGCGGTGTTCGGTTGCCGCGCCGCCCCCACCCCGATAGCATCCTGGGGTTTCCTTGGGGCGTAGCGTAACCCGGCAGCGCGCCTGATTCTGGTTCAGGTAGTCCTGGTTCGAATCCAGGCGCCCCAGCTAGGAGCAATTCCGAGGAAAAGGCCCCTTCGTCTAGCGGCCTAGGACAGCGGCCTCTCACGCCGCAAACACGGGTTCGAATCCCGTAGGGGTCACCATCGAAAAGCCTCCGCGAACGCGGGGGCTTTCTCGTTGTCCGGGCTGAAGACCGCTTAAGGCTCTGGTGGGACGGCGTGACGCGATCTCGGCGGTGTCCGTGATGTCGGGACGCGATGCGCAACCGATTCCCCGTCCCGCGGCTCTTCCGCTTTCTCCTCCGAAGGACGGACGGCGATTCCGGCTCGCCCGCAACCTCCGGTTTGTGACGGCGAACTCGCGAGGGAAGACGCGGCGGGAGGAAGAAGATTCACGCAGGCGCCTGGAGGGGGTGCCGCCCCCGCCGGGCCATTGGTCCGCGCGGGGCCCGCACGCAGGACGAGGGAGAGGGTCTCATGCGCATGCGTTTCGCAGCGGCCGGGCTTGCGGTCGTCGCCGCGTTCGGCGGCGGTTCGGCTTTCGCTCAGCACACTCCCGCGTATCAGCCGTCGCAGCACTGCGACGGGACGACACCGGGCGGCAACAACGTCCCGGTCAAGACCAAGATCGACTTGGCGAAGCCCGCCCTATGCTTCAACCTTCACGGCGGTTTCAAGGGGGCGGTCTGGGTCGACTTCGCGACGTCCTCGGTCGTGATCGACGGAGACTCCACGAACCACACCACCATCCGCTGCGCCGACGGATACGCGGGCGTGCGGCTTGCGGGCAGCAACGGACCGACGATCCTGTTCAGCCAGGGCGACAACTACGACCCGGGCGCCTCGCCGCGCGACGGCGGGACCAACGGCCATGCTCCGGGCAGCCCGCACGATCCGTTCGACCCGACCACCGAGCACAACGAGATCCACAACTGCTTCATCGGCTAGCGAAATAGCCTCGCGTCCGGGACGGCGCCGGCGATAGTCTGCCCGGCATGAATATCCGCCCCATGACCGAGGACGACCGCGAACCCTTCGTCGCGCTGATCCGGCAGGCGTTCAACCAGGCTCCGCCGTTCGTCGCGCGCATGCGCGAGTTGCCGATCGACACCTATCGGGTCGCCACCGAATCGGGCCGGATCGTCGCGGCCGCCGCCGTCCTCCCCACCGGCCACTTCTTCGGCGGCACGCCGGTGGCGTGTGCGGGCGTCTCCGCCGTCGTGGTCGCGCCCCACGCGCGCGGCGGGCGCACGGCCGAAATTCTCGTCGGCGAGATGCTCAAGGAGCGCCGCCCGGTGATGCCGCTGTCGTCGCTGTACCCGGCGACGGTGCCGATCTACCGCCGGCTCGGCTACGAATACGGAGCGATCCGGTGCACGTACCGCGTGCCGCTGCATCGTCTGACGCGGTTCGGCGACGCCCTGCCGGCGACGCCGTGGGACGACGGCGATCTGGACGAGGTTGCGACGGCACATCGGGCGTGGGCAGCCGAGCACAACGGTGTCATGGATCGGACGCCCTCATACTGGGAGCGGCTGTGCAAACAGATAGGGGACGACCCCGTCTATCGCGTCCTGGTTCGGGAGGGCCGACAGGTGACCGGGTCGCTGATCTACCACCAAGAAAACGGCTTTCACATGGATCTGGTGGCCCATGATCTGTTCTGGCGGACGCCGGCGGCCGCCCGGTCGCTGATCACCTACGTCGCGCGACACCATTCGCTCGGCCGCGACTTCGTGTGGACCGGTCCTTCGACCGATCCGATGCTTTTCCACAGCGCCGAATACAAGATCCGCGAAAAGGAGCGCTGGCATCTGATGCTCCGGCTGCTCGACGTTTCCGCCGCCGTGGTGTCGCGGGGCTACCGGAGCGGGACCGAAACCGCCGTCTCCGTGGGCGTGCAGGATGAGCTTTTCCCCGAGAATTCGGGGCCCTGGCGCATCGCCGTCTCGGGCGGAAAGGCCACCGCCGAGCCCGCATCCGACGCCGAGATCACCATGGGCGTGGGCACGCTGGCAAGCATCTATAGCGGCCTGATCACGACGCAC
>DATLFO010000358.1:0-5624 GCA_035541035.1 Actinomycetota bacterium
GGATGACGCGCCGGCCCCACATGAAGCGGTCCTTCCCGAAGCCGTCCCCGATCGGCGAGATCGACACGCCGCCGGGGCCGCCCGAGGGGGATCATCCATCCGTTTCCGAGCGCCATGCCGGCCGGCACGTCCAGGAAGTCCGACGCTGCCGCCCCGCGCCGGTCCGATCGGTGCCAGTGCGAGCGCAAGCACCAGGACAAGTCCATACCCCAACGCGGAAGAGAGCGGGGTACCGTATGGCACGCGAACCGGGAGGCAGGGGAGTGCGAACGATCATCGTGGGCGGCGGCGTGGCCGCCGCCAGCGCGGCCGCGACGCTGCGCGCCGAAGGAGACGACGGTCCGATCGTGCTCATCGGCGACGAGACGCACGTGCCCTACGACCGGCCGCCGCTTTCGAAATCGCTCCTGCAAGGCGGCGATCCCGACATCAACGCGCGCCCCGACGGCTTCTGGGCGAGCAACGACATCGAGCTTCGCCTCGGCGTGCGCGTGACCGCGATCGACACGGACGCCCGCATCGTCGATGCGGGCGGCGAACGGGTGCCCTACCACCGGCTGCTGATCGCGACCGGCGGGCGGGCGCGTGCGTTGAGCGTTCCCGGCTCGGATCTGGACGGGATCCATCTGCTTCGCACCGTTGCCGACGCGCGCGCGATCCGCGCCGACGCCGAGCGGGGCGGACCGGCGTGTGTGATCGGTATGGGTTTCATCGGCGCCGAGGTCGCCGCATCGCTCCGCAGGCGCGGCAACGAGGTTGTTGCGATTTCGCCGGCGCTGCCGCTGGAACGGGTGCTCGGACCCGAGATGGGCCGCGCGATCGCCCGGTTGCACGCAGGCCATGACGTGGATCTGCGGTTGGGCCCGTCGATCGAATCCTTCGAAGGCGCCGGCCGGGTCGAGCGGATCCGCACCACCTCGGGCGAGACGATCGAATGCGACTTCGTCGTGGCCGGCGTGGGCATCGAAGTGAACGCAGAGCCGGCTGCGGCCGCCGGGATCGTCACCGGCAACGGCATCGTCGTCGATGCGGCGTGCCGCACGTCGGCGCCGGGTGTGTGGGCGGCCGGCGACGTGGCCGAGCACGCCCATCCGCTGTTCGGCCGGATACGCGTGGAGCACTGGCAGAACGCGATCGAGATGGGGGCGGCGGCGGCGCGATCGATGTTGGGAAAGGCCGATGCCTACGACCGCGTGCATTGGTTCTGGTCCGATCAGTACGACACCGTGATCCAGTACGCGGGCCATCATCGCGAGGCGGCCGACGTGGTGTTCCGCGGCGATCCCGAATCGCAGCGGTTCCTGGCGTTCTACCGCGACGCGTCGGGTGCGGTGCGCGCGGTCGCCGGCATCGATCGGGGCCGTGAGGTTCGCCGCGCGATGCCGCTGATCGCGTCCGGCACGCCGGTGGACGGGGCCATCCTTGCCGACGAAGACGTGGATCTGAAGACGATCGTCTCGCGGCGTTCGCTATGACCGGGATCGGCCCGCCGGCGGGCTAGTGAACCCAAACGGGCGTGCCCACGCTCGCCCAATCGTAGATCACCTTCGACTCGACGACGCCCAGCCGGACGCAGCCGGCCGAGACCGGGATGCCGAGCATGTCCGCGCCGGTACGGTTGCTCGGGTTCGAGCGATAGGGAAGCGAGTGAATGAAGTAGTCGCCGTGGAACCACAGGGCATCGGGCATCCAGACCTGGAACTGGCGCGACCAATACCGCTTCGCCTTCAGCTTGATCCGGAAGTGCCCCTTCGGCGTCTTCTTGCCCGGCCGGGCGGTCGAGACCTTGAAGCGGTGCGCGATCTTTCCGTTCTCCCACGCGGTCAGGCGCTGGTCGGCGATCGAAACCTCGATGGCCTTGCCCAGCGGCGCCTCGGGATCGGGGTTGAGAGAGATTCGCGGTGAGGTGTTGATCGCATACGCCCAGCGTGCGAGCGGCGTCTCGCCCGGCAGCGGCCGCGAGTCGATGGCGACGGAGGTGACCGCAAGTTGCCGGCCGGGCATCGAGGATGCGGCCGGCGAAGAGCCTTGGCCCAGCACGCCGCCCAGCATCGCCGTCAGCGCGGCGAGGGTCATCACGGTCCGGATCACATGTCTCATTCGTCCTCTACGAGGGCCAATTGTGGCACCGGACGGGAGAAATCGCCAGATTCATGGTTGCTCCCCGTTGATACCCCCCTCCGGAATGCCCATGGGATGTGACCCCGGCCGCACCGACAAATGGCCGTCGTGGGGGGTGTTGTGCCGGGCCGGGCTCCGGTAGAAATGAGGCAAGAGCGGGCGCTGAGGAAGGAACGATTCACGGTATGCGTATTCTTGTCATCGATGATGAGCCGGACGTGCTGCTTCTGTGCAGGGTCAACCTCGCATTCGAAGGGCACGAGGTGAGCGAGGCGGCCGACGCGCCGCAAGGTCTCGAGGCCGCGATTGCCAAGAACCCGGATCTCATCGTGCTCGATGTGATGCTCCCGAACGGGGACGGCATCAGCGTCCTGCGCGAGCTCCAGTCGCGTGAGCGCACGCGGCACATCCCGGTGATCCTGCTCACCGCGAAGGCCCGCGGCGAAGACGAGCTCGTCGGCTTCGAGGCCGGCGCGACGATGTACATGACGAAGCCGTTCTCGCCCGCGGCCTTGTGCGAGGCCGTCGCCACCGTCGGTGGGATGACCTCCGATGAGCGACGGAAGGCGCGTGAGACGAGCCTGCGCCAGCTGACGGTCTTGCAGCAGCAGTAGAGACCTTCGCCCGGGCGCGCCGGATCTCCCCCCGATTCGCCGGCGCTCCGGGCTGCCGCGAAACGGCCCGGCCGTTGTAGGCTCGCGCGGCGATGCGGATCGAAGACCTTCCGACGCCGGCGCTGATCGCCGACGCCGGCGCGCTCGAGCACAACATTGCCGCGATGGCCGCCGTCCTGCCGGGCACGCGCTGCCGGCCACACGTCAAGGCGCACAAGTGCACCGCGATCGCGCGACGCCAGGCCGATGCGGGGCATCGCGCGTTCACGTGCGCGACCATCCGTGAAATGGAGGGCATGGCCGCAGCCGGCCTGGGCGAGGATCTGCTGCTCGCCAACGAGGTGCTCGACGCGCGGCGGCTCGGTGCGCTCGTCGACGCCGGCGCGCGGGTGACGGTCGCGGTCGACTCCGGCGAGACCATCTCCGCCGCCGCGGACGGCGGTGTGCGCGAGGTTCTCATCGACGTCAACGTCGGGCTGCCTCGCTGCGGATGCGCGCCGGAGGACGCGGGCCGCCTCGCGGACGCCGCACGCGCGCGCGGGCTGTTTGTGCGCGGCGTGATGGGCTACGAAGGTCATGCCGTGGGCCTGCCCGATCGCGAGCTGCGCGCCTCGATCACCCGCGAGTCGATGGAGCGGCTCGCGGCCGCGCACGCAGCGGTCGGTGGCGACGTGATCAGCGCGGGCGGCACCGGCACCTACGATCTCAACACCGTTGCGACCGAGATCCAGGCGGGAAGCTACGTGCTGCTCGACGACGCCTACGACGCGCTCGGCTTGCCGTTCCGGCGGGGGCTCGGCATCGTCGCGACGGTGATCTCGGTGTCGAACGAGCACGCGGTTGCCGACGCCGGCCTCAAGGCCATGGGCATGGATCACGGCAACCCGACGATCGACCGCGGCCATGTGGTGTGGTTTGTCTCGGACGAGCACCTCTCGTTCGCGCCGGCCGAGCCGGTGCGCGCCGGGGACCGCGTGACGATCCGGCCTGCCCACATCGATCCGACCATCGCCTATCACGAGCGCATCCACCTCGTGCGCGACGGCGAAGTGCTCGACACCTGGCCGGTCGACCTTCGCGGCTGGTAGCGATGCCGGGATGGGGAAACTGGGCCGGCACCGCGTCGTGCCGTCCGGCACGCATCGTGGCGCCCGAAAGTGACGACGAGCTTGCGTGGCTGCTCGCCGAGGCGTTCGCGCGCGGCGAGCGGGTCAAGATCGTGGGCAGCGGCCACTCCTTCACTGATGCGGCCTGCACGAACGAAATCATGATCCGAAGTGACCGGCTGACGCGCGTGCTCGACGTCGACCGCGCCGCACGCCGCGTGACGGTGCAGCCGGGGATCACCATTCACGCGCTCGCCGAACGGCTTGCGGCGGAGGGGCTCGCGTTCCGCAACCTCGGCGACATCGGCGAGCAGACGATCGGCGGCGCGATCGCGACCGCAACGCACGGAACGGGCGCGCGTTCGGGAACGCTGTCGTCGCAGGTGTCCACGATCGAGATGCTCGCCGTCGACGGACGCCGGGTCCGATGCGCTCCCGGATCGGACGGTGACCTGCTCGCGGCGGCACGGGTCTCGCTCGGCGCCCTCGGAGCCATGATCGCGATCACGCTCGACGTCGAGGAGGCCTACACGTTGCACGCCGTCGAGGAGACGATGCCGCTCAAGGCGGTGCTGCGCTCGCTGGAGTCCCTCGCGGACGACAACGATCACTTCGAGCTGTTCTGGTTCCCGCATACCGAGCGAGCGCTCACGAAGCGCAACAACCGGATCGACGCGCCGCCGCGGCCGCGGCCGCGGACACGGCAGTGGCTCGACCAAGAGCTGGTCGCCAACACGCTTTTCGGCGCGGTGTGCCGGGTGGGCCGCGCACGCGAGACGCTCATCCCTCCGATGGCGCGGCTCGCCGGCCGGCTGCTGCCGCGGACCGAGCACTCCGACCGTAGCGATCGGATCTTCACCAGCCCTCGCCGGGTCCGCTTCGCCGAGTTGGAGTACGCGATCCCGCGCCCCTTCGCCGCCGACGCGCTGCGGGCGGTCCGGGCGCTGATCGAACGGCGCGGCTACCGGATCTCGTTTCCGGTCGAGCTTCGCTTTACCGCTGCGGACGACGACGCGTTCCTGTCGCCCGCCGCCGGACGCCCGACCGCCTACCTTGCGGTGCACGTTTTCCAGGGGATGCCCTACGAGGCGATCTTCCGCGACGTCGAGGCGTTGATGGCCGGCTTCGACGGCCGGCCTCACTGGGGCAAGATCCATTTCCTGGCCGCGGAGGATCTCGCCGGCCGCTACCCCGGCTGGGACGCGTTCGCCGCCGTCCGAAAGCGCCTGGATCCCGGCGGCCTGTTCCGCAATGACTACCTCGACCGGGTGCTCGGGGTAGGGTGATCGCATGTCTGGTGAAACCGCTCCCGCGTGCGACACCTCGACGCTGTGCTGGATGTGCGGAACCGACATGAAGCCCGAGCACGCTCACTATCGCTGTCCGTCGTGCGGCTGGCGTGATTCCTGCTGCGACGGCCCGTACTAGCTGTCGTGCCGCCGGCCGACGTCCGGACCGAACGCCTCCGGCTGATCCCGTGCGACGCCGCGCTGCTCGCCGCGGTCATGCGGGACGAGCCCCTGCCGGGGCTGCGGCGCCATTTCGAATGGCCCGGTGACGATCTGCGAGGCGCGATCCCGATTATGCTCGCGCGGCTCACCGAGCGGGCCGAAACCGCCGGGTGGGGACCGTGGCTGATCGTGCTCGACGGCGAGGTGATCGGCGACGCGGGAACGCACGGCCCGCCGGACGAGACGGGCGAGGCGGAGATCGGGTTCGCGGTGGTCCCGGCGCTTCGCCGCCGGGGCATCGCGAGCGAGGCCGTCGAAGCGCTGCTCGGATG
>DATLFO010000359.1:0-6987 GCA_035541035.1 Actinomycetota bacterium
GGCCGTGCGCGGCTACGACGCGGTAGCCGTCCGGGTCGGCCGCGTACAGCGCCGCGGTCTCCGAACCGGACGGCTACCGCGTCGTAGCCGCGCACGGCCTGTCGCCGGTCGAGCAGACGATCGTCGTCCCGCACGAGCAGGCCTTGTTCACCGACGTCGCATCGCGGATGGAGGCGGTGCTGGTGGCCCCGGTCGATCTCGTGCGCGGCCTGGTCTCGGGCATCGGCGGCACCACCACCGAGGCGCTCATGGTCGCCCCGCTCGACGTCGACGGCCGCTGCGCCGGCATCATGATCGCTGGACGCTCACGATTCGGCGACGAGGATCTGGAGCGGCTCTGGCATCTGGCCGAGGAAGCCGCGCCCGGTTTCGCCGCCGCGCGCCTGATCGAGCGGATCCGCCGAAGGGAGCTACGCGTCGCGCTCTAGCCCCGCACCGGCGCGCGCCGGGTACGCTTGCCCGTCATGCGAGTCCGCACCGCCGCCGTCGTCGCCTCCCGTGTGCTGGCGATCTACGTCGCCTTCACCTCGATCATCTTCGCCGGCGAGCTGATCAAGGCGATCATCGAGCGTCAGCCGGCGGGAGCGATCGCCGAGCCGGCGCTTCCGGCCGCGGTGGCGCTCACGCTCGCGCTGGTGCTGTGGTTCGCGGCGCCGGCCGTCGCGGCGCGACTCGCCCGCGAGCCGCTCGGCGACGACGACCCGCCCGCCCGCGCTCGCGAGATCGCGCTTATCGCTTTTACCGTCGCGGGTCTGTACATCGCGGCCCAGGCGCTTCCGCTCGCGGTGCACGCCCTCGCGCGCATCGCGCTCGCCGAAGGAACGGCCCGCGACGTAACGGCCGATCTCGTCTCCGCAGCGGCGCGCACGGGCATCGGGGTCACGCTGGCTCTGCTCGCCCCGCTCCTGTCGCGGCGCTTGTTCCCGGCGTCGCCGCGCTGAGCGTTCGCGAAACGCGGATCAACCCGAGCAAAAGGGCCCCGCCGGATTGGGCATGTTCGGCTCACCCGTGTTCGGGGCATCATTACCCTTCGTATGCGGCCGAACGGGTGGAGCTTTCTACGAGTGCGAGCGAACGTTGCTTCCGTGCTCGCCGTCGCCATTGCCGCGCTTCTGACGGCAGGGGCGCCGATCGCGATGCGCAAGGCCTCGTTGCTGGCCACCGAGGAGGCAGTCGGATCGCGGATGATCCCTGGTGCAGCGGCGGGCATCGACGTGGTGATCACGAGCCGTTCACAGGCCGGCGGGCAGGTGCGCATCCCGCCGCCGGTCGCTCCCGCTCCCTCGGCGGAGATCCCGGTGAGGCGCGGCGCCGACGACGCACCCTTCGGGATCGTGCTGCCGCTGGGCTGGAGCGGGGGCGAGGTCGAGGACTTCGAAGACGATGCCGAGCGCTCGTTCCGCTACCAGGACGAGGTCGGCCGCTACTTCGTGGTGAACCTCGACCCGATGGGCAGCGACTTCTCGGCCGACGAGGTGTGGGAGTACGGCGTCGCCGGTGACCGCTTCCTGGTCGAGAACGAGCGGCGCTGCGTCCCCGGCGAAGCCGGATGCTCGGTGGGCGACGGCGAGCGCACCATCTTCGCCATTTGGCAGGAGGGTGGCTCTGCACCCGTCGGCGCCCACACCTGGTATTTCCGCTTCGGCGACAGCTCGAGCGAGATCGGCGGAACCCGCGTGTTCCGCGAGATCCTCGAGAGCATCCGCGTGACCGTCTAACATTTCGCCCGAAAACCTCCCCAATGAGTACTTTGGCACAGACGGGGCACTGTCTCGCTGCCATGATGGCCTCACCGCAACAGTCAAGAGGGGGAGGAACTATGTCGCTTCGCCGCATCGCTGCCACCGTGTTCGCCGTCGCCGCTCTCGGCACCGGTCTGCTCGTTCCGTCGTCGTCCGTGGCGCAGGGCCAGTGCCAACGTGGGGAAACCGCCGCGAAGTTCACCCAGCCGGAGGGCGGGCAGCTTTCCGCCAACACGCATCTGGGCGGGATCGCCTACACGCTGCCGGGCAGCACCACGCCGCTCGCGGTGATGCTGTCGACCACCGGCGAGGTCGAGGTCGAGATCCAGCACCGCTGCGTGCAGGCTCTCCGACTGATCGTCTACAAGGACGGGGAGCAGGCGCCCATCCACACCAACGCCTGGGCCAACCTCTCCTGCGATGAGGGGGTCATCAACGACATCGTCGAGATCGGCCTGGACGGAGGAAGCTACCGCTTCGAGCTCGAAGGTGTGGGCTGCGACGGATCGAAGCTTCGGTCCGACGGGCAGGGCGGGCTGATCGTCGACCCGCCGCTCGGCCTGTAGCACCATCGAGGACGGCTCCGGCGCGGCGGCCGGAGCCGTCCTCGCGTTTCCACCTTCCGAGGAATCGGCCGGACCCGCCGCTAGCATCCGGGCGATGCCCCGCGCTCTCGCCGCGGCGCTCGTCGTCGCGCTCATGGTCCCGGCCGCCGCATCCTCGCGGACTGCCGCTTCGGCGACCCTTCCTCCGCTGACGGCTGCGGCCGCGGCTTCCTACGACGTGGTCGGCGAACGGTTCATTCGCCGCGTCAACGCCGACGTGCGCCTCGCGCCGGCGAGCCTGGCCAAGATGCTCGTCGCCTTGATCGTGGCCGAGCAGCTCACGCCCGACGAGCAGATCTCGATCTCGCTGCGCGCCGCGAACACCAAGCCGGACAACATTCGATGGCCGGCGGGCGCCGTCTACACCGCCGACGAGCTGCTCCACGCGATGATGATGGAATCGTCCAACGGCGCCGCCGTCGCCTTCGCCGACCACATTGCCGGCTCCGTCACTACGTTTTCGGAGATCATGGATGCCAAGGCCGCGTCGCTCGGCGCGCACGACACCCACATCATCGAGCCCAGCGGCCTCGACGCCGAAGGCCAGTATTCGACGGCGAACGACATGGCCCTCATCGCGGCCGCGGTCGTCCGGGATCCGTGGCTGTCGAAGGTCGTGCGCACCAAGACGCACGTGATCCCGTGGAAGAACGGCGGCAAGTACACCCTGCACACGCTCAACGGGTGGATCGTTCGCTTCGACGGTGCGATCGGCGTCAAGAACGGCTACACGACACAGGCGGGCAACTGCCTTGCGGCGGCCGCGACCAGGTTCGGCCGGACCGTGGTCACGGTCGTGCTCAACGACCGGCGCTGGTATGCCGACAGCGTGGCGCTGATGGAGGATGCCTTCCCCCGGTCGGTTCCCGGCGAGGTCAAGCCGCTTCCGCCGAAGACCGCCGCCGCCTCGGCCGACGTGCGCGCCGCGGCCGCGGCCGTCCCGGCCGGGCGAACCTCGAAGCTGCTCGCAGCCACGATGGCGATGGGCGCCGCGACGCTCACGGTCGCCGCGCGCCGCCGCCAGGTCGTGCGCCGCCGGCGCGCGCGCGCCGCGGCCCGGCGCTCGCGCCTGCCGTCGCTGCCGGGTTAGCCGGCCGGCGACGCGTCGGGCAGCAGGACGCAGAACCGCGCGCCGCCACCGGGCCGGTCCTCGACCCACGCGCCGCCCCCGTGCATCTCGGCGAAGCGGCGGACCAGCGACAGCCCGACGCCCGTTCCCGGAACGCTCTTTCCGCCCCGGCGGAACACGTCGAAGATCGACCCCTTGAGATCGTCGGGCACACCGGGTCCGTCGTCTTCGACCGCGATCACCGTCCCATCCGGCCCCCGGCCGAGCCTGACCCAGATCGTCGAGCCCCCCGGCGTGTGCCGCGTGGCATTGACGACGAGATTCTCCACGATGCGCTCGACCTTGGGCGCGTCCACGAACGCATCGAACGTCCCGGCCGGGACGTGCACGGGGTGACCGCCGGCCTCCACGCCTGCGACCGCCACGCGAATCAGCTCGGCGAGGTCGGTCGGGCGCCGCGCCGGACGAATCGTGCGGCGATAGAGCCGGTCAAGATCGAGCAGATCGCGCAGCAGCCGGTCGAGCTTGATCGCGTTGATGACGAGCCGCTCGAGCATGACGGCGCCTTCGGACTCGCTCAAACCCTCCTTCCGCTCCTGCAGTGTGAGCGCGAACCCGAGGACCGAGGCCAGCGGCGTGCGCAGCTCGTGCGAGACGGCTTCGAGGAACGAGTTCTTCATCTCGTTGAGCGACTGGAGCCGTTCGACGGCGTCCTTCTCGCGTTCCAGCGCCGCGAGAAGCGCTTCGTCGCTCCGCGTCCGCGCCCTGGCGATGCCGACGAGGTTGGCAATCGCCTGCAGGAACGCGACCTCGTCGCTCGAGAACGCGGCGGCGGTGCGAGTCGAGTGGGCGCTCAGGACGCCGTAGGGGCGGTCGGTGTCCACGATCGCGACGCCCATCGAGCTTCGCACGCCGTAGACCTCACGCATGATCCGCACGTGGTATCGCTCGTCGCCGCCGAGATCCTCGATGATCACCGGCTGGGAGGAATCGAGGATCGCGCGAACCCAGCTGCCCTCGGCCGCCGGCATCTTCGTTCCGACGGTCGCGGGCGGCCATCCATGGCCCGCCCGAAGCAGCACCTCGTCGTCCACGTCGAGCGCCTCAAAGAGTGCGACATAGTCGGCCTGCATGGTCGCGGCAACCAGACGCACCGTCTCGGCGGTCAGCGCGTCGAACGACAGCCCCGACAGGGCGCGCACACCCAGCCGCGCGACTGCGGCCTGCTGCAGCACACGCGCGGCCAGCTCCTCCTCCGGAGAGCGGCGAGGACGGGATACCTCGGGCGCCTGCAACCCCACGCGACGATGCTTCCATCGGGTTGTCCTCGAAGCAATAGTCAGAACTGGCCAGCCGTTGCGCGTTCCGCGGACCCCTTGGTTCGGCCAGCAACCATCCGGGGAATGATCGTCCACGGTCGAAAGGAGGAAGCATGCCGACCAGGTCGTGGAGCAACAAGCGTGAACGGCAGTACGAGCACATCAAGTCCGGGCTGCTCGCGCGCGGACGAAAAAAGGACGTGGCCGAGGAGATCGCGGCGCGGACGGTGAACAAGGAACGCGCGCGCAGCGGCGAAGCGAAGGAGTCCAGCCGGCTGTCGCGCGAGGACATCTCATCGGGGCGCCGCGGCGGGCTGCGGTCGCACAAGGGCTCGGCCGGCCGGACCTACGAACAGCTCTACAACGAGGCAAAGCGCAAGGGCATCGAAGGACGCTCGAAGATGAACAAGAAGGAGCTCGAGAAGGCGGTCGGCCGCTAAGAGGCCTTCTTGTGCGGCGGCGACGCCGTGTTCGCCGGCTTTCGCTCCTCGCGGGAGCCGGCGTCTTCGTTTCGTGAGCGCGACCCCCCACGGGCCCGGTCGTACATCGGCAAGCCGTACCACAGCAGCACGGTCGCGCCGCCGATGACGCCCGCGAGCGCGGCGGCCACCGTGTCGTCGAACACGACGGCCGAAGCGACGTACAGACCCGAGGTCGCCGCAACCGCCAGGAACCCGGTCGCGGACAGCGCGATCGCGTTGGAGCGGCGAAGCACGTCTTCCTTGTGGGCCTCGCGCCAACGCAGGCGATGGTAGACGCTGGGCGTGACGAGCAGCACCGACGCGAATGCCGAGCATCCCAGCGCGACGAGGTAGACCCACTTCAGGTGTCCGTTGATGGCTCCGAACTTTTCGGTGAACGCGATTGTGAGCAGGAACGCGAACAGAATCTCCACCCCGGGCAGCAGCACGCGCAACTCTTGCAGCAGCGCTTCGTACTCGGCGTCGCGGGAGGCAGATTGGCTTCGGTCGTGTCGCTGATCTTCGTCGTGATCGGCCATGCGCTTCCTTTTCCCGCAAGCGACCGCCGCCAATCCAAGCACCTGCTTCGCCGGGATCGCGAAGTTCGTGCAAGCGAAACTTGGAAACCTCAAGCGAATTTCCAGGAATCTCCTGGTGCTGGTGAGGCTGATGGGTCGATAGTGCGCCTTCGTGCGCCGCCTTCCCGTTCGTGGCGCGGCACTGACCTTCGGTGTCGTGGTCTCGCTCGGCCTGATTCCCCCGCCGCCCGCCGAGGCCACCCGCTCGGTCGTGATCCACGGCGGCGGGTTCGGCCATGGCCGCGGCATGAGCCAATGGGGTGCGCGCGGCATGGCCGCGTCCGGATCGAGCTGGCAAGCGATCCTGGCGCACTACTACCGGGGCGCGTCGCAGGCGCGTCGGCATCCCGGAGAGCGGATCCGCGTGCTGGTCGCGACCGCGCCCGCGATCGTCGCCACCAGCACGCAACGGTTCAAGATCCAGTGGCGCGACGGACGCCTGATCGGCCTGAACGATCCGCGGCGGCGGTTCATTCGCGTTCGCTACGCCGGCGGCCGGTATCGCGTGGACAAGGCCGCGACGCCGGCGGGGCCGTGGCGAGCGGTCACGCACGGCATGATGCCGGTGGTGTTCGTGCGCGGCGCGTCCCCGATCGAGATCGTCGCCACGTCGGGCGCGTCGAGCGCGTACCGTCAGACGGTCGAGGTGCGGCACCGCGACGGGCGCTTGGATGCGATCAACCACCTTCCGCTCGAGGAGTACCTGCTCGGGGTCGTGCCGCGCGAGATGCCGTCGTCGTGGCCGGCCGACGCGCTTCGCGCGCAAGCGGTCGCCGCGCGAAGCTATGCCGTCGCGGTCATGACGCGATGGAAGAGCCGCAGCTATCACATCTGCGCCACCACGGCGTGCCAGGTCTACGACGGGCTTGCCGAACGCCGCGCGCAGGGCGCGCCCTCGTCCCCCGTGGAGCGTCCTGCGACCACCGCCGCAGTGCTCTCGACCGCGCGGATCGTGTTGACGTGGAAGGGCGCGCCCGCGCTGACCGAGTACAGCTCGTCCACCGGGGGCAGGACGGCTTCGGGGCCACGGCCCTATCTGCGTTCCGTCGATGATCCCTCCGACCGAATCTCGCCGCACCACCGGTGGTCGGTCACCGTCGACGCCTCGCGCATCGAACGGAGCTGGCGTTCGATCGGACGCTTCCGGTCGCTGAGCGTCCGGGCGCGCGACGGCGGGGGCCCATGGGGCGGGCGGGTGCGCACGGTCCGCGTC
>DATLFO010000360.1:0-23951 GCA_035541035.1 Actinomycetota bacterium
GGGGTGCGTTTCGGCCGCGGCCGCCACGACGGGCCGGGGTTCGGGTTCGAGAATCGGCTCCGGTTGGGGTTCAGGCGCGACGATCGGTTCCTCGGCGGCGGGCGGTCCCGGCTCTTGTGGCATGGGGGTGACCGCGAAGCGGCGGGTGCGATGAAGCGAGAACAACGACGCGCCCGCGTAGGCCGCTCCGAGCAGCACGACCGATACCGCCGGCGCGGTTTCGATCCCGACCAGGATCGCCGCGACGATCGTCCCCGACACGCGCGCGACGTTGAACAGCATGTCGTAGGCCGCGAACGCGCGGCCGCGATACGAGTCCGGCATCTCTTCCTGGACGATGGTGTCCACGGGAATCTTGATGATCGCGTAGGCCAGGCCGACCAGCCATGCGGATGCGATCACGATCACGCGCGACAAGGTGATGCCGACGATGAACAGCGTGACGGCGGCGACGGCGAACGACAGCGGGATCATGCGTTCGCGGCCGATGATTCGCGCGATCGCCGGAACCGTCGCCACGCCGATGCCGATCCCGAATGCGATCACGCCCAGCAACCCCGTGATCGCACCCACGCCCAGATCGAGGTTCTTGATGAAGTACGAGGCGACGACGCCCGTCATCGCGCCGATCAGGAACTGGTTCACCGACACCGCCGACAGCGCGAAGGTGGCCTTCGCCGACTCGCGCAGGCGCCGGACGCCGTCCACCATCTCGATGACGACGTCGCGCACGTCCTCGCGCAGCGGCTTGACGTTCTTCGGCAGGCCGCGCTGCACGTGCAGCCCGCGCGCCAGCAGCGCGCCGCCCAGGAACGCGATCGCCGCAAAGCCCGCGGTCGCGGTTCCGCCGACCACCGCCGCAAGCGCCGAACCAATGCCCAGCCCGATCACGTTGGACACCGATCCGCCTGTGGACGACACCGAGTTGGCGACCAGCAGATCATCCTCGGGCACGAACTGCGGCAGCACCGCCGACATGGTGGCCAGGAAGAATCGGTTCGCCGACAGCACCAGCAGCACCAGCAGATAGAACAGCGGACCGTGTGTCTCGCCCCCGACCCCCAGCGCGATCGTCGCGGCCAGCACCGCGCGAACCAAAGGCACGACCTGAAGGATCGTTCGCCGGTCCCACCGGTCGATGAACACGCCGACGAACGGCGCCACGATGCTGAACGGAACCAGCGTCACCGCCGACAGGATCGCCAGCGTCAACGCCGGGTTCGCACCCGGATTGTCGAACAGCAGCAGATCGGCGGTGGCGAGCTGAAAGATCCCGTCGCCGACCTGCGAGGTGATGCGCGTGGAAAAGAAGCGGCCGAAGCCGGGCTGCGCGAAGATCTCGCGGACGCGCGCGAGCGTCGTCGGCTGAGCCGCCCGGCTGCTCACGCGCGTCCCGCCGCTTCCACGGCGCGACGTTCGTCAGCGAACGTCAACCACGTCCAAGGTGATGTCTCCCGCGTGGGAACCGTTGCCGTTTCCGTTGGCATGACCGTTGCCGTTGCCGTTTCCGTTGGCGATGAGCCCGGCCGTGGCGGGCACGCCGGCGATGAACTCTTCGGTCATCGCGCGCGCCACGTCGTCGGGATACTGGACCGGCGGCGACTTCATGAAGAACGACGCGGGGCCGACCAACGGACCGCCGATGCCGCGCTCGAGCGCGACCTTGATGCAGCGCACGGCGTCGATCACGACGCCGGCCGAGTTGGGCGAGTCCCACACTTCCAGCTTGAGGTCCACCGTCAGCGGAACGTCGCCGAACTCGCGGCCTTCCAGGCGGATGTGCGCCCACTTGCGGTCCTTGAGCCACGGCACGTGATCCGACGGACCGATGTGCACGTCGCCCTTGCCCAGCGTCCGGCGCATGTTCGAGGTGACGGCCTGCGTCTTGGAGATCTTCTTGGACTCCAGCCGGTCGCGCTCGAGCATGTTCATGAAGTCCATGTTGCCGCCGAAGTTCAACTGGTAGGTGTGGTCCAGGTGCACGCCGCGGTCCTCGAACAGCTTGGCCAGCACGCGGTGGATGATCGTCGAGCCGACCTGGCTCTTGATGTCGTCGCCGATGATCGGCAGCCGCGCCTCGCGGAAACGCGCCGCCCACTCGGGGTTGGAGGCGATGAAGACCGGGATGCAGTTGATGAAGCCGACGCCGGCCTGCAGCGCCGCGTCGGCGTAGAACTTGGTGGCGTCCTCGCTGCCGACCGGCAGGTACGACACCAGCACGTCGGCGCCGGACGCGCGAAGCACCTCGGCGACGTCCACCGGCGTCTCCGTGGACTCGTCCACGATCTCGCGGTAGTAGCGGCCCAGGCCGTCGAACGTCGGGCCGCGCATGACCTCGACACCCAGCGGGGGAACGTCTGCGAACTGGATCGTGTTGTTCGGCTCGCTCACGATGGCTTCGGAGAGATCGCGGCCGACCTTCTTCGCGTCCACGTCGAAGGCGGCGACGAACTCGACGTCGCTCACGTGCAACCCGCCGAGCATCACGTGCATCAGTCCGGGAACGTCATCGGCCGGCTTCGCGTCCGCGTAGTAGTGCACGCCCTGAACGAGCGAGGACGCGCAGTTGCCGACGCCCGCGATCGCGACCCGTACCTTCCGCGTTCCGTTGTTGTTCATTCTCTGTTCCCCTTTCGAGCCCCGTCGCGTAGCACGGGGACGTTTGTGCGTCCCGGCGTCCTACAGTCCGGCGGGCTTTCCTTGAGCGCTCGGCAGATTCCCGGTTCGCGGCGCGGCCGGATTGTCCACGAGGCCCTTCGGTGTCCTGTTGGATGACCGCGGCCGGCGGGGCGCACGCTCGCGCGTCGTCGCCGTCTTCTTCTTCTTGGCCGTGCCCCGTCCGCTCTCTTCGGCGGCGAGCATGTCGGTCAGCCAGCGAATGTCGTGCTCGGTCTCGTTCACTCCGTACTGCATGAGCTCTTGCGAGTACTCGTCCATGCGGTCGCGCATGCGCTTGAGCGAAGCGGACATCGCCAGGAGACGCTCCTGGAGATAACCGCGTCGCCCTTCAAGCAAGCGCTTGCGGGTCTCAGGCTGCATGTAGCGGGAGAACGCGAACCGGAGCATGAACTGGTCCCGGTCGGCGATGTTCACGCCGCCCGACTCCAGCATGTCGGTGAAGGCTTCCTCGCCCTTGGGGGTGATGTGGTAGACGTTCTTGCGGCGCGAGGTCTCGCCCTGAGGGGAAGAGATTTCGATCGTGCCGTCGGCCGCGAGCCGCTTCAGCGAGGGATACAGCGAGCCGTAGGAGATTCGCCAGAAGTGGCCGAGCTGCTCGTCCAGCCGCTTCTTGAGCTCGTAGCCGTGCATGGACTTCTCTTTCAGAAGCCCCAGAACGGCCAGTTCCAGCATCGCGGTTTTCCTCTCGCTTTCCGGTCGCTTTCCGGTCGCTTCCTATCGGCTCGATATATCGAACCGATATATCGATGCGATGCATTGTGCCCACGGCTCCGGGGGGTGTCAAACACCTCCGGGGCAGCACTGGCAGATGTTGCCAGGCGATTGTCGCGCGCTTGTTTCGGGCATCTAGCAGGCAATCAACGAGACACCAGACCAGTCCAGTTGCCGATATGTCCGAAATGTTGCGAAAGCCGACGCTGCCCGGAGACCGGTCCCCGGCGGTACAATCGCTGACCTTATGGCGGCGATCGACTACCGGCTGGCAAAGCGGGCCGTGCTCCGCGCGGTTGGGGTCGGCATGCTCTCGCGAATGGACGTCTGCGACGCCCACCCGGATCTGCTTCGCGCCGCCCGGCACATCGGCGAGGACGCCGAGGACGCCTGTCCCATCTGCGGTGAGAACGAGCTGCGGCTGGTCCTGTACGCCTACGGCCGCGACCTCAAAGGGGGCAACGGGTACGCCCGGCGCGCGGAGGACCTCCGCGAGCTGTCCGCCCGGCCGAACGAGGTCGTCTGCTACATCGTCGAGGTGTGCATGGAGTGCAACTGGAACCACCTGGTCCGCTCGTTCTCGACGGGCCGCCGCGCCGCCGTCTGACGCGCTTCGCCCCTGCACAGCGGCGAGCCCGGTAGCGCGTAGCCTGACGCGCATGAGCCTCCACTCCCGACTTTCCGTTGCATCGGGCGCGTCCGCAGCGGGCGCCGCCACGATGCTCCTCGCGCATCGCTTCGAAGGCACGGTGCCGGCCGTGCTGATCATGGTTCTTGCGGCCCGGGCGTCCGGCCCTGCCTCCGCCCTGTCGGCGGGCGAGTTCGCCCGGCGCCTCGCGACGGCCGCCCTGCGGCGACAGGCTGCGTTCGCGTCGGCGTGGGTGCTGTTCGCGGCCGCGGCCTCGGTTCGCGCCGGCTCCACCGTGATGGCCGACATCGCCGGCGCGCACGGTGTCGCCGGCCTCGCCCTCGCGCGCGGCCCGGTGCTCTCGATCGCCGGGATGTGGCTCGCCGTTCTCGGGGTCGCGATCGCGATCGGCGGGTCGTTTCCCGCTCGGGTCGGAGTCCGGCTCGCGGGCCCGAACGGCGGGATGGTCCTGATGCCCGCGCTGGCCCGCCGCCTCGACCTGCTCGGGGTCGCCGTTCAGATCCTGTTCGTGGCGGCGCTCGCCGCGGGCGCGCAGATCCGAAGCGCCACCGACGCGATCGGATGGGTCGCAGCCGCCGTCGCGCTGGGGGCCTGGACCTGGTTCGGACGGGACGCGGCTCGCCTTCCCATCGCTCCGGCCGTGGCGTTCGGGCTGTGCGCCGCCGGCCTCGCGCTCGTCGTCGGAGGTCGCGCATGAGCTCCGCGACGCTGACGCAAGCCGCCTTGATCCTGCCTCTGGGCGCCGCCGTCTTCGCGCTGCTGGCCGGGCAGAGCCCTGTGGCTCGCGGAATTGCCCGCGTGCTGATGGCCGCGGCCGCCGCGGCCACCGCCACCGCCGGCGCGCTGGCCGCTCTCGGTCACGACGTGCTCTGGCAGGGCTTCGATCCCGACGCCTGGACCGGGCTGCTGGCCGCCGGCGCGCTTGCCGGAGCCGCAACCGCGATGAGCACACGAAGCGTGGCCGTCGCTGCGGCCGCCGCCGTCGCGGGCGGAACCGCCGCGGGCTCGATCCTTGCTCCCGACGTTCTCTATCTCGGCGTGCTGCTCGTGGCCTCGACGGCCGCGTTCGCCGTGACGGCGTATGCGGCCCCGGCGGCCTCGCCGTTGCGGCGGGCCCGCGTGCTGCTGCCGCTGGGCATCGCGGACGCGCTCGCCCTCGCCGCGTTCGTTGCCGCCGGCGATCAGTCACTCGCGATCGGACCCTTCTCCGGCACGGCCGGCGCCCTGCTGCTCGCGGCGGCCGCGCTCAGGCTCGGGCTGATCCCTTCGGTCGTCGAGGATGCGCTGCGCTCGGGAACCGGGTCGCTGCTGCTCGGACCCGTCCGGGCCCAAGGCGCGTTGCTCGCTACCGTCGCGCTCGCCGGCTCGTCGTCGCGGGGGCTGTGGCTGCTCGCGCTCGGCGCGCTCGGCGCGGCCATTGCCGCGGTTCGCCTCATGCGCTCCCCCGACATCTCGGCGTTGCTCGTCGTGCCCGCCGCCGTCGCCGCGTGCGGGCTCGGGCTCGGCGGCCATGTCGCGATCGCCGGTGCCGCGGCCGCGCTGGCCGTGGCCTTCGTCGCCGTCGTTTTGCTCGCCGGCTCGGGCGAGCCCACGCTCGCCGCGCCCGTCGCCGCGTTTGCGCCCGTCGGCGGTTCGTTGCTCGGCTTCGGCCTGACCGGCGGCGCCGTGTGGCGCCTGGCCGCGGCACGCCCGGAGTTCATTCCCGCCGCGGTGGCGCTCGGCGCCGCTGCGGCCCTGTCGGCCGTCACCGCCTGGCAGGTCACCGAGCGGGCCCGCGCCAACCCCCGGCCCTACGGGCTGCGGCGTCCGGGCAGCGCATGGGCCGTCGCGCTCACGGCCGCGCCGGCCGTGGCGATCGCCGGCTTCCTC
The DNA here is from genome assembly GCA_035541035.1 of Actinomycetota bacterium. Classification (GTDB taxonomy): domain Bacteria; phylum Actinomycetota; class AC-67; order AC-67; family AC-67; genus DASWHR01. The sequence goes on from DATLFO010000360.1 coordinate 5,909, forward strand.
GCCTTCGCCCCCGCGTTCGCCTACGAGCGGGCGGGCAGCGCGGTCGCGCTCGCGGCCGGCGCGGGTCAGGCGCTGGTCAGCCCGCCCGAGTCGATCGCCGAGGGGCTCGGCATTGCGTTCGCGGCGCTCGCGCTCGCGGGGCTGCTCATCGGAGGCGGCCCCCGCGGCACCATACCCACCGGCCGTGCCGCCTCGCCGCCGCGGTGGATGCACGGCTGGGCCGCCGCGCTGCCCGCACCGCGCGAACGGTCCGTCGAGGCCTCGCGCCGTGCGTCGGCGAAGGCGCGACCGTGGCTCGTCCTCACCGCCGTCGCCGGCATCGCGGCGCTCGGGTTGGCGGTGCGGTTGGTTCTGGTCGCAGGAGAGCGGGGATGGTTGTAAAGACCAAGGCCCGCCGGACGGGCGACGACGGTGCCGCGGACGAGCGCAAGCCGCGATACTGGCTTCGCCGCGTCGTGGTGCTCGGAGGGGTCGGGCTCGCCTTCGGCATCCTGCTGTTCGGCATCTACTACGCCTTCGCCAAGGTGCCCGAGCCTCAAGACATCGCGACCGCGCAGTCGAGCGTCGTCGAGGATCACAAGGGCCGCTTCGTCGGCCGGCTTCACGGCAGCGAGGATCGCGCGATCGTTCCCCTCAAGCAGATCCCCGAGATCACGCGCAACGCCGTCATCGCCGCCGAGGATCGCGGCTTCTATCAGCACAAGGGGATCTCGCCGCTGGGCGTGGTGCGTGCGGCCGTCCGCAACCTGATGGCCCGCGAGATCAAGCAGGGCGGCTCGACGATCACCCAGCAGTACGTGAAGAACGCCTTCGTGGGGCGGGAGCGATCGTTCATGCGCAAGTTCAAGGAAGCCGTGGTCTCGGTCAAGCTCGAGCGGAAGTGGAGCAAGGATCAGATCCTGAGCGCCTACCTGAACACGATCTACTTCGGCCGCGGTGCCTACGGCATCGACGCGGCCGCGCGCGCCTACTACGGCATCCCGGCGTCGCGGCTGAACCTGGCGCAGTCGGCGCTGCTGGCCGGGATCGTCCGTGCGCCCGAGAAGCTCGAGCCCGCCAAGAACGCCGAAGCCGCGAAGAAGATCCGCGACCGGGTGCTCGACGGTATGGCCGAGATGAAGATGATCGAGGAGACCGCGCGGGACGAGGCCAAGAAAGCCGAGCTCGCCACGATCGCCCGCGGGACCGGCATCAGCGGCCGCGGCGCGTACTTCCTGGACGCGGTCCGGCGCGAGCTGATTGAGCGCTTCGGCGAGGACGAGGTGCTGCGCGGCGGGCTGCGGATCCGCACCACCATGGACGTCGAGATGCAAAAGACCGCCGAGGAGGCCGTCGCGGGAGTGCTCGACCGTGCCACCGACCCGGAGGCCGCGTTGGTGTCGGTCGATCCGGCCACGGGTGAGATCCGCGCGTACGTCGGCGGGCGCGACTACGCCAAGCAGCAGTTCGACCTCGCCGCCGCCAAGCGCCAGCCCGGCTCGTCGTTCAAGCCGCTGGTGCTGGCAGCCGCGCTCGAGAACGGCTCGTCGCTGTCGAGCGCCTATCCGGCTCCGGCCACCATCACGCTGCAGACCGGCGGCAAGCCGTGGACGGTGTCGAACTACGACAAGAAGAGTTACGGCACGCTCAACCTCGCCGCCGCCACGGCGGACAGCGTCAACACCGTCTACGCGCAGCTCATCATGGATATCGGTCCCGAAAAGGTCGTCGAGGTCGCCGAGCGGCTCGGCATCGAGTCGAAGCTCGACGCGGTGCCCTCGCTCGCGCTCGGGACGCTCGAGATCTCCCCGTCCGAGCTGGCCGGCGCCTACGCGACGATGGCCAACGACGGCAAGCGCGTCGCCGCACACATGATCGCGCGCGTGACCGACCGTGACGGCAAGGAGCTCTACCGATTCTCGGACTCGGCCAAGAAAGAGATGGAGCCCAACGTGGCGCGCAACGTCACGCAGGCGATGGTGCAGGTGGTCAAGGCCGGAACCGGCCGCAGCGCCGACATCGGGCGGCCGATGGCCGGCAAGACCGGCACGACCGAAAATCACCGCGACGCCTGGTTCGCCGGCTACACGCCCAATCTTGCCACCGTCGTCTGGATGGGGTATCCCGACGGGACGCGTACCATGTCCAACGTGCGAGGAAAGAAGGTCGTGGGCGGAAGCTTCCCGGCGCAGATCTGGAAGGCCTTCATGAAGAAGGCCCACAGCGGCGTCAAGGTCAAGTCGTTCCCCGGCGCCGAGCCGATCGCTCCCAGCGGCGAGCCGGCGCCCTCGCCCAGCGGATCGCAGACCGCCGTGCCGACCGGTCCGCCGGTCACCGTCGTGCCGGAGCCGACCGGCACCGGCTCTCCGAGCCACGAGCCGCCGCCGTCGCCGGCCCCGACGCCCACGCAGTCCCGGTCCCGTCCTCCCTCGCCCAGCCCTTCCCCGACGCCGACGTCGACGAACGCGCAGTCGTCGCCGTCGCCCGGTGGCGGGACGGCGGCGGCGTGAGCGAACAGGACGCCGCTCCGGCCTGGTCGCCGGAAAAGGAACGCCGGGTCGGCCGCATGGCCGTCGTGCTGATGGCGGTGATCGGCGCGATCTTCGCGATGATCGGCGGCTTCGTGCTCAAGAAGCAGTGTGAGCCGCCCCGCGCCTGGGACGGCTATCAGTACACGCACAACTGCTACACCGACATCCTGCCGCTGTACGGCAACCGCGGCGGCGAGTTCTCGTACCGGCCCGACTGCGAGGTGCGCGACGGCGAGCCGTCCCCGGACTGCCGCTCGGTCCCGTTCAGCGAGGGCGGTCTCGCCTATCGCGACAATCGGCTCGAGTATCCGCCGCTGACCGGCCTGGCGATCTCGGCGGTGAACGCGCCGCTGCAGAACGGCGACGCCGTCGCGTTCTTCCGGGTGAACGCGTTGATGCTCGCGATGTTCGGGGTGATCGGCGCAGCCGCGATCGCGGCGGCGGCGCGCAATCCCAAGCGCATGGTCATGTACGTGATGGCGCCGGCGATGATCTCGTATGCGTTCCTGAACTGGGACCTGCTGGCTCTGGGATTGATGGCGGTCGGGCTGTGGGCCTTCACGAAAGAGCGCGACGTGCTCGCCGCCGGAATGCTGGGGCTGGGGGCGGCCGCCAAGATCTTTCCCGGCCTGATCGTGCCGGCGCTGATGCTCGCGCGGCGCCGCGAGGGCAAGCCCGCGTGGCCGCTGATGCTGTACTCGATCGTGTGGTTCGCGGTGCCCAACTTGGTCGTGCTGCTGTTCGCCGGGGTGGACGGCTGGTGGTTTCCCTTCGAGTTCCAGTCCGAGCGGATCCCCAACTTCGAGACCGTCTGGTACTTCATCCTCCACCACGGCAGCGGGCTGACCGATCCGGATTGGGGCTCGTTCTGGTTCCCCGCCGGAGGCCCCTTCAGCAAGTTCGCCCAGTACGGGTCGCTCGCGATCTTCGGCATCGCGTCGCTCATTCTGCTGTGGCGCGAGTCCGTGCGCGGAGAGATCCGCGCGCTCACCACGGCCTTCGGCATCCTGATCTTGTTCCTGATGACCACGAAGGTGTTCTCGCCCCAGTTCGCGCTGTGGCTGCTGCCGTTCTTCGTCCTGGTGCGCGTGCCCTGGCACGCCTTCGCCGCCTTCGCGCTTGCCGATCTGTTCGTGCTCGGGGCGATCTGGGGCTTCCTGAACTCGTTCATCGTCGGCACCGACACCGACATGTTCCGGAACGTGCTCGAGGTCGCCGTCTTCGTGCGGTACGCGGCGCTCGGCTACGTGCTGTTCTGGACCCGGCGCGCGGGCGAGGACCTCACCGGCGATCCCGAGCCGGTACCCGAAGGCGCCGGCTCAGCGGCTGCGGCCTGGGCCTGAGTCCGGCCCCTTCTTCGCCGGGGCCCCCTTGCGCGGCGGGGTTCGTCCCACGCCGATCAGGCAGAAGGACTGTTCCGCGTCCGGCCCGGCGCGAAAGTCGGCGGCGATGATCTCGTTGCGGGCGCGCTCGGCCTCCGGCAGCGGCCAGTGCGATACGCCGGCTGCCTTGCGCGCGAGCGGACGAAGCCGCACGCGCAGCGCGCCGGGAAGCTTCGCGAGCCGGTCCTCCACCTTTCGCAGCTTCGGCCGCAGCCGTTCCTCCTTCGCCTCCGCCGCCACCATGCGGCGGTAGCGCGGGGAGTCCTCGACGTAGAACATTCCCTCCACCGCGACGTCGTCGAAGCGGGCCGACAGCACCGCGTCCAGATCCGCGGCGTTGAAGTCCCTGAGATGGAACGGGTTGTCCTTCTCGGCCTCGCCCATGTTGTCGATGTTCGGGGTGGTCACGTAGTGCAGCCCGCCCGGCTCGGTGACGCGCACGACCTCGTCGAGATGGGCCTCCGCGTCCGGGAAGTGCTCGATCACCTGCAACGAGCAGGTCACCCCGAAGGCCCCGTCGGCAAAAGGAAGCTTCTGCGCGTCGAAGACCACCCACGAGATGTTCGGCGCGTGATACTTGTCGCGCGCGTGGGCGACCGCGTCGGCGGCGACGTCGCCGGCGACCACGTGACCGGCGTGCCGGGACAGCACGGAGGCGCCGTAGCCTTCGCCGCAGCCGATCTCGAGCAGCCGCTCGGGCCGGGACGTCATGCGACGAGCGAGATCGTGATAGCCGAACAGGTGCGCCTGAAAGCACCAGGCCCACTTCGGGTCGCCCGGGATGACGCGCTCGCCGGTGAAGCCCAGCGGCGAGACGCCCTCGATGCCCCCGTGGTCATGACCGTGAGCGTGGTCGTGCGCATGCATCGACGAGGGCACGGGCGGCCTCAGCGCTGCTCGGGGCGCTCGGGCACGCGCAGCGTGAAGCGCGCGTCGAACTCGCTTTCGAGCGAGAACGAATCGTTCACCACACCTTGGTCCACGTCCAGGATCAGCTCGTCGTCGGCGCCGTAGAGCTTGGCGAGCCAGCCCGGCGCGAGCACCTCGACGCCGTCCACGGCGCCGACCGGCACGCTGTCGGGCTCGGGCAGGTAGTTGTCGTAGAGGAACGGCGCGGTCGAATCGCAGCAGCCGGACCCGAGCACCATCACGAGGTTGTCGCGGCCCTCTTGCCGCACGCGACGCACCATTTCGGCGGCCGGCTCCGTTGCGCTGATTCGCATGTCCCGATTCTACCCGGCCGTCATTTGCGACCGGCCGGTTGGGAAAACCTGTACGAAATGCACGCGAAACAGAAGGAGTGAACAGCGAGCGAGTCGAACTGTGCCAGCAGGCCGGAGGGCCGGGTGAGGGATCGGCCGCACTCAGGGAGCGGCCGCGAGCACGGGGCGCGACCGACGAAGCGCCTTCGCCAGGCGAGAGATTTGTCCGATTCTCGGGGAGGAGATTCGATGCGGGGAGTCAGAAGGCTCATGGTCGTCGCGGCGGTCGCGTTCGGCATGTTCGCGACGCTGGGGGCGACGCCGGCGATGGCCGGTCTGGGGACCGGTCAGGTGACGGGCACGGTTTCGACCGACGGTATCGGGGCGTGCCCGGCGGGCAACCCGCTGTGCCGCAAGCCGCAGAACAACATCACGTTCTCCGGGGTGCTCATCACCGGCACCTTCACCTCCAACGACAACAGCCAGGTGTTCGCAGGCAGCGTCAAGGTCGGAACGTCGAACTCGGTGACGGCCCGGAGCACGACCGGCGGGACGCTGGCCGACGACGCGGGCGTGGTGTTCCCGTTCAGCGTGGACGACGCGCTCAGCGTGACCGGGAACATCACCAACGGCGCGCCGCCGAACGGATGCGCGGGCACCTATCAGCGTGCGGGGTCCATCGTGCTCGTGCCGCTCCAGTGCAAGTTCTCGATCAACGGCCGTCCGGTGAACTCTGCGGTGACGGTCGTGGCCCAGTTCTCGCCGACGCAGGGCGACGGGGTCACGACGCCGATCACGCAGGCGAACTTCACCGGCATCTACGTCGCGGTCTAGCACGCGCGATAGCGTTCGGGGGCCGGGCCATCAAGCGCCCGGCCCCTCGTTCCTTCCTCCGCGAGGAGGCGGGTGAAGGTTTCGGAACAGCGATGACGGGATTCGGCGAGAGGAGCGGCGGGGCGGGCCGCCGGTTGCGGCGGGCCGCCGTGCTCGGCGTTGCCGCCGCGGCGCTGCTCGCGGTGCTGCCGATGCGTCACGGGGCTCGTGCGACGCCGCCGCCTGTGCGCGAGATCGGCTTCATGCGCTTCGGCTTCGACGCCCGGGCTGCGCAGCCGATGGCCGTGGACTCGGTCCTGCATCGCGGCTTCTACGCGGGCAACGACGACCACATGCACGTCTACGATCTGAAGGCGCTCAAAAAGATCGGCCGCTTCCCCATCACCCAGATCGGCTCGACCTTCGCGGTGGACGAGGCGAACCATCGGATCTTCTATCGCTCCTCCGGTCCCGCGCCGACCTGCGCGGACTCCACGCTGGTGGTGATCGACACGCGCACCTTCAAGGTCGCCACGCCACAGGTCCCCTGCTACGGCCGGCAGAGCGTGAGCTTCTACGTGCGAGGGATCTCCTACTACGCGCCGGCGAACAAGCTCTACGTGATCGGCGCGGGCGCGCTCGAGTCGGCACTGCTCGAGATCAGCGGTGTGCGCAGCTATCGCGAAAGCACGGTGATCCGCCAGCTCGACGCCGACACGCTCGCGCTGGACTGGGAGATCGACCTGTCGGACCGGTGCGACACGAACACCAACACCCCGAGCGCGGCCGATCCGGTGGTAGGCCGAAGCGCGCGCGGCGTGATCTCGTACTGCTACGCGGGCGGGCAGGGCCGCGCCGTGTGGATCCCGCTGGTGAGCGACCGTCCGGTCACCGGCGGCGACGGGAACGCCGTCGTGCGCGTCAGCCCGGCGGTCGGCCGCTCGACCACGCCGATCGTGGACTCCGGCAGCGGCCGTCTGCTGATCCTCGAGGACCGTCCACCGTTCGGGCCGGGCGTGTGGGTCTACGATCCCGAGGCGCAGCGCTTCCACGGCGTCGTGCCGTCCGGTGTCTCGCTCGACCACGAGGGCGTTCGCTACGACTACTGGCGCGGATTCGCAGGCGGCACCGGCCGGCTCTACATCCAGAACCGCAAAGGGCTGGTCCTGGCCGACGTGCGGGCGACACCGCTGCCGCCGGGCGTGAGCTACCCGGTGCTGACCAACCGGACCGACGGTATCTCTCCGGGACCGATCTCGATCGACGCGCGTCTGGGCCGCCTGTTCTATCCGTATCCCGGCCGGGGCGGCTTCGTCGTGGTCGCCGACGAGGTTCCGCTCGCCCGCCGCGCCGCCGCGGACGACCCGGACGCCGGCACCGCCGACATCCCCGAAGCCGACGGAAAGACCGGCCGCACCTTCTCGAGCGAAGCGACCGCCTTCGGCGTGCACGTCGTCAACGTCGGCGGCATCCCTCGGCTCGTCAACAACGCGGACGCGCTGTGCACGTCGGAGTCGGGCATCAATGATCGCGACGAGTTCGGCCGGTGTCCCGCGGACCGCGTGGTCACGCCCGGCAACCGCGAGTTCTTCGTCGCGTCCTCGTCGCTGGAGTCCGGATCGGACTCGGGTGCCGTCGCCGCGGCGCACGTGCTGCGCTTCGCGAGCGCCGACGCGGCCACCGACTCCGACGTCCGCTCGATCGGCCGCTGCGGCGCCGACCGCGGCGGCGACCTCGTCGCGCCCGTGATCGCGGGTGCGTGCCCCAACGGGGAAGGGCAGCCGCTCGAGCCGGTCGCCGCCGGAACTCAGGGGACCGGCGGCAAGGGGTATCCGATTCCCGGCGCGATCTGTACCGACTTCGACGGAACGAAGGCGACCGACCGGGGAGGCGACTCGCCGCTCGGACGCGCGGCTGTGACCTGCGACAGCGGCTCCGGAGCGGCGGAGGGCAGCGCCTCGGCCGCGGCGGTCGAGATCCCGGGCGTGCTGTCGGTCGCATCGACGTCGTCGAGCGTGACGACCCGCGCAACGCCCAAGGGAGTCGAGACGATCACGACCGCGGTCGCCTCCGGCGTCGAGATCGGCGGTCAGATCGTCATCGGCCGGATCGCGACCACGGCCGTCACTCGCGCACACGGCCGTACCGGCACCACGATCGCGACGTTCGCGCGCGACTACAGCGACGTCCGCGGCCCCGGAATCCGCTGCGCCGAATGCGATCCGGCGGCGGTCGCGGACGCGATCAACCGTCTCCTCGGCGCGCAGATGCGCGCCCGCGTGCCGGATGCGCACGTGCTCGCGAGCCCCCGCGGCTACCAAGGCATCGTCGCCAAGGAGCCCGGCCTGATCGCCTCCGACAAGGCGGTCAACGACGACGACACCATCACCGTTAACGGCCTGGACGTGATCGTCTACAACGACTCCAGCCCGGCGAACCGCGGCGGAAGCGCCGGGCGGAGCCGCGTGATCGTGTCGCTCGCGGGCGTGGAGGCCGAGTCGCGCTACGGGATCTATCTGCTTCCCGACGCCGGCGAGATCCCCGGCGACGCCGGGAGCGTCGTGGTCTTCGATCCCGCGCCGGACATCGGCGGAGCAGACCCCGCCACCGAGGATCCGCGGCCGGAGCGGCCCCGGCCGGGCATGTCCGCCGGACCGGCCGGACCGGCCGGACCGGCCGAGGCGATCGTGCGCTCGTTTGCGTTCGTGCGGAACCGCCCCGGCGAGTTCGGCATGCTGTTCGTGCTGTGGAGCCTGCTCGCCGCGCCGGCCTACCTCGCGCTCCGCCGCCGTGCGATGAGCAGGGTGCTGGACGTATGAGCCGCACCCCGTCGTCGGGATCGGGCGCGTGGGCCGCGGCCGGGATCGTGATCGCGATCAGCCTGCTGTCGGCATTCACCGCCCGGCTGCCCACGGTCGAGCCCGTCGTCAATGCGAGCGCGCCGGTCGCCGATCCCGGCGCCGCTCCCGCCGGCGGCGAGGCCCCGGTGGCCGCGCCGGCCGGCAGCGACGGACCGGTCCCGGTGCCGGCCGGCAGCGCGCCGGTCACGACGGTCGGCGGAAAGGTCTACGACTGCGCGAAGGGACACAACGCCGGCGCGACCGACGTGGGCGTGACGGCGAAGGAGATCCGCTTCGCCGCGACCGTGGTCAAGACCGGCATCGCCAAAGACTTCCTCGCCGACGCGCAGTTCGGCATGGAGGCCGTGCGTCAGAAGGTCAACCGCCAGGGAGGCGTGTGCGGGCGCACCATCCAGATCACGTATCAGGACGACGGGTGGGAGCCGGCACGCGGCCAGCGCATCATCGAAGGCTGGATCCAGTCGAAGAAGTTTTTCGGGCTCGCGGTGAATCCGTCCAGCGAAGGCGTGCGCGGCGCGATCGACTCGCACGTGATCCGCGACGCGAAGTTCCCGGTGATCGGCTCCGATGGCCAGCTGATCGACCAATACCAGGATCCGTGGGTATGGCCGGTCGCGACCTCGACCGCGTCGGTCATGCACATCATGGCGCGCCACGCCTGGCAGCAAGGCGCACGTCGGTTCGGGATCGTGTGGGATCAGAACTACCGCTTCGGCGTCGAAGGCCACAAGGCGTTCCTCGGCTCGATCAAGCGCCTCGGCGGCACGGTCACCTCGGACGTGGGCGTGCAGGGCGGGCAGCAGTCGTACTCGAACCAGGTCAACGACTTCATCGGCAGCTGCGGCGGAACCTCGTTCGCCCGATGTGACTTCGTTGCGATGCTGCTCGAGCCGGCCACCGCGACGCGCTGGGTCGGTGACGGCGGGCTCGGCAACGGCAACCAGCGGCCGCGTGTTGGCATCGGGGCGCCGCAGCCGCTGTTCGTGGACGCGTTCGCGCGCGACTGCGGAAAGTACTGCGACGGCATGCTGGTGTGGACCTCGTTCAAGCCGCCGCTGGACCCGTTCGACAAGGAGCCGGCGGTCGCGACCTACTTGGCCGACCTGCGGCGCGTGAACTCGAAGGCCGACGCGAACAACCCGCACGTGCAGGGCGCTTATATCGGGATGCAACTGCTCGTCGAAGCGCTCACGCGGCTCGGCCCGGCCCCGACGCGGCTCGGGATCAAGGCGGTGCTCGATACGATGACCTTCGAGACGGGCCTGGCGCCCCCGATGCGCTTCTCGAAGGGCCGCCCGCAGTTCCCCAACGTGAAGGCCCAGGCGTTCGCGTCGCTGGCGCAGACCGGATCGTTCCAGGGATGGCGCTACGCGAACTCCGGCTTCATCGACGACGTCGACGCCGGCAAGGACGCGGCCTGACGTGAACGACTTCTTCGTCAACATCATCTTGACGATGCCGCTCGTCGGCGCCTACACGATGTTCGCGCTCGGGATCGTCTTCATCTACCGCGGCTCTAAGGTGCTCAACCTCGCGCACGGCGCGATGGCGATGTTCCCGGCCTACGTCGCCTACTCGGCGGCGCAGCGAACGAGTGTGTTCGTCGCGCTGGCCGTCGCGCTCGTCGCCGGCGCGCTGCTCGGGCTCGGCGTTGAGCGCATCGTGGTGCGGCGGCTCCGCCCGAGCGGCCCGACCGCGCAGACCGTCGGCACCGTCGCGGTCCTGGGATTGCTGATCGCGATCGCCGCGCGGCTGTGGGGAACGACGCCGCTGCTGGCGCCGCAGATCTTCCCGAAGCAGATCTATCAGGTCGGCAACGCCACGCTTCAGCTCGGATCGGTCGGGCTGTTCGCCGTGGCCCTGGCCGCGGCCGCCGCGTTCATCGCGCTGTTCAAGTACACCGACCTCGGCCTGGCGCTGCGCGCGAGCGCGAACAATCCGCGCGCCGCAGGCCTGGTCGGCATCGATCCCGAGAAGACCACCGCGGTCGCGTGGGCATTCGCGGGCGTGCTCGCGGCGCTCGGCGGCGTGCTGCTTGCCGCAACCACGAACCTGCATCCGTACACGCTCTCGCTCGAGGTGCTGCCCGCGTTCGTCGCGGCTCTGCTGGGCGGGCTCGACGACGTCAAAGGCGCGGTGATCGGCTCGATCTTCGTCGGCATGGTGATCGGCATCGTGCCAACGCTGCCGGTGATCGGCTCAACGGTCGGCATCCAGCAGGCCGTGCTCGGCCTCGTCGCGGTCGTGGTGATGGGACTTCGCGGCCAACGGTTCTCGGCCTCGGACGTGCGGAGCGGCCTGTGAGGCTCGCAGAGACCGACCGCCGCGTCTACCGGATGCTGGCCCGGGCCGCCGTCGTCGCCGCGCTGATCCTTGCGCCGTGGCTGCCGCCGCTGTCGTCGCAGCCCGCGCTCGTCCAGGCGGCGAACCTGGCGGGCGAGTACGCGCTGATCGCGATGAGCCTGGTGATCCTGACCGGCTGGGTCGGGCAGATCTCGCTCGGGCAAGGGGCCTTCGTCGGCATCGGCGCGTTCACCACCGGCCTGCTCGCGCGCGAGGCCGGCATCCCGTTCCCGATCAACCTTCCGATCGTCGTCGCGGTGACCGCGGCGGTGGCGTCGCTGCTGGGGCTCGTCGCGTTGCGCGTGCGCGGCCTCTACCTGGCGGTCGCGACGCTGATCTTCGCCTATGTCGCCGACAAGTTCCTGTTCACCTCCGCGTGGCTGGTCGGCGAAGGCGGCTCGTCCACGATCCCGAACCGAACCATCGGCCGTCCCGGCACCGTCACGTTCTTCGACTTCCGCTCCAAGGAGGTCTTCTATCTGGTCGTGCTCGCCGCGGTGGCGGCGGCTTGGTACGCGGCGATGAACCTTCGCGAGTCCAAGACCGGCCGCGCGTTCTTCGCGGTACGCGGCTCCGAGACCGCGGCCGTCTCGCTCGGCATCGACGTCACGCGCTACAAGCTGCTCGCGTTCGCGCTGTCGGGCGCGCTCGCCGGGATCGCGGGCACGCTGATGATGACCGACCTCAAGACTGCGACGCCGACAGGCTTCGACTTCACTCGCTCGCTGTTCTATCTCGGCATCGCCGTCACCGGCGGCATCGGATCGCTCGGCGGTGCCATCGCCGCCAGCGGCGCGTTCGCGTTCCTGAACGCGATCGGCCAGATCTGGGACACCGCGCTCACCCGCGCGATCGCCGACAATCTCGACATTGTGTCGGTCGGTCTTTTGCTGCTGGTGCTGCTGGCCTATCCCGGGGGTCTGGGCGCGGCCGGGGCCGCCGTGGGGAAGCGATTGCGGGAACGCGCGCGATCCGGGCGCCGCGAAAGCGTGTCGGACGAAGCGCCATCCCGCCCTGCGCGGCAGCGCGTTCCGAGGCGGCGCGGCGTCGAGCGGCGAGCCCTGGACTTTTCGCATCTGGAGTCCGAGCCGCGCGACGATGAGCTTTCCGTGATCGGCTCGGCCGCCGCGCAGCAGGCTCGCCGCGATTGGCGCACCGCCCAGCCCGCGCCGCTCGACCTTCCCGAGGACCGGTCGCAGCGCGAGCCGATCCTGGAGGCCCGCAACATCGTCGTGCGCTTCGGGGGGCTGACCGCGGCCGACGATGTGACCGTCGAGGTTCGCAAAAGCGAGATCGTGGGGCTCATCGGCCCGAACGGTGCCGGCAAGACCACGACCTTCAACGCGATCGCCGGATTGAACGAGCCGGCGAGCGGAACCGTGCGCCTCTACGGCCAGGATGCGACGACGCTGCCGGTGCACGTGCGTGCCCAGATGGGCGTCGGCCGGACCTTCCAGCTCATCCAGCTGTTCCCGCAGCTGTCGGTGTTCGAGAACCTGCTCGTCGCCACGCATCTGCACAACGACACCGGCGTGCTGCGCCACCTCGCCCTGACCGACGCCGCGATCGAAGCCGAGCGCGAGGCGCGGCGATCCGTCCGCCGGATCATCGGCATGCTCGGCCTGGAAGACGTCGCCGACCGCCGCGTCGCCGGCCTCCCCTTCGGCGTCCTGCGTCACGTCGAGCTCGCGCGGGCCCTCGTGACGCGCGCGCCGCTGCTCATGCTCGACGAGCCCGCCAGCGGTCTGGACAACACCGAGACCGACGAGTTCGCCCGCTTGCTGAAGTTCATCCGGGCCGAGCTCGGCGTGTCGATCCTGCTGATCGAGCACGATGTCCGTATGGTGACGAGTGTGTGCGACTACATCTACGTGATCAACCGCGGCGCGCCGCTCGCCGACGGCACGCCGTCCGAGATCCAGCGTCACCCCGACGTGGTCGCCGCCTATCTGGGCGAGGCGGTGCACGCATGAAGCGCTTCGCGCTCGTTGCGCTGATCGCGCTCGCCGCGTGCAGCGGCGATCCGTCCGTAGGCGACAGAGCGTCTCCCCGAGCCTCGTCGCCGCCGCCGGCTGCGGCGTCCTCGCCCGCGACCGCGATGGAGGGGCGGACCGGTGGGAGCCCGTCACCCGGCACGGCTCCCGGCGCCGGCGTGGCGCCGAGCGCGCAGGCGAGCGCCTCCACCGTCGCCGCCTCCCTCGCCAGGCCCTGCGTCCCCGCCGGACAGACCCAGACGATGACGGTGACCGGCCTGAAGCCCAACGAGGTCACCGGCTACAGCACGCAGTACTCGGACGGATCGAATGAGCTGACCAACAAAAGCTACACGAGCGGATTCGGCAACGGCGTTGCCGGGCCGAACGGCCGCTACGAAACGACCTGGGTCGTGCCGGCCGCCGCGCCCGCCGGGCGCGCCGAGGTGCTGGTCATCTGGGCGTCGGGCACGGAGCCGCTTCGCGTATCGTTCATGATCCCGGCCGGCGGGCAGGGCTGCTGAGTTGCTCGAGATCCGCGGCATCGACGTCTTCTACGGTCCGATCCAAGGGCTGCGCGGGGTCTCGATGACGGTGGGCGAAGGTGAGCGGGTCGCGCTCGTGGGCGCGAACGGCGCCGGAAAGACCACGACGCTGCGTGCGATCAGCGGGATGCTCGCTCCCGCGGCCGGCGAGATCCTGTTCGAGGGAACCCCGATCCACGGGCTCAAGCCCAATCAGGTCGTCGCTCGGGGGATCGCGCACCTGCCCGAGGGCCGCGAGCTGTTCACCGAGCTCTCCGTCGAGGACAACCTCAGGGCCGGCTATTGGACGCAGCGAAAGAACGGCTCGTTCGCCGCTCAGCGCGACCGGGTGATGGATCACTTTCCGATTCTTCGCGAACGCGCCGCGCAGGCCGCCGGCACGCTGTCGGGTGGCGAGCAGCAGATGCTCGGCGTGGCGCGCGCGCTGATGTCGAACCCGCGCCTGCTGATCGTCGACGAGCTCTCGCTCGGCTTGGCACCCAAGATCGTGTCGCAGCTGTTCGACATCCTGCGCGAGGTCAACGTTGCAGGCTGCGCCGTCCTGATCGTCGAGCAGTTCGTGCACATGGCGCTCGCCAACACCGACCGTGCCTACGTGCTCGCCAAAGGCGAGGTGGTGCTGGGAGGCGCCAGCGCGGACCTGGCCGCCGACCCGAAGCTGGTCGCGTCCTATCTCGGCGACGACGAGCCCGACGACGAGCCCAACGACGAGCCGAAGCGGAGAGGAGCACGCAAGCGGTGAGCCCGGCTCGCAGCGAGCGATGGGGTTCGCGCAAGCGCCGCCGCCGGATCGTGCGCATCGTCGTGGCGGTGATCGTTATCGCGGGCGTGGTCGCTGCGATCGTCGTTCCCCGATCGCGCGCCAGCCGCCGCGCCGAACGCGCCGCGGTTCAGACGTACGCGCAAGTCGTCAAGGATTTGTCTTTCGAGGGCGGCCGCATCCTTCAGCAAGAGGTCAAGCCGCGCATCACCGATCTGCGCGAAGGCGTCGTGTCTCCCGAGCAGTTCCGCCGCGAGGCCGACAACTGGATCCGGCTCTACCAGAACCTGCGAAAAAGCTTCGCCGACGCCGGCCCTCCCGAGCGGCTCGCCACGGCCGCGCGGCTCTACGACGATGCGTTCGTTGCCTACATCGAAGCCTTCGAGGCATTCCGTGAGGCGAGCCGGCTCGACACCCCCGAGGCCCGCAACGAGGCGATCACCGAAGCCGTGCCGATCGCCGAACGCGCGGACCAGATCTTCGACCGTGCCCGCGGCGAGCTCGGGGAGCAGATGCGCGCGCTCGGGCTGACGCCCCCGGGGGATCTGTAGGAGCGCCGGCGAGCCGGACGAAGGCCCGGCCCGCCGGCGTATCCGGAGGATTCGGCGCGGCAGTGCGGCCACCACGCCGGACTCGGTGAGTCGGCTCCGCATCGCGTCCGGTCAGCCAGGCCCGAACGCGCGGCAGGCGAAACCGCCTCCCTCGTCACGACTCCGACCCGGGAGCGGGCCGATCCTTTCAGCTAGAGGTTGCCGAGGATCTGGTACCAGTACTTTTGGTCCTTGCCCGGCGTCTGATCCACGTGGATGTACTTCGTCTGCTGGTACTCGCGCAGGCCCCAGGCGCCCAGCTCGCGGCCGACGCCGCTCTGCTTGTAGCCGCCGAACGGCGCGTAGGCGCTGAGCAGGTGGTAGTCGTTGATCCAGACCGTGCCGGTGCGGATGCGCTTGGCGACGTTGATCGCGCGCGGCACGTCCCGTGACCACACGGCCCCGCCCAATCCGTAGATCGAGTCGTTGGCCATCTTGATCGCGTCCTCGACCGAGTCGTACTTGATGACCGACAGGACCGGCCCGAAGATCTCCTCCTGCGCGATGCGCATCGAGTTCTCGACGCCCGTGAAGATCGTCGGCTTGTAGTAGTAGCCGCCCTCGTGGCCCTCGACGTCGACGCGCGCACCGCCGGTCGCGAGCTTCGCGCCCTCCTCAAGGCCGAGCTGCACGTAGCGCTCGACCGTCTCGTACTGGGTGCGGTGGATCAGCGGACCCATGTCGGTCTCGAAGCTCATCGCGCTGCCCACCGTGAGCGACTCGGCCGCATCCACCAGCCGGGACACGATCTCGTCGTGGATGGAGGCGGGCACGAACAAGCGCGTGCCCGAGTGACAGATCTGGCCGGAGTGCAGGAACGTGCCGAACAGCGAGCCGGGAACCGCGGCGTCCAGGTCCGCGTCGTCGAGGATGATGTTGGCGCTCTTGCCGCCGAGTTCGAGCGTCGTCTTCTTCACCGTGCTCGACGCGAGCTGCATGATCCGGCGGCCGACCTCGGTCGATCCGGTGAATGCGACCTTGTCGATCATCGGGTTGGATGCGAGCTCCTCGCCGGCCGCGCCGCCCGCGCCGGGAACCACGTTGAGCACACCCGGCGGCAGGACGTCGGCTTCGGCGACCAGCTTGGCGAACTCGACGGTGGAGCATGGCGTGTAAGTCGCGGGCTTGACCACGACGCTGTTGCCGGTCGCCAGCGCCGGCGCGACCTTCCACATCATCAGGATGAACGGGAAGTTCCACGGGGTGATCGCCGCGGTGACGCCGTAGGGCTCGCGGCGCACCAGCCCCATCGCGAAGGCGGGCATCTCGTTGAACGGCACCGGCTCCCACTCGCCCAGCTTGTTCGCCAGGTCCGCGAGCGCGCGAAGGTGCTCCACGCCGAGCGCGATCGAGAACAGGTTCGCCATGCGCAGCGTGTGCCCCGCATCCATCGCCTCGATGTTCGAAAGATCACCGAGATTGTCCACAAGCAGCTTCCACAGCTTCAGCAGCCGCTCGCTCCGCTCGGCCTGCGGCATCTCGGACCACACGCCCGAGTCGAACGCGGTCCGCGCGGCTTCGATGCCCCGGCGCATGTCCTCCCTGCCGCCCTTGGCGACCGTGGCGAACAGAGATCCGTCCGACGGGTTGTAGGTCTCGAACGTCGCGCCGTCCGCGGCATCGACGAACTCGCCGTTGATGTAGAGCTGATAGCTGCGTACGTCGCTCATCCGTGGTCCCCTCCCGTCGCGCCGAGCGGCGCCGTTGGCCCCCGATTCCGGTTCCGAAATCCTACCCTTCGGTCGCGCGGGGGCGGTAGCCCGCTCCGCTGCCGTTTGCGCGAGCCTCGCGTCGGCCGCTTAATAGGGGCCGATGAGACGGGTTCGAGTCGCGATCGCGATAGCGCTTGCCGTAGTGCCGGCTGCAGCCTGGCTGGCGTTCGCCCCGCCGGCCCCGGCGGCCGAGCGCAGTGTGCGTGTGGTCACGGGCAATCGCTTCGATCCCAAGGACAAGTTCGTCGTCGCCGGAGACACGGTCGTGTGGACCTACGATGATGCGAACGGCGCGCCGCACACCGTCACGCGCGAGACCACGCCGGAGCGCTTCGACTCCAGCCCGAGCAACTGTCCCCGGACCAATCCGCTCGAGCCCGACGACTGCCTGGACTCCAACAACCGGACCTACTCGCATCGATTCGACCGGCCCGGCACCTACTCGTACTTCTGCAAGGTCCACGGCCAGAGCATGAGCGGCACCATCCACGTCGCGCCGCGCGAGACGGCGGCGCCTTCTCCCTCACCGACCCGGACGCCGGCCTCGCCGTCCCCATCGCCGTCCGGGTCGCCGTCCGGATCAGGCTCTCCCGACCCGAGCGCGTCCCCCACCGGCACGTCCACGGCCTCGCCGTCGCCCGAAGACACGCTCACGCCCACGCCGAGCGACACCGGCACGCCGGCTCCGTCGCCGGGTGGCGGCAGCGGCACCAAGGTTGCGCTCGCGGTCGTCGCGCTCGGATCGCTCGGCGGCGCCGGCTTCCTGGTCTATCGCCGCTTCCTGTCCTAGCTGCGAAAGTGCATCGGGGACGGGGCGCCCCTATGATTCGGCACCGTCATGAAGTGGCTCACCCGCTCGATCATCCCTTCGATGGCCGCTCTGGCCGCGCTGATCGCGTTCCTGCCCAGGACCGGGCCGGCGGTCGGGTTGGTCACCGGCGATTTCGCCTTCACGCCGCAGGCGCTCGTCGTCGAGCAGGGCGAGGCGATCACCATCCGCAACGACGGGGACCTGACGCACTCGTTCACCTGCCCGGAGTGCGGCATGCGCAGCATCAACATCCAGCCCGGCCAGGCCAAGATCGCCACCTTCCCGACGGCGGGAACTTTCGAGTTCTTCTGCGTCTACCATCGCACCGAAGGCATGGAGGGCCGGGTGACCGTAGAAGGCGACGCGCCCGCGGCCCCCGAGCCGGCAGGGTCGCCTACGCCCGACCCTTCGCCGTAGCTACTCGCCCGACGGCCGCAGCGGACTGGGCGACGGGGACGGTGACGGAACCGTCGTCGGGGACGGCATCGGGGTCGGGGTCGGGGTCGCCGTTGCGGTGGCCGTGGCGGTGACGGTCGGGGAT
>DATLFO010000361.1:0-10139 GCA_035541035.1 Actinomycetota bacterium
ATCCGTTCTCGACGCCGGAGCTGCTCGACGCGACCATCGCGAAGCTCCCCCTCGCAACGCTCTCCCCGATCGATGGCGGCGATCATTCGTTCAAGGTCTCCGGGCGCGATCCCGCCGACGTCACCGAAGAGCTGATCGAGCGCACCGGCACGTTCATCGACCGCATCCTGGCCGGGTAGCGGAGTTCGGCGATCTCTTCGCTCGCTAGGCGAGGGCTTGGTAGGCTCGGCGCCGCCATGGAGCCGCTCAACCTCAACGAATTCGAAGCCGTCGCCCGCGAGATCCTGCCGCGCAACGCCTACGACTACTACGCGGGCGGCTCCGACGACGAGATCACCCTCGCCGAGAACCGCGACGCCTTCGCGCGGCGCTCGCTGAAATACCGGGTGCTAGTGGACGTCGCGGAGCGCGACCTGTCCACGCGCCTGCTGGACTCGATCCTGCCGCATCCGATCCTCCTCGCACCGACCGCGCTGCACAAGATGGCGCATCCCGAGGGTGAAGTCGCGACCGCGCGCGGCGCCGAAGCCGCGGGCGCACTGCAATGCGTCTCGACCATCTCGACCGTTCCGCTCGAGCAGGTGATGGAGGCGGCACCGCGGTCGCCGAAATGGTTCCAGCTCTACGTCTATTCCGACCGCGCCGTCACCGAGTCGCTGGTCAAGCGCGCCTATGCCGCCGGCTACCGCGCGATCGTGCTGACCGTGGACCTTCCGGTGCTCGGCCGCCGCGAACGCGACTTCCGCAACGTGTTCACGATCCCCGAAGGCATCACGCTCGCCAACTTCGCCGCGCCGCCGCCGCGTCCCGAAGGCGGCAGCGCGCTCGCCTCGTGGGCGTCGGACCTGTCCACGCACTCGCTGACATGGAGCGACATCGCGTGGCTGCGTTCGCTGTCGCCGCTGCCGATCATCTTGAAAGGCGTCGTGCGCGGCGACGACGCGATTCGCGCCGCCGACATGGGCGTGGAATCGATCTGGGTCTCCAATCACGGCGGCCGCCAGCTCGACACCTCGGTCGCGACGCTGGACGCGCTGGAGGAGATCGCCGACGCGACCGAGGGACGCGTGCCGCTGATCGTGGACGGCGGCGTCCGCCGCGGCACCGACGTTTTGAAGGCGATCGCGCTGGGCGCCTCGGCGGTGGCGATCGGACGGCCGCAGCTGTGGGCGCTGGCCGCCGGCGGCGCCGGCGGCGTGCAGCGAGCGATCGACATGCTTCGCGAAGAGCTTTCGATCGCGATGGCGCTGGCGGGCTGCCCCTCACTGTCCGAGATCACTTCGGACTTGATCGCCTAGCACGCCCCGCCCGGCTCCGATACCATCCGGGCATGTTCAATCGTCCCGGCTGGCAGACCTCGATGGCGCTCGCATTCATCGCGGGCGGTTTCATCGTTTTGTTCATCGCCTGGAACGGCGCGGCTTCAATCGACTTCGTGCAGGGCCAGGTCCCCTACCTGCTGTCCGGCGGCTTCGTCGGGCTGGGGATGATCATCGTGGGCGTGGGCTTGATGCTGTTCGAGTCGGGCCGCCGGGCCGGCACCAAAGTGGACCGCAAAATGGACGAGCTGAGCGAGGTCATCAAGACGATCCAGGTCTCGTCGAACGGATCCTCCAAAGACCACGCGATGGCCGAGGCCACCTTCGCCGACGGCAAGGTCGTCGTCGGCGCCCGCTCGTATCACCGCCCCGACTGCCGGCTGGTCGAAGGCAAAGACGCGCTGGTCTACGCGACCCAGCCGCTCGCGGCCGAGCAGGGCCTCAAGCCCTGCCGGGTCTGCAACCCCGAAGACTAGGATTCTTCGGGCGGCTTCACGCGGCGGAAGTTGATCCACAGCAGCACGTCGTAGATCACCTTCAGCCCGCCTCCCACGAAGAACGGCAGCCCGCTGCCGGCGATCGGGATCGTCGCACCGCCGATTGCGGGACCGGCCGCCTGCGCGGCGCTGCGGACCGTGGTGGTGAAGCCGGCCGCGGCGGTGCGCTCTTCCGGCTCGACGACGGCCATGACGTAGGACTGGCGAACGGGCACGTCCATCTGCGACAGCGCGAACCGGCCCAGCAGCAGCGTTATCGCCAGCGGCTCGTTCGGGGCGAGCGGCACGGCGGCGAGCAGCAGGTTCGACGGAAGATGCGTGAACACCATCGTATTGATCAGCCCGATCCGATCGGCCAGCCGCGTCGCGATCGCGAACGAGACGGCCTGCAGCATGCCGGTGCCGAAGAAGACGAGCCCGAGCATCTCTTCCGATGTTCCGTACCGGCTGCGGAACCAGTAGACGATCGCGGCCTGCACGACGAAGCCGCCGCCGAACGAGTCGAGCGCGAACAGCGCCGACAGCTTCGCGACCCGGCCGCGGCTGACCGTCAGCGGTTTCGCGCCGCGGATCGGCGCTTCCACCGCGTCGCTCAGGCGCAGCGCGACCACCAGCGAGCTCAGCGCCAGCAGCGCCGGCACGACGAACAATCGCTGCGACGCGACCGGCAGCACGTCGCGCAGCGCCGCGGGACCGCCGGCCGCCAGCGCGCCGAACGCCCCCACGATCGCCGCGACCGAGTTGTAGCGGCCGAACGTGCGCGTGCGATGCGCGGCTTCGACGGCGCCCGGGATCATCGCCTGCTCCAGCGCGACGAACGGGCCGGCCTCCAACGCGGTTGCGGCGACGGTGCCCGACAGCGATGCAATCAGCAGCGCGGCAAATGCGTCGCTGACGGCGAACACCACCATCGCGACGGCCATGATCGCGCTCAGCGCGACGTACATCCGCCGCCGCCCGATCCGGTCGCCGCGCGCGCCGACGACGAAGGTCCAATACGCCGCACCGGCCAGCGTCGCGGTCAAGATCGCGCCCGCGCGCGGCGCCGACACCAGATCCGCCAGATGCACCCCGACCAGCACCGAGGTGAACCCGTACGCGAAGGATCGGATCCCTCGCAGCAGCAGGATGCGCCGCACGTCGCTCATGCGACGACTGCGGCCTCAGCCGAGGTAGGCGGCGCGCAAGTCCACGCCGCTGCGCAGCTCGTCGCCGTAGCCGGTGAAGACCAGCGTGCCCTTCTGCATGATCCAGGCGCGGTCGGCGACCTTGAGCGCGCCCGCGTTCTGCTCGACCAGGATCACCGCGACCCCGGTCGCGGCGATGCCGCGCGCGGTCTCGAACAGCTCTTGCGCGGTCTTGGGCGCAAGGCCCAACGACGCTTCGTCGATGAGCAGCACCTTCGGGTCGGCCATCAGGCCGCGGCCGACGGCCAGCATCTGCTGCTCGCCGCCCGACATCGTGCCGGCGAGCTGGTTGCGGCGCTCGGCCAAACGCGGAAACATCTCGAAGACCCGCTCCATCAGCTCTTTCTGCTTGCGCTTGTCCTTGCGGTGCGTCCAGTTGCCGAGCCGCAGGTTCACGTGCACCGGAAGCGCCGGGAACACGCGCCGGCCTTCCGGCACCAGCACAATGCCTTTGCGCACGCGCGAGCCAGTGTCCATCTTGGCGATGTTCTCGCCTTCGAAGTTGATCTGTCCCGCCCAGGTCGGCAGCAGGCCGGCGAGCGCCATCATCGTGGTGGACTTGCCGGCGCCGTTCAGGCCGAGCATCACCGCGGTGTCGCCTGCCTCGATCTCCATCGAGATGCCGTGCAGAACCGGAAGCGCGCCGTAGCCGGTGCGAAGGTCGACGATCTCAAGAAGCGGCATCGGCGTCCTCTCCCAGATAGGCGGCCACGACCTCGGGATGCCGCTGGATCTGCTGCGGCAATCCTTCGGCCAGCAGCTGGCCGAAGTTGAGCACGTACACGTAGTCGCAGACCCGCACGACCAGCGGCACGTGATGCTCGATCATCAGCACGGTCAGGTTCAGGTCGGTGCGCAGCCGTAGCAGCAGGTCGCCGAACACGTGCGCCTCTTCCGGGCTCATGCCCGAGGTCGGCTCGTCCAGCAGCAAAAACTCGGGGTCGCCGGCCAGCACGGCCGCGATCTCGGAGAGCTTCTGCAGGCCGTAGGGCAACGACGACACGATCTCGCCGTGATGATCGGCCAAGCCCATGAAGTCCAGGATCTCGAATGCGTTGCGCCGCAGCAGCTTCTCTTCGGCCAAGACCGCGGGCGTGCCGAATACCGCCGGCACGACGCCATAGGCTGCTTTGGTGTGCTGGGCGATCAGCATGTTCTCCATCACCGTCAGCCGCTTGGCCAGCCCCACGTTCTGGAACGTACGGCCCAGTCCGAGCGTGGTGCGGCGATGCGTCGGCAGCGTCGTGATTTCCTTGTCGCGGTAGCGCACCGAGCCGGTCGTGGGCGCGTAGACGCCCATCACGCAGTTGAAGAACGTGGTCTTGCCGGCGCCGTTGGGGCCGATCAGGCCGACGATCTCCCACTCGTTGACGTCCACGTTGACGCCGCCCAGCGCCTGCAGGCCGCCGAAGCGGATCCCCAGGTCGCGCACTTCCAGCATCGCGCCGCCCTGACCGCGCGCCGCGGGCTGCTGGGGGAAGGTCTCAGGGACGGACACCGGCGCCTCCTTCCCGGATCGTGACGCCGTGGCCGTGATCCTTGAGCCGCTTGCCGCCCAGCCACCCGGTGAGCGGTTTGATCTGCTGCGCGATCCCGCCCGGATACAGCGTCAGCGTCATCAGCAGCAGCACCGCGCCGATGAAGCCCGGATACAGCTCGAGCTGCCCGAGGAACGGAACCTTGTCCACCAGCCAGTGTCCGAATCCGGTGCCGAACAGCGAGTGGATCAAAAGGTCCAGCAGCGCGAAGAACGCCGAGCCGATGAACACGCCGATGCGCGAGCCGAGCCCGCCGACCACGGCCATCAGCACGAACGTCAGCCCCAGCGCGAAGTCGAAGTTCGCGGCATCCACCGACTCGACCCGAAAGCCGAACAGCGCGCCCGCGACCCCGGCGAAGATGCCCGAGATCACGAAAGCGACGAGCTTATAGCTGGTGACGTTGATGCCGAACGACGCCGCGGCCAGCTCGTTCTCCCGGATCGCGAAGATCGCCCGGCCGACCTTGGATCTGACCAGCCGCCAGTCGATGTAGAGCGCGACCGCGACCATCAGCATCGAGAAATACACGAACGACCGTTCGCTGACCAGGAACGAGGGCCGGACCGCGTTGACCCCGGCGCCGCCGCCGGTGATCGCGGGCGTCGCGAAGATGGTGAACTCGGCCACGGCGCCGTAGGCGAGCGTGATCAGCGCCAGATACAAGCCTTTCAATCGCAACGCCACGATTCCCAGAAGGAATGCCGAGATCGCACCGATGACGCCGGCCAGCAGCAGCGCGACGAAGAACGGCGCCGAGGCCTTCGTCACGACCAGCGCCGCGGTGAACGCGCCGACCCCGACGAAGGCCTGATGCCCGAGCGAGATCTGACCTGCATAGCCCATCAAGATGTTGATCGACAGTCCGACGATCACGTAGATCATCGCCAGCGAGATCGCGCGCAGGTTCTCGATGTTGCCGACCAGCGCGGGCGATCCGATCACGATCAGCGCGAGAAGCGCGGTCACGACGCGGCGCGCGATCCACCCTCGCTTCGACGGCGTCCACGGCGTCGGCTTCGATACCTCGACGCGTCCGAGCGCCTGGGTCTCTTCCTCGGCGACGATCTCGGCCACCGGCGTGGGCGCCTGCGCGGGGGGCGTGACCGCGACCGGCTTTTCGTTGCGGCGCGAGGGTGCCATCAGGCGTCGCTCCCGAGCAGGCCCTTGGGACGGACCAGAAGAATGGTCACCAGCACCACGAAGACCAGCAACGTCGGCATCGACACGATGAAGCGCCCGAGTTCGTAGCGGCCGTCCAGATACTGGCCGATCTGCTGGGTGATGCCCACGATCTGCCCGCCGACGAACGCACCGGGCAGGGATGTGATGCCGCCGACCAGCGCGGCCGTGAACGCGGGCAACAGCACGGCCGTGGTCATGTAGCCGGGGGCGAACGCGCCGATCGAGGGCGCGAACAGGATGCCGGCGACCGCGCCCAGCACCGCCGCCAGCGTCCAGATGAACGATGAGATTCGCTTGGTCGAGATGCCCGCCAGCTCGGTCGCGGTCGGCTCCTGCGAGGTCGCCAGCACCGCCAGGCCCAGGTCGGTCTTGTTGAAGAAGTACGCCATCGCGGCGCCGATCCCGGCCAGCACCACGAAGATCAGGATCCGCTGCGGCGAGACCTGCACGCCCAGGATGCTCGGCCCGAAGCCTTCGACCGCGGGCGAGAGCGACTGCACGTTCGGGCCGGTCGCGATCAGCTGAAGCTGGATCGCGGCGAGCGCGACGCCCGCGGTCGCAACCAGCATGGTCACGCGCGGCGCGTCGAACAGCGGCCGCACGATGAGCCGCTCGATCAAAAACCCGACGAGCGCCACGCCCGCGATCGCCAGCACCACCGCGAACAGGTACGGCACGCCCTTGCGGTCGATCAGGAACCAGGCGAAGAAGGTGCCGATCGTGCCGTACTCGGCCTGGGCGAAGTTGAACACGCGCGCGCCCTTGTAGACCAGCACGAGGCCGAGCGCGACCAAGCCGTAGACGGCACCCTGGATGATGCCGAGGATGATCGCGGACGTCACGAGCCTGCTCCGCTAGAAGCTCTTGCGCAAGCCCAAGTACTTGGGATCTTCAATGAACTCCCCCGAACTGCCGTTCGCGTCGCAGCGGCCCACGAGCGAATGCACACCCTGCGCGCCGAACGGGTTGCCTGAGCTGTAGGACAGATCGGGGAAGAAACCGGAGGTGCCGCCCTTATAGGTGCGCATCATCGCCACGAGGCTTTCGCGGGTCACGTTGGGACCCGCGGCCTCGAGGATGCCGTGGATGGTTCGGTTGATGCCCCACAGCGCCAGCAGCAGGTCTCCTCCGTTGTTGCGGCCGTTGACCTGCTGGGCGTCGTCCTGCTGGACGGCCCGCTCGAAGTTCGGGTCGCCGATGCCGGCTTGGCTGCGGTGGGACCACGCCGGCCAAGGGGAGAAGAACACGGCGTTGTGGAAGTCCTGGTTCGTGCACATGCGCGCGATGCCCTGGTTCACGCCGTTGGTGACGCCCACGCCCATGTAACGCGGGTTGTACTGCTGTCCTCCGGCCGCGCCCGCGAGATAGACGGTGAAGTTCGGGGCCGTGATCGGCGAGACCACGTCCACGCCCTCGTTCTTGAGCGTCTGCGCGAGCTGCGCGGCCTCGGACTGGGTGCCTTCCTTGATCACGGTCTTGATCGTCTTCTGGTACTTCGACTGGTCGAGCTTGGCGAAAGCGGCCTCGAACGCGCGCTGCGCGTCGTCGAAGTTGGACGTGTTCGGCCGGACGAAAGCGATCTTGATCTTGCCGTCGCCGCGCTTAACCCCACCGGTCGTCCACTGGTCCAGCGCGTTGCCCTCGACGGCGATGCGCTGCATCAGCAGCGGCATCTGCTGCGCGTAGGTCATCGTCAGCGCGAAGTAGGTCTTGTAGCCCTTGACGACCGACTCCTGCACGCCGGCGCTGAAGTACGGGATGCCTTTGCGATTCGCGTAGTCGGCGCAAGCGCGGATCTGGTCGGTGCCCGCCGCGCCGATCAGCAGGAAGGCGGCGTCCTTGCCGGTCGTGAGCGCGGTGCAGGCGTCCACGGCGCTCGACGGCTTGTACTTGTCATCGCGGAAGAAGATGCGGACCTTGCGTCCGTGGATGCGCTTTCCCTGGGACTCGAGCCACTTCCAATAGGTGTCGGAGCCGTTCGCGAACGCCTTCGGCTCGATCGGGGCCGCGCCGGATGTCGGCGCGTGGATCGCGATCGTGATCGTGTCGGCCGTGATGCCGGTGCGGTCCGAGCCGATGATCCCGCCGCCACCGTTATTGCCTCCGCCATCGGGGTTGCCGCCACCGCCGTTGTTGCCGCCGCCGTTGTTGTTGCCGCCGCCGTCGTTGCCGCCGCCGTCGTTGCCGGAGCCGCCGTCGCCGGAGCCGCCGCCGTCGATCGGGTCCACGATGCCGTCACCGTCGCTGTCGGTGCCGCCGCCGTCGATGCCGCCGTTGCCACCGCCGTCGCGGATGCTCACGTGGACGCCCGGCTTCTGGCCGCACGCGGTCAGGGTCAGGGCCAGGACGGCGAGAAATGCGATCAGGGGGCGTGTGCGCATCGAACTCTACTCTCCAGCTCGTTCCAGTCGTCTGCGTCGCAGCATCGTCGCGACGCGATTGGCTCCCGCTTCGCCGGCTTCACGGCCGACAGCGCGCGCCAGGCCCGCATGGGCGACCGCGCCCAGCGGCAAGGCAAGCCATGCATACCACGCGGTCGGGGTGGCCGTCTCGCCGACGGGCTCCGGATCGGCCGGCTGCACCGGTTGCGGATCGTCCGTAGACGTCGGCGCCGGCTCGGGCGCGGGCTCGAAGGTCGCCGGCGGGGGCGGAATGAATCCTCCGCCGTCGCCGGTGGGCTCGGGCGTCGGCTCGGGCGTGGCGTCGGGCGCGGTGTAGGAGATCGTCGTCGATCCCGCTTCCTTCGGAGACACGTACGTCTGGCGCGTGTCGTTGTTCTGAACCTCGACCGGCGCGCCGTGGAACTCGATGCGCCACGAGTCGGTGCCGCCCGTCAGGTCCGGCAGCAGCACGACGCCGTTATTGTCGAGCGCGCCCGAAACCCACATCTGCGCGATCTTGGTCAGATCGAAGGTCCAGGCCTTCTCGCCGGCCTTGCCTTTCACGCTCCACTTCGCGCAGTCGACGCCGTCCTTGACGAAGGGTTCGACGGGCTCGGTCTGTCGCGGATCCTTCGTGTCCATCGCGTAGGACGGCGCGCCTTCGACCGCGCCCCAGGGCACGGTCACCGCGCAGGCGGTGATCGAGGCGCGCGCCTCGTTGGTCGTCGATGGCGCCTTGGCACCCGGACCGGTGTGGTGCGTGGTGTGCTCTTGGTCGGCCGCGTCGGTGCGCGAGACGGGCAACGTCAGCGTCATCGCGCTCACCGTCGCGTCCTCGGGCACCGAAAACAGCGGGAAGATCAGGTAGCTGCGCATGTCCGAGCCGCCCATCTGCAGCGCGACCGCGAGATGACCCGGCTCGACCGGAGCGGCGCCGGAAAGATCGTTGACGTAGCACAGGCCCGTGTCGTCGGTTCCCACGCACTGGCGGAACTCGCGGTTCGAGGACCAGTACCAGCCCTGGTTCTCCTGGATCATCTCGATGGATTCCGTCGCGCTGATCGCGAGCGCGGTCGGCGCCCACAGCATCGCGCCCAGCACGGCGATGATCGCGACCGACGCCGCGCGGACGGCCCTTGTGCGGAAGGCTACGACGAATTTGGGGGTCACGATGGGCAGTCTAGCGCGGCTTCTGCCCTCTTCGCCCGCCCTCTAGCGAGTCGTTCCGGCGGGGCGCGGCCACGGCAGCTCGAGCGCGGGCGCGACCACGTCGAGGAAGTCACGCAGGATCTTTCCGGTCGCTCCCCAGATGACGTTGGGGCCTACCTCGAACACATTGGTCGTGAACCGATAGCCGCGCGCTTCCCACTCGGCCTCGCGGCCGACCTCAACCAGCGTGCGCAGCGGCACGCGCAGCACCTCGGCGATCTCGGCCTCGCTGTGGGCGTAGACCTTTCGGGCGGGCACGTGCGCGACGTAGGGCTTGACCAGAAATCCTGTGACATACGTGAGCATCTCGGCCATATCGCCGATGATCGTGATCTCGGCGGGATCGACGCCGAGCTCCTCGACGGTCTCGCGGATCGCGGTGTCCTCCAGCGAGCGATCCCCCGGCTCCATGCCCCCACCAGGAAACGAGATCTCGCCCTTGTGGTGGCGGACGAGCTCGGACCGCTTCGTGAAGACCAGCCCCGGCTCGCCGCCGTGGTCGTAGAGCATCAGCAGAACCGCCGACGGACGCGAGCCCTCCCGCGGCATCGTGGTGCTCGGCGTCGCCGCCAGGGCGGCGCGAACGGGCTCGACGAACCATGGGATAGGCTCCACGACGGTCACTGTACCCAAACCGAGCGGGGGCTTTGATGTCGCGGTTTCCGATCGATCAGGACTTCGTCGTTCAAGTCGGTCGGCTCGCCCACGATCGCCGCGTCCGCGCCGGCGAGGCCGCGCTGGTGGAGTGCCATGGTCCCGTGCGGGCCGAGCACCTCCTCGTCGGCCACGAGCTGCAGGACGAGCTTGCCGCGCCGGGGCCCGC
>DATLFO010000362.1:0-2770 GCA_035541035.1 Actinomycetota bacterium
GGATCGAGAAGTGCATTCCCAAGATCCTCGCCGGGAAAGGTATGAACGATCGGTAGGTGTCTCGCCGCTTGCGTCTGGAGCGACTCGCGCGTGCAACGGATCGTCCGCCTGCGGTGTCCGGCCGCTCACGCCGTGTCCTTATCCCGATGGGAGCCCAGGAGTTGACGTGCTTCAAGAGTGGAGGTGAAGAATGAGGCAGGTCGAATCCCGTGACGGCACCATGATCGCCTACTGGACGAGTGGCGAGGGCCCGCCGCTCGTCGTCGTTCACGGGACGCCCGCCGACCACACGCGCTGGCAGCCGCTGCTGCCCTACTTGGAACCACATCTGACCGTGCATGCGATGGATCGCCGGGGTCGCGGCGCCAGTGGTGACGGGCCGCACTACGCATTGGAACGCGAGTTCGAAGACGTCGCTGCAGTGGTCGATGCCGTCGCTGAGGTTTCTGGGTCTGCGGTCAGTGTGTATGGCCACTCGCATGGCGGCTTGTGTGCATTCGGTGCTGCGTCCCTGACGTCCAACATCGGCAAGCTCGTACTCTACGAAGGGTGGCCCGTCCCGGACCCTTCTGTCTTCGCATTGCCGTCGGAGGTGGCTGGCCGCATCGAGGCCCTCTTGGCCGATGGTGATCGAGATGCCGTTGTCGAGACGCTCTTTCGGCACTTCGAGTTGATGTCCGACGAGGACCTGAAGGCCTTCAAGGCCGCTCCGTCGTGGGCGGGTCGTGTTGCCGCGGCGCATACGATCACGCGCGAGTGTCGCGCAGAGGCAGGCGCACGGCTCGAGGCCGCGATGGCGGCAAAGATCGCCATCCCAACGCTTCTCGTCACTGGCGAGAATAGCTCGGACCCTTCCAAGGCACAGGTCGATGCCGTCGTCGCAGCACTGGCGAACGCCCGCGTGACGGTCATCCAAGACCAAGAGCACGTCGCAGACGTCCTAGCCCCAGAGCTGTTCGCTCAGACACTCATCGCGTTCCTTGAACAATAGGTGTGGTGTGAACCGAGATGGCCGGCAGGAGGGTTGCAGGGAGTATCGAGATGGACGGCCGGCTGGCGGATCCCGGCGCTCTTCGCCATGGGGAGCGAGAGCGCCCTGCATGCAATTCGAGCATGGGGAAGCTACCGAGATGTGGGTAGACATGACCCCCGTCCTTGGGGTTGTCGAGCACGGAGCCGATCCCATTGGATGGGGACAACGTGAGCTCACTCGCGGAAGACTTCGCAGCAGGGATTTTGGACAAGTGCGATCCTCCGTGCCTTTCGCTCTACCAGCCAACGTCTCGACGCCATCCGGAGAACCAGCAGGATCCGATCCGATTCGGGAACCTGGTGAAGTCGCTCGAGGCGTCCCTGCTTCAACAAGTCCCGAAGGACGAAGCCGGGTCGTTGCTGGAACCGTTGCGGGCCTTGGCGGACGACAGCTCGTTCTGGAATCACACCCTTGACGGGCTGGTCGTGCTGGCCGCGAAAGGCATGTTCCGTGTCTACAAGCTCCAGCGGCCGGTCGACGAGCTCGCCGTCGTAGCGGACAGCTTTCACACCAAACCGCTCGTGCGCATCCTGCAGTCGGCCGACCGGTATCAGGTTCTGGGCCTGAGCCGAAACGAGATCAAGCTCTACGAGGGCAACCGTGACATGCTGGACGAGATCGAGCCGGCCGACGATGTCCCGCGGACGATGACCGACGCGCTGGGCGGAGAACTGACCGAGCCGCACCAGACCGTCGCCTCGTATGGAGGCGCCGGAAGCGGGCAATCGCCCATGCACCATGGCCACGGCGGGAAAAAGGCCGAGGTGGACATCGACGCGGAACGCTTTTTCCGCGCCGTGGACCGTGCGGTTCTGGAGCACCACTCTCAGCCATCGGGCCTGCCGTTAATCCTTGCGGCGCTGCCCGAGCATCATCACATGTTCCACGAAATCAGCCACAACCAGTTCTTGATGGACGACAGCATCGATGTCTATCCGGATGCCCTGTCGTCCGTCGACGAGCTTCGCGAGCGCGTCTGGCAGCTCGTCGAGCCGCAGTACCTGGCGCGCCTGGCCAAACTCGTCGAAGAGTTCGGCAACGCACGGTCCAAAGGGCTCGCCGACGACGACCTGGCGAATGTCGCCAAGGCGGTCGTAGGTGGGCGG
Source organism: Actinomycetota bacterium (assembly GCA_035541035.1). GTDB lineage: Bacteria > Actinomycetota > AC-67 > AC-67 > AC-67 > DASWHR01. The sequence continues at coordinate 2,140 of DATLFO010000362.1, forward strand.
GTCGCGACGCTGCTGATCGAAGCCCGCCGCGAGATTCCCGGCCGTATCGATGCCGAGACCGGCGACATCGAGTTTGACGATCTGGCACACCCTGAGGTTGACGATCTGCTCGACGACGTGGGGGCGTTGGCCCACAAGATGGGCGGACACGTCGTGATCGTCCCCGCCGAACGGATGCCGACCAAGACGGGAGTCGCCGCGATTTACCGTTATTGAGGCGAGGTGACGCCACGGAACGGCTTGCACCCGCGGCACTTCGGGCGGCCGGTGTCACACTCCGGGGCGGAGCAGGCCGGTTCCGGGCGCGATCCCGGGCATCGACGCGTCCGCTCCGGCCCAAAGTGACGGCCGTCACACTCGTAACGTCGCGTTCGCGATCTGCCATCCCCTGATTCGACCCCGTATATTTTCCTTGGGTGGCATACGCAGACGGGAGGTCATCATGAGCATCGACATCAAGGTGGCGGGGCCGGAACAAAAGGCGCGGGTCGTCGACGTGATCCTGCTGGCATTCGCGCAGGATCCGATCGCCCGCTGGGCGTTTCCCGACCCGTACGACTACGTGACGATCTTTCGCGAGTTCGTTCCCGCGTTCGGCGGCCGTGCGTTCGACAACGAATCGGCGCTGCAC
>DATLFO010000363.1:0-10739 GCA_035541035.1 Actinomycetota bacterium
CAACGCGGGATTCATCGGGCCGACGGCCCGCTGCGTCGCCGACGGCTCCGCGTCGACCGATGGGACCTTCTCGACGAGCGGGACGCTGACGACCCCGGCCGCGGGCTACGCGCCCGGCTCGGGTTACGTAGACGGGTTCGCGGAGATGGAGACCACGCTGCCTCTAGCCGCTCCACGCCAGAGCGTCGAAATCGTTGCAACCGTGCTGATCGAACGAGCGTCGTCGAGCCAGGTCGGACGGCTGGGCTATCTGGCTCCCCGCGTCGCCTCGAGCACCTCCATCACGGTCTTCGTGTTCGACGGAGGCTGCGAGTGCTACGTCGGCGGCGGCCAGGACATCACGTCGACGGCATCGGACGCGGAGCAACAGGTCGTGAATCGCACGGTCCAGGTGCGGGTCTCACTCGAGGACTGGTTCGGGTCAAGCGTTGCCGGCCCGGTCACGGTTCGGGTGTCCGCGAGCGGCCGCGCCTCCACCGGGTTCGCGGCCGTCGGATCCGCTTCGTGGGAGCTGAGCGGCCGGGTTCTGTCCGTCTCGGTGGTCTGAGCCGGACGTTCGCATCCGCCGCCGCCGGACCGCTACCATCGCGGCTCGTGAGCGGCCGCCTGATCGTGGGGACGTCGGGGTTCGCGTACGCCGACTGGAAGCCGCGCTTCTACCCGGAGGGGCTCGCCCAGTCGAAGTTCCTGCCGCACTACGCGACGCGGCTGTCCGGTGTGGAGATCAACTACACCTTCAGCCGGTTCCCGACCGCCAAGCTGCTGGACGGCTGGGCGGCAAAGGTTCCCCCCTCGTTCGTGCTGTGCCTGAAGACCCCGAAGCTGATCACGCATCAGAAGAGGCTCCGCGCGTGCGAGACCCTGTTCGCCGGCTTCGCCGCGACCGCCGGAGCGCTCGGGCCGCGGCTGGGTCCGCTGCTCGTCCAGCTTCCGCCGACGATGCCCGCCGACGCCGCGCTGCTGCGCGACTTCCTCGCCGCCGCTCCCCCGTCGGTGCGGCTCGCCTTCGAGTTTCGCGATCCGTCGTGGGATTCGGGCGAGACGCGGGAGGCGCTGGCACAGACCGGGGCGGCATGGGTGGTCGCCGAGACCGGCCGGGGCGGCGCCGTGATGCACCGGACGGCGGACTTCGTCTATCTGCGGCTGCGACGCGACGCCTACGACACCGACGCGATCGACGGATGGATCACGCGCATCGCGGCCCTGCTGGCCGAGGATACCGACGTGTTTTGCTTCTTGCGGCACGACGCGGACGGCGCGAACGCCGTGGCGGCGGAGCGGATGATCGCGGCGCTAACCGAAGGCGGCAGGGAACAGCACGCGTAGCTCGGCAATGGTGTCGCCCGTGGTGGTGAACAGCACGCCGCGCATTCCTACCGCGTTTGCGCCGGCGACGTTTTCCTGGAGGTCGTCCACGAACACCGCGCGCGACGGATCGACGCCGAGCTGCTCGCAGGTGAGCCGGTAGATGCGCGGATCCGGTTTGCGCATGCCGACCTCGCACGAGTCGACCACGACCCGGAACAGCTCCATCGGGTAGTACTCGCGCCAGCGGCTCCACTCGCGCACGTTGTTGGTGAGCATGCCGACCTTGTGCGCGCGGCCGATCGCGGCAACCGCCTCGAGCATCTCCTCGTTGCGACGCAGCGATCCGAGCAGGACGCGGCGGATGGTCTGCGTGTCGGCCGGCCAGTCGACGGGACGGCCGGCGGCGGCGGCGACCCTGACGCCGAGCGCGGCGTAGAAGTCGGCCTCGCTCATCTCACCGGTCTCGAGCAGATGAAAGTCCGAGCTCGCCTCCTCACGCGCCTCGCGCATCAGGCGAAGCACGGTGCCGGGCTCGACGCCGACGGCCTCGTCGAAGCGCGCGAACGCGTCGGCGATGGGCGTGGTGACCACACCGCCGAAGTCGAAGATCGCCGCCTCGTACACGACCGCGAGTATGCCAGCCCCCGCGCCGCGTCGTACGATGCGGCCGAGGACGCCGGACCCGGGAGGCTGCCGTGACGATCCAGATCGTGGACGAGCGCATCGAGGCCTACATGCGCGGGCTGCTCGCACGCTACGACGAGCCGGTGCTGCTGGCGATGGAGGCCGAGGCCAGGGAGAAAGGCTTTCCGATCGTCGAGCGCCAGGTGGGCGTGACGCTCGAGGTGCTCGCCCGCACGCTCGGCGCGCAGCGCGTGTTCGAGCTGGGCAGCGGCTTCGGCTACAGCGCCTACTGGTTCGCACGCGGCGCGACCGAGGTGTTCTGCACCGACGGCGACCCCGAGAACGCCGAGAAGGCCGAGACGTACCTGTCGAAGGCCGGCATCTGGGATCGCATCCATTTCCGCGTCGGCGACGCCGTCGAAGGGCTCGGCGCGACCGACGGTGAGTTCGACATCGTCTACTGCGACATCGACAAGCACGGCTATCCCGACGCGTGGCGCGCGGCCCGCGACCGCGTCCGGGTCGGCGGGCTCTACATCTGCGACAACGTGCTGTGGTCCGGCCGGGTCGCCGAGCCGCGGGTGGACGACGACGTGCGGCCGGGATGGAGCGAGGCGATCCGCAAGCACAACGAGCTGATCGCGAACGATCCGGGCTACGTATCGACGATCGTGCCGACACGCGACGGCGTGATGGTCGCCACGCGCATCGCCTAGCCGCCTATCCCTTGCGCAGGATCCGCGCGGTCTTGCCGAGCGCGGTGAAGCTCGAGATCGCCTTGGACGGCTTGCCGACCGCGGTGATGTTCTCGAAGATCACGTGCCGCAGCCCGGCCGACTCGTAGGCGCGCACCCGGTCCGCGAGCTGATCCGGCGTTCCATGCGGATACAGCGCGTGCAGCACCTCCCACGGGACCGTATCCATCGCCGCCCGCACCTCGTCGGTGGACACGCGCGTGGGTACGAAGTCGACGATGCCGCGAAACTCCTCGCCGAGCGGATGCGATCCGCCGGCCTGCCGCCACGCAACCGCGTCCTGCAGCAGAGCGGCGAGCTTGAGCGCGGGAGACTCGAGCGCGGCGTGGCACTCCTCGTGTTTGGCGTCCACGATGCAGGTCATCACCAGGCCGGGCGTGATCGCCGCGGGATCGCGTCCGGCGTCGCGCGCCGCGGCACGGATCCGGTCGAGCGACGAACGGTAGCGCTCCACGGACTGCCAGTGCGGAAGCCAGCCGTCCCCGTAGCGGCCGGTGATCGCAAGCATGCGCGGGCCCATCGCCGCGATCCAGATCGGCGGCGGCCGCTGCAAGTACGGGCGAAGCGCCAGCGACGCGCCGCGCAGCGTAAAGAACTCTCCTTCGAAATCGACCGGGTCGCGGCTGCTCCACAGCAGGCGGATCACCGCGATCGACTCGCCGCAGCGTGCCGCGAGCCGCTCGGCCGACAGGCCGTAGGGCTCGAGGTTCTCGCGCTCGCCCGCACCGATGCCGAGGATGAACCGGCCCTTGGTGGTGTGCTGGAGCGTGAGCGCCGCGCGGGCGATCCACGCGGGATGCAGCCGCACGGTGTCGGTGACCGAGATGCCCAGCCGCAGCCGCTTGGTGCGCGCGCCGATCGCGCCGACGACCACGAACGGATCGAAGAACTCGTCCGGGTTGCGGATCAGGCGCGCGGCCTGGGTGAGTTCGGCCGACCACATGCCCGGCGGGACCACGCCCATGAAGTGATCCAGGAACCAGTAGGAGTCGAAACGCACGCGGTCGGCGAGCCGGGCGACGATCTGGGTCAGCCGGTACGGCGGCCGGGTGGGATCCTGGAATCCGATCTTGAGACGGGCCGCATCTCGGCGCGCCATCGGCTACACGGCCGCCTTCGCCCGCTCGCGAAGCCGCTCGAGCGCGCCGGGCGAGGTCGTGTTGCCGCCGAGGGCCCCGCCGTGCGAGTTGCCGTGATAGTCGCTCGATCCGGTCGCCACCAGATCGAGCTCGTCGGCGAGCGCGCGGAACCGCTCGCGCACTTGGCCGTCGTGGTCGGGATGATCGACCTCGACCCCGGCGAGCCCGGCGCCCGCGAGGTCGCGGATGAGCTCCTCGGCCGAGACCGGGCCCTCGACCCAGATCGGATGGGCGATGACCGCGGCGCCGCCGGCCTCACGGATCAGCGCGACCGCCTCGCGCGGAGACAGCGCGGTCTTCTCGAGGTAGGCGCGGCCGTTGTTGCCGATCCACTCGTCGGTGAAGGCGTCGTTGGTGGTGGCGATCACGCCGGCCTCGACCATCGCCTGCGCGACGTGCGGGCGGCCGACGCTCTCGCCGGAGGCGATCTCGCGCACCCGGTCGTAGGTGATGGGAACCCCGAGCTCGTTGAGCGTGGCGACCATGCGCTCGGCGCGCCGCAGCCGGAAGTCGCGGATCGCCGCGAGCTCGGACGACAGGCGTGGATGCGACGCGTCGAGGAAGTAGCCGAGCATATGGACCGGCTTGTGCTCGAGCACGGCCGACAGCTCGCATCCGGCGATCACGGCCAGGCCGATCGCGTCGCCCGTCGCACGCGCCTCGGGGATGCCCGCCATCGAGTCGTGATCGGTCAGCGCGATGCAGTCCAGACCGGCAGCTTTCGCGGCCCGCGCGACCTGAGCCGGCGGGAGCGCCCCGTCGGAGACGCTCGAGTGGGTGTGCAGATCGATCCGCATGCGCGGCAAGTGTAGCGGCTCGCTCGGCGACGGCCGCGTCGCCGGCGAGCCGCCCTTAACCTGCGGCGCGCTCGGCGGTCATGCCGGCGGCGCCGGCGGCGCCGGCGACGCTGGAGACGCGCTCGCCTCCCCCGGGAAGGACCACCACGAAGGTGGAGCCGTACTCCCGGGCCATGATCTCGACGCTTCCGTTTTGCAGTTCGGCGAGACGACGCACGATCGCAAGCCCCAGCCCCAGGCCGGCGCTGCCGTGCGTTTGGCTGCCGCGATAGAAGCTGTCGAAGACGCGGCTTCGGTCCTCGGGCGGGATGCCGGGTCCCTCATCCGAAACATCGAGGGTCACCGTATCGCCGCGCCGGGTCGCGGCCACTGTGATGCGCGTCCCGGCGGGAGCGAATTTGGCGGCGTTGATGACCAGGTTGGTCAGGATGCGCTCGACGGCCTGGCGATCGGCGATCGCGTAGAGGCCGGGCGGGACATCGGTGACGACGCGATGTCCGTCGAGCAGCGTCCCGAGGTGCTCGACGACGTCGGCGACGGCGCGGCCCAGGTTGACCCGCTCGACGAGCGTCTCGATCCTGCCCGCCTCGAGCTGCGAGTGCTCCAGCATCTGCTCGATCATCGCGCCGAGCTTGATACCGTTGCTGGACGCGCGGGCGAGCAGCTCGCGCCGGAGCGTGACGTCGAGCTCGTCCCACTCGGAGGCGAGCGTCTCGATCATGCCGCGGGCGGCGGTCAGCGGCGCGCGCATGTCGTGGGAGAGCATCGCGATGAACTCGGCCCGCATGCGGTCGGTACGCTCGAGCAGCGCGAGCCGCTCGAGCGCGGCGTCGGCGAAGCCGCCGAAGGAGTGCAGCAGGGAGGTTTCCTCGTCCCCGGCGAACGGCGCCCGGTCGTTGAGCGCCACGCAGAGACGGCCGTGCTCGAGCTCGATACACAGCACCGACGCCGCGTGCTCGCCCGCGCCGGCGCTCGATGCGATGCGCTTCGCGTCCGCGTCCGTGAGCCCGATCGAGCCCAGAACGTTCCCGTCGGTGGAAACCAGCACCGCGCCGGTGCCGCCCACGACGCCCTGCACGTGCGGCAGCAGCGTGTGGCACAGCTCACCGACGCTCTGCGCGCGGATGCATGATGCGGCGGCACCCCGTGTGGCCTGCTCGTCCGAGCGGCGCCAGAAAGCGCGAAGCCACCGAGGAGCGGTGAACGCCAGCAGGAACAGCAGGCCGCTTCCGCCGCTCAGGAACGACGAAACCATGCGCACCTCGAGCGGCTGCCGCGCATCGCCGACGGCGAAGAGGCTGCCGAGCACGGCGCTGGCGACGAGCACCGCGCCGATCGACATCATGCGCAGGCGCCGGGCGACGACAGGCGCCTGGCCGCGGCCGCCGGTCCAGAGCAGGCGGCCGGCGACGATGATGCCGACGAACCACACGGCCACGAACGTCACGACGTACGGCGTGTACCAGGCCGGCTTGGGCGCCTCCTGGGCGTAGAACTCGGGAAGCAAGAAGGTCCAGACGACGAGCGCCCCCACGGAGGCGAGCACGGTCCGCGAAATCCGGGTCGCCGCCGGTCCCACCGACAGCGCGAACCGCATCAACGCATACGGGAAGGTGGCCAGGATCGCGACGGCGACCTTCGCCGACCAGAGCCATCCCGGCGAATACGGAGGCTCGGGGGCGAACAGGCCCCACACGAGGATCAGCCCGAGCGAGCCGAACGCGGCCGCGAGCCAGGTTGCCGGCGCGCTGGCGGAGCGGCGTCGCATCCGGAACGCGACCAAGGCCGCGCCGAGGTAGACCATGGTGGTCGTCCAGCGCAAGACTTCGACAATGACGTCCATCCACCCACCCTCCGGCGACACGGCTTTCGCTCTATTGTCGGGATGACCCACCGCAACTGAATAGCCCGAACGGGCTAAATAACCGGGCCGGGTCAGCCGTGCCGCGGACAAACGGGCGGAGGCACCCGGGGGCGTTCAGGTACGAGTCAGCAGCAACCAGACGATGAAGCCGGTGACGACGAAACCCGCCAGAAGCTGGAGAAGCGCACGCGGCCGGTTCATGTGAAGGCGCTGATGCCGGTGAGGTGGCGGCCCATGATCAGCTTCTGGATCTGGCTCGTGCCTTCATAGAGTGTGGCCACGCGCGCGTCGCGCAGATACTTGCCCACCGGGAACTCGTCGATGTAGCCGTAACCGCCGTGCACCTGGATTGCGAGGTTCGCACACTTGACGGCCGCTTCGCTCGCCGCGTACTTCGCGATCGAGGCCTCGAGCGTGTTGCGCTCGCCCTTGGCTTTCTTCGCGGCGGCCCGCCACACCAGCAGCCGCGCGGCCTCGACCTCGACCAGCATCTCGGCCAGCATCTCCTGCACGAGCTGAAAGCCGGCAATGGGCTTGCCGAACTGCTCGCGCTCCTTCGCGTACTTCAGCGCCGCGTCCAGGCACGCCTGCGCGAGGCCCACGCACGACGCCCCGAGCCCGACGCGGCCGTTGTCGAGCGTCCACAGCGCCATCTTGATGCCGTCGCCGACCTCGCCGATGCGCGCCGAGTCGGGCACGCGCACATCGTCGTAGTACAGCTCCGCGGTCGAGCTCGCGCGAAGACCGAGCTTGCCTTTGATCTCGCGCGCGGAAAAGCCCGGCGTGTCGCACGGCACCAGGAACGCGACCGTGCCCTTCGCGCCCAGAGACGCGTCCACGGTCGCAATCGTCAGCGCGACACCGGCGACCGTGCCGTTGGTGATGAACATCTTCTGCCCGTTGAGGATCCAGTCGTCGCCGTGGCGCTTGGCGCTCGTCTTGAGCGAGGCCGCGTCCGATCCCGAGCCGGGCTCGGTCAAACCGAAGCAGCCCAGCTTCTCACCCGCCGACAGCAACGGCAGCCAATGCTGCTTCTGCTCTTCGCTCCCCCACTTGGCGATGGTCAGCCCGACCAGCGAGCAGTTCACCGACACGATCGAGCGCACCGACGAGTCCGCGCGCGCGATCTCCTCGATCACCAGCGCATACGAAACCGGATCCAGACCCATCCCGCCGTACTCGACCGGCAGCGGCGCACCGAGGAAGCCGAGCGGCTTCATCTTCTCGACGATCGGCCACGGGAATTCTTCGTTGCGGTCGAACTCCATCGCGACCGGCGCGATCTCGCGTTCGGCGAAGTCACGTGCGGTCTTGCGGATCATCTCCTGCTCGGGCGTCAGATCGAAATCCACGGTGAACGTCCTCCTGGCCTGCCGGCGGTCGGCGCAGCCACAGCCTACCGGCCGGAAGGAAACCGGCGGGCCCGGCCACAGGCATCGAGCGGTGACCGGCCGATTCTTGGCGGGCGGGCGGCGGGCTCCCGTATCGTGGCCGCCATGACGTGGGAGCCGGAACTCGAAGAGCTTCGCCGCCGCCGTGAACTGGCCGCCCAGATGGGCGGACCGGACAAGATCGGGCGTCAGCGCGCGGCCGGCCGGCTGACCGTTCGCGAGCGCATCGACGTGCTGCTCGATCCCGGATCCTTCCGCGAGATCGGCGGGCTGGCCGGCGCGGCCGACTACGACGAGTCCGGCGAGCTGAAACGATTTCGCGCGGCGAACTTCGTGATGGGCCGCGGCCGGATCGACGGGCGGCGCATCGTGGTCGGCGGCGACGACTTCACCGTGCGGGGCGGCGCAGCCGATGCGGCGATCTACCAGAAGCAGGTTTACGCCGAACAGATGGCACAGACCGAACGCATCCCGATCGTCCGGCTCGTCGACGGCACCGGCGGCGGCGGCTCGGTGAAGTCGCTCGAGACGATGGGCCGAACTTACGTGCCGTTCAACCCGGGCTTTGAGGTCGCGATCGCGAACTTGGCGACGGTTCCGGTCGTGGCGCTCGCGCTCGGCCCGGTCGCCGGGCTCGGCGCCGCGCGCGTCGTGATGAGCCACTACAGCGTGATGGTACGCGGCATCGCGCAGGTCTTCGTCGCCGGCCCGCCGGTGGTTGCGGGGCTGGGCGAGCGCGTGGACAAAGAGACGCTCGGCGGCGCGGACGTGCACGCGCGCAATGGCGTCGTCGACGACGAAGCCGAAAGCGAAGCCGCCGCGTTCGACCGCGCGCGCCGGTTCTTGTCCTATCTGCCGTCAAGCGTCTACGACCTGCCGCCGCGCATCGAAGGCGGAGACGATCCCGCGCGCGCCGACGAGGCGCTGCTTTCGGCGGTGCCGCGCGAGCGGCGTACGCCCTACGACATGCGCGCGATCATCGCCTCGGTCTGCGATCGCGGCTCGGTGTTCGAGATGGCCCGCCGTTTCGGCACGCCCGCGATCACGGCGCTCGCCCGCCTGGACGGCTGCCCGGTCGCGGTGCTCGCCAACGATCCGAGGATCTACGCGGGCGGATGGAACGCGGCCGCGTCGCAGAAGGTGGCGCGGTTCATCGACTTCGCCGAGACCTTCCATCTGCCACTGGTCCATCTGGTGGATCAGCCCGGGTTCGTGATCGGATCGGCCGCCGAACGGGCCGCCACGATCCGGCACGGCGCCCGCGCTCTGGCCGCGATCTACCAGGCGACGGTCCCGTGGTGCTCGGTGATCGTGCGAAAGGCCTACGGCGTCGCCGGGGCCGCACACCAGAACCACGCGCGCTTCAATGTGCGCTACGCCTGGCCGAGCGGCGACTGGGGATCGCTGCCGCTGGAAGGCGGGATCGAAGCCGCCTACCGCGCCGACCTGGAAGCCGCCGACGACCCGGCGGCGCTGCTGGCCGAGATCCGCGCGCGCATGGACGCGGTCCGCTCGCCGTTTCGCACCGCCGAGGCGTTCCTGATCGAAGAGATCATCGACCCGCGCGACACGCGCCGGCTGCTGTGCGAGTTCGCCGTCTCGGCCGCCGGGCGCCTATCCCCCGGCCCCCGAGGCTGGGGCATGCGCCCCTAAGCCCGCTCAAGTCGCCCATCGGCCGGTCCGATACCGGCGACAGTCGCTCGGGAGCGCCCTCGTGGCGATCGCGGCCGCTGCCTTCGGGTTCCGCGACCGCCTGCCCGCCGTGCTCGACACCTTCACCCCCGGCCGTCCCGCCTAGCGTCCTTCATTCGCCGCACGACCGACAGCAAGCGGCCGCGTCTTCCCGTTCGTGACACCGGCGGGGCGATGCGAGTACCCTGACCCGCCGTGACGACCAACGGCATTCCTTCCGAGATCAAAGAGCTCGCCGAGCGAGCCCTCGGCGTGGCGACCGCCGCCGGCGCGACCTACGTGGACGCCCGCTACCTGTCGGAGCAGTCCGAGCAGATCGACGTTCAGGACGATCGGGTCACCGGCGTGGGCCGTGGCAGCACGGCGGGCTCCAGGATCGAGGTGCCCGCGCGCCTGGCGGTCGAGATCGCCCGCTCCTCGCGCGCGCTGATGAAGGGGCCGGTGCGCATGGCCGGCGAGCCGCCGCACGAGGCGAGTTGGTCCTCGCCGTGCGCGATCGATCCTTTCACGGTCCCTCTCGACCAGAAGATCGACCTGCTGCTCGCCGCGACCAAGGCCGCGAAACAGGTCAAGGAGCTCACGATCGCCGAGGCCTCGATCGATCTGTGGCGCCGCACCTCGTGGCTGGCGACCAGCGACGGGACCCGCATCGCGCAGACCATCACGCACACCGGCGCCGGCCTGCGAGCGATCGCGATCGGCGGCGGCGAGGTGCAGCAGCGCTCCTACCCGAACTCCTTCCGTGGCGGCTTCGCCTCCGCCGGCTGGGAGTACGCGACGGCGATGGATCTGCCCGGCAACGCGCCGGCGTATGCCGAGGAGGCGGTCGCGCTGCTATCAGCGCCCGAATGCCCCAGCGGCACCACGACCCTGATCCTGACGCCCGACCAGCTCGGCCTGCAGGTGCACGAATCGATCGGCCATCCGATCGAGCTGGACCGGGTGCTGGGCATGGAAGCGGCCTATGCAGGCACCTCGTTCCTCAAGCCCGGCGACGAAGGGTCGCTTCGCTACGGATCGGATCTGATCAACATCACCGCCGACGCGACGCTGCCGGGCGGCCTCGGCACGTTCGGCTGGGATGACGAGGGGGTCGCTGCGGCGCGCACCCCCCTGATCGAGGCCGGCATGCTGCGCGCCGCCCTCTCGGACCGCGGCTCGGCGGCCGC
>DATLFO010000364.1:0-15831 GCA_035541035.1 Actinomycetota bacterium
CTCCCGAATGGGAACTGACCCCCGAGAGTCAGGTCGGGGGCATCAAGAGCGGGCCGTTGCCGATGGGGTTCAACCGCGCGCCGGTCGCGAAGCCCGGGCTGCTCCTGGCAGGCGACGCCGCCGGCATCGTCAACCCGTTCAACGGCGAAGGCATCGCCTACGCGATGGAGACCGGACGCATCGCCGCCGAGGTCGCACATGAAGCGATCGCGCTCGGGGACCCGCGACACCTCAGGGTGTATCCCGAGCGGCTCAAAGAGGCCTACGAGGGGTACTACATCCTCGGACGGGCGTTCGTCCGCTTGATCGGTCACGCCAAGATCATGGGCGCGCTGACCAAGTACGGACTTCCGAACGACCGATTGATGCGCTTCGCGTTTCGCCTGCTCGCAAACCTCACCGAGCCCCGTGACGGAGACGCCTCGGACAAGATCATCAACGCCATGGTCCGGGCCGCACCGGCGATCAACACGGTGGTGCGCGCGTGAGGCCTACACATGGTGAACTCGTGAAGTCGTTCGCGGTTTGCACCGGGCTCGAAGGGGTTCCTATGGTGGCCGCTTCGAGCCGAAGGAGTGGGCGCACTGGCTGAGTACCTGCCGATCGTGGTGATGGCGGGCCTCGCGACGTTGTTCGCGGGCGCGTCCATCTTCGTTGCGTCCAAAGTCGGTCCGCGGCGTCCCAACCCGTCGAAGTCCGCAGCCTACGAGAGCGGCATCACGCCGATCCAGACGCCCTCGTCCGAGCGATTCTCGGTGAAGTTCTATCTGGTGGCGATGCTCTTCATCATCTTCGACATCGAGCTGGTGTTCTTCTATCCGTGGGCCGTGATCTTCCGCGAGCTCAAGTTGTTCGGGCTGATCGAGATGGGCGTGTTCGTGGCGCTGCTCTTCGTCGCGTACTTCTACATCATTCGGTCCGGCGCACTGGACTGGGGGGAGAAAGGCCGGCGGATCCCGCGGCCCGTCCGGGGGCTGGTCTCGGACCGCGCCGCGCTGCACTCCCCGGGCGAAGACGGCCAGGACACGCCCGCGGGGCCCGAACCCCGGATCGAGGCGGTGCGCTGATGGGCTTGGAAGAGAAGCTTCCCTCGGGGATCCTGCTCACCTCGGTTTCGAAGTTCGTGAACTGGGCCCGGGCCGGCTCGCTGTGGCCCGCGACGTTCGGGCTCGCGTGCTGCGCGATCGAGATGATGGCCACGGGGGCGGCGCACCACGATCTCGCGCGGTTCGGCATGGAGGTGTTCCGCGCCTCGCCCCGGCAGGCAGACCTGATGATCGTCGCCGGCCGCGTGTCGCAAAAGATGGCGCCCGTCCTTCGTCAGATCTACGACCAGATGCCCGAGCCGAAATGGGTGCTCTCGATGGGCGTGTGCGCGAGCGCGGGCGGCATGTTCAACAACTACGCGATCGTGCAGGGCGTGGATCAGATCGTGCCCGTCGACGCCTACGTCGGCGGCTGCCCTCCGCGTCCCGAGCAGCTCATGGACGCGATCTTGCTGATCCACGAAAAGATCAAGGGCTCCGACATCAACGCGCGCATGCCCGTGGCGGACGGCAGGTAGACGATGAATGAGACCTTGACGGAGCTGTGTGCGGGACTTCGTGAATCGTTTCCCGAGCACGTCGGCGAGCCGGTGGTGGAGTTCGGCGAGACCTCGGTGCGGGTCGCGCGCGAGCGCGTGCTGGACGTGTGCCGCTGGCTGCGCGACAACGGTCCGTTCGAGCTGCTCGCCGACCTGTCCGGCGTGGACTACCTCGGGATCGCGCCCGACGAGGACCGGTTCATGGTCGCGTATCACCTCTACTCGTTCCGGCGGAACGAGCGGTTGCGCCTGCGAGCCTTCGTTCCCGACGGCGACGAGCGGATCGAGTCGGTCGCGACGGTGTGGCCATCGGCCAACTGGATGGAGCGCGAGGTCTACGACTTCTTCGGGATCGTCTTCGAGGGCCATCCCGACTTGCGCCGGATCCTGATGCCGGACGACTGGGACGGCTACCCCCAGCGCAAGGACTATCCGCTGGGCGGCACCAAGGTCGAGTTCAAGGGCGTGATGGTCCCGCCGCCGAACGTCCGGCGGCAGCCTTCCTCCACCACGACCGGCTATCCGGGGAGGATCTCGTGAGCGCTCGCGAGATCTACGTCGGCGGCCAGGAATGGGGCGAGGTGGTCCGGCCGGCCGGCGGCGACGAGACGCTCATCGTCAACATGGGCCCGCAGCATCCATCCACGCACGGGGTGCTCAGGCTCGTGATGGAGCTCGACGGCGAGACGGTCGTGGCGTGCACGCCGGTCATCGGCTATCTGCACACCGGCATCGAGAAGAACACCGAAGTCCGAAATTGGACGCAGGGCGTGACGTTCGTGACACGCGCGGACTACCTGTCGCCGTTCTTCAACGAGCTCGCCTATTGTCTGTCGGTCGAGAAGCTGCTCGGGATCGAGGCGCCGCTGCGCGCGCAGGCGATCCGGGTCCTGATGTGCGAGCTGCAGCGAATTTCGTCCCACCTGGTGTGGCTCGCGACCGGCGGCATGGAGCTCGGGGCGCTTTCGATGATGCTCTACGGCTTTCGTGAGCGCGAGAAGCTGCTCGATATCTTCGAGAACATCACCGGGCTGCGGATGAACCACGCCTACATCCGCCCGGGCGGGCTCATCCAGGACCTGCCCGAGTCGGCTCCGGATCTGATCACCGCGTTCCTGGACGAGTTCCCGGCGCGCATCGACGACTACGAAGACTTGCTCTCGGACAACCCGCTCTGGCTCGAGCGAAACACCGGCGTGGGAATTCTCGAAGCGGACGACGCGATCGCGCTCGGGGTCACCGGCCCGATGCTGCGGGCCGCCGGCGTGCCGCACGACCTGCGCAAGGTCCAGCCTTACAGCGGCTACGAAAAGTACGACTTCGAGATCGCGGTGGACGAGGGAGCCGACTGCGCCGCCCGGTACCGGGTGCGGATGCGGGAGATGCGCGAGTCCGCCAAGATCGCGCGCCAGGCGCTCGAGATGCTTCCCTCGGGGCCGGTCATGGTCGAGGACCCGAAGATCGCCTGGCCCGCGCAGATGTCGCTCGGCCCCGACGGGCAGGGCAACTCGATCGAGTACATCCGCAAGATCATGGGCGAATCGATGGAGGCGCTGATCCACCACTTCAAGCTCGTCACCGAAGGCTTCAAGGTCCCCGCGGGCCAGGTCTACGTCCCGGTCGAGTCCCCGCGCGGCGAGCTCGGCTATCACGTGGTCAGCGCGGGTGAATCAAAGCCCTGGCGCGTCCACATGCGCGACCCGTCGTTCGTCAACCTTCAGGCCACGCCGCATCTGGTCACGGGCGGCCTCATCGCGGATGCGATCGCGTCGATCGCCTCGCTCGACCCGGTGATGGGAGGGGTCGACCGATGAACGAAGGAACGCGCATCCTGGGCGTGCCGCGTCTTCCCGGCCCGCCGCGGCCGCCGCTGAGCGAACACGCGCGCGCCGAGGCGCAGCGGCTGATGGCGCGCTATCCGGAGCCGCGAAGCGCCTTGCTGCCCATGCTCTATCTGGTGCAGGCGGATCACGGCTTCGTGTCCCGGGAAGGGGTTCGTGAGATCGCGCAGATGCTCGGCCTGACGCCGGCCGAAGTGACCGCCGTCGCGACCTTCTACACGATGTACAAGCGTGAGCCGATGGGCCGCTGGCTGGTCAGCGTGTGCACACAACCGCCGTGCGCGCTGCGCGGCGCCAATCAGATCCGGGACGCCATCCAGCAGGAGTGCGGGATCGGCAACGGTGGCACGACCGAGGACGGCATGATCTCGATCGAAGAGGTCGAGTGCCTGTGCATCTGCGACGGCGCTCCGGTGGTCGGGATCAACTACGAGAACTACGAGAACCTCACGCCCGAGTCGGCGGTGGAGCTGATCCGCGCGTTGCGCGCCGGCGAGACGCCGCCGAAGCCCGCACGCGGCGACGTGCCGGCGCCGCACGACGAAACGCACCGCGAGCTTGCCGGCCTCAACCAGAAGGATCGCGAGGAGGCCGGCGCATGACGGCCGAGATGAAGATCCTCACCGCGCGCTTCGACACCGAAGGCGCCGATCGCTACGACGGCTACACGGATTCCGGCGGCTACGAAGCCATGAAGAAGGCGCTCGGGATGGACCCGGCCGACATCGTCGAGACGATCAAAACCTCGGGCCTGCGCGGCCGCGGCGGCGCCGGCTTTCCCACCGGCATGAAGTGGGGCTTCATCAACCGCGAGGACACGCCGACCTATCTGGTCTGCAACGCCGACGAGGGGGAGCCCGGCACGTTCAAGGACCGCGAGCTGATGGAGCGCGATCCGCACTCGGTCATCGAAGGCATGGCGATCGCGTCGTACGCCATCGGCTGTCGCGAGATGTACATCTACGTGCGTGGCGAGTTCGGCTACGCCGCGCGGCAGATGGAGCGCGCGGTCGCCGAGGCCTACGACAAGGGCGTGCTCGGCCGCGACATCTTCGGCAGCGGTTACGACCTTGACATGATCGTGCACCGCGGTGCGGGTGCCTACATCTGCGGCGAAGAGACCGCGCTGCTGGAGTCGCTCGAGGGCTACCGCGGCCAGCCGCGGCTTCGGCCGCCGTTCCCGGCGCAGAAGGGCCTGTATCAGCGTCCCACCGTCATCAACAACGTCGAGACGCTCGCCTGCGTGCCCCACATCATCGAGAAGGGATCCGACTGGTTCCGCGGCATCGGCACCGAGAAGGCCCCGGGCACGAAGATGTTCAGCCTCTCCGGCGACGTCGAGCGGCCGGGCAACTACGAGGTGCCGTTCGGCACCACCGCGCGCGTGCTGATCGAAGAGCTCGCCGGCGGTGTGAGCGGCGGCAAGAAGCTCAAGGCGTTCACGCCCGGCGGCGCGTCGTCCACGCCGATCTTCGGCGCCGACAAGCTCGACGTGAGCATGGACTGGGAATCAGTGCAGGCCGCGGGGTCGCTGCTGGGCACCGGGGCCATGATGGTCTGGGCCGAGGATGCCTGCATCCTGCGCTCGATGCTGCGATTCACGCACTTCTACGCGCACGAGTCCTGCGGCAAGTGCACGCCCTGCCGTGAAGGCACCTACTGGCTCGAGCAGATGTTCGTGCGCCTCGAGACCGGCCAGGGCCGCGACGAGGACCTGGCGATCATGATGGACGTGCAGGGCAACATCGGCGGCCGCACGTTCTGCGCGCTCGGCGACTTCGCAACCGCGCCCGTGATCAGCTCGATCAAAATCTTCGAGTCCGAGGCCCGCGAGCACATCAAGAAGAAGGGGTGTCCGTTTGAGCGATAAGCAGGTCACCCTCACCATCGACGGTCGCGAGATCAACGTCGCGGAAGGCACGCTCGTCATTCGCGCGGCCGAGCAACTCGGCATCTACGTGCCGCGCTTCTGCGACCACCCGTATCTCGCGCCGCTGGGTGCTTGCCGCCAGTGCATGGTCGAGATCGAAGGCCAGCGCAAGCCGCTCACGTCGTGTACCACCATGTGCACCGACGGCATGGTCGTCAAGACCCAGTTCACCTCCGAGGTCGCGCAGGACGCGCAGGAGAGCGTGCTGGAGTTCCTGCTGATCAACCATCCGCTCGACTGTCCGCAGTGCGACAAGGGTGGCGAGTGTCCGTTGCAGGACCAGACGCTCGCCTACGGGCCGGGCCGCTCGCGCTTCACCGACGTCAAGCGCCGCTTCGTCAAGCCGGTGCCGGTGAACCCGCTCGTGTACCTGGACCGCGAACGCTGCGTGCTGTGCGCGCGCTGCACCCGCTTCGCCGACGAGATCAGCGGCGATCCGTTCATCGAGCTGTTCGAACGCGGCGCGCTCGAACAGGTCGCGATCTTCGAAGACGATCCCTACGAGTCCAACTTCAGCGGGAACGTGATTCAGATCTGTCCGGTCGGCGCGCTCACCTCGCGCAACTTCCGCTTCCGGGCGCGGCCGTTCGACATGACCTCGTCCCCGAGCGTCTGCAACCTGTGCGCGTCGGGATGCTCGCTCACGATCCAGGAACGGCGCGGCCAGATCGTGCGCGTGCTCGCCGGGGAGAACCCGAACGTCAACGACGCGTGGTCCTGCGATCTGGGCCGCTTCGGGCACGAGTATGTCTCGTCGCCGGATCGCATAACGGAGCCGATGATTAAAAAGGACGGCGAGTGGGTCGCCGTTTCGTGGGCGGAGGCCATCCGCGTCGCGGCGGGCCGTATCGAGTCCGCCAAGGCCGAGGGCGCGCCGGTCGGCGTGCTCGCGGGCCAGAACCTGTGTGACGAGGATGCGTACGCGCTTTCGCGCTTCGCGCGCACGGTGCTGCAGACCAACGACGTCGATCACCGCCTCGGCCACGAAAGCGCCGAGCACGACGCGGTGATCGCCGCGGCCGTGGCGAGCGAGTCGGCGACGAACCGATCGATCGACGAGGCGCTCGTGATCCTGGTCGCGGGCATTGATCTCTACGAGGAGTCCCCGATCGTCTTCCTGCGCGTGAAGAAGGCCGCGCGCGCCGGCGCGAAGGTGCTCGAGGTCAACGCACGCCGCACGCCGCTCTCCCGGCTCGGCGGCCTGTCCGTCCTGACGAAGCCCGGCGAAGAGGCCGGCGCGGTCGAGCAGATCGCCGCCGCCGTCGAAGCCGCCGGCGACCGTGCCGTGATCCTGTGCGGCGACCGGCTGGGGCCGGGCGCCATGAGCGCGCTGTGGAATCTCGGCGTGCGCACCGGCGCGTCCTTCGGCTGGGTTCCGCGCAAGGGCGGCGCCTACGGCGCCGTGTGGGCGGGTCTGCATCCGATGCTGCTTCCCGGCGGCCGCCGAACCGGCCAGGCCGCCGACGTCGAGCGGGTCTGGGCCACCACGCTGCCGGACGGGGCCGGGCGGCCCATGCCGCAGATCTTGTCCTCCTCGCAGGGCGTGCTGCTGATGGCCGGAGTGGATCCGGTCTCGGACGGCCTGGATCCGGCGGCCGCCGCCCGCGGCCTCGACGCGCATTCGTTCGTCATCGCGCTCGACATGTTTATGACGCCCTCGACCGAGCGCGCCGACGTGATCCTTCCCGTCGCGGCGATGCCCGAGCGCGAGGGCACGCGCAGCAACTGGGAGGGTCGCGCGCAAGCATTCCTTCCGGCGGTGGATCCCGCAGGCCTTTCCTCGCCCGATTGGGAGATCCTCGGCCGCATCGCCGCCGAGCTCCACGTCGCGTTCCCGCGGACTCTGGACGAGCTGCGCCGCGAGATGCAGGCCTTGCGGCGCGATCCCGTCGCGCGCGTCGCGGTCGACGCGCCCGGTGCGGCACTGCCGGCCGGCGAGGGCTTTGCCCTCGTCACCTACCGGCTGCTGCGCGACAGCGGCACCATGATGGCGGGGGCCGACGAGCTCAAGACCGTCGTAACGCCGCCGTTCGTCGAGCTTCATCCCGCCGACGCGACCCGGCTGGGCATCACCGACGGCGACACGGTCACCGTTACCGGGCCGCGAGGGAGCGGCACGGCCGTTGCGCGTGTCGGGCGATCCGTCTCCGAAGGTGCGGTGTTCGTGCCCGCCGATCAGCCCGGCCTGCGGATCGCCGACATCGCCGATCCGTCCGCGGGCTTCGTCACGGTGGGGAGGGCGTAGGGATGGACTGGCTCGACGTCGCCATTGTCGTGGCCAAGACGGCCGTGATCTTCGGCTTCCTGCTCGTGCAGGTCATGATGACGATCTGGGCCGAGCGTCGCGTTGTGGCGGTTATGCAGCAGCGCATCGGCCCGAACCGGGTCGGCCCGTTCGGGCTGCTCCAGTCGCTGGCCGACGGCGTGAAGCTGTTCTTCAAAGAGGACATCCATCCGGCCAACGCGGACCGTCCGATCTATGGGCTCGCGCCGATGGTGTCGCTGGTCCCGGCGTTCATGGCGTTCGCGATCGTCCCGCTCGGCCCGGGAATCACGATTGGAGGCCGCACGATCCAGCTGCAGCTCACCGACCTCAACGTCGGGGTCTTGTTCTTCCTCGCGATGGGTTCGCTGATGGTCTACGGCGTCATGCTCGCCGGCTGGGCGTCGGGAAGCGCGTATCCGCTCCTCGGTGCCGTTCGAGCGAGCGCGCAGACCCTGTCCTACGAGATGGGCATGGGCCTGGCCGTACTCGCGGTGGTGATGTGGGCGGGAACGATGTCCACGCGGGAGATCGTGGACCTGCAAGCAGGAACCTATCTGTACGTGATCCCACGATGGTTCGTCGGCCCGCAGCTTCCGGCGTTCCTGCTGTTCATGATTGCCGGCTTCGCCGAGGCCAACCGCGCTCCGTTCGACCTGCCGGAAGCCGAGACCGAGCTCGTCGGCGGCTATCACACCGAGTACTCCGGCATTAAGTTCGCGATGTTCATGATGACCGAGTACGTCCACATCATCACGACGTCGGCGATCGCGGTCACGCTGTTCCTGGGTGGATGGCGCGGCATTCACCCGCCGTTCCTCGAGCCGCTGTGGGGTGTGCTGTGGTTCCTCGGAAAGACGGGGTTCTTGATCTTTTTGTTCATGTGGGTGCGCGCGACGTTTCCCCGCATCCGCTACGACCGGCTGATGCGGTTCGGGTGGCGTGTGCTTCTGCCGGCCGGTCTGGTGTGGGTGATGATCACCGCGGTGATGGTCCAGCTCCCCCGCGAGGTCGACCGGACGACGCTGTCGGCGTGGACGGCCGTGATCTTCAGCGTGCTGTTCCTGATCTTCGCCGCGCGCGTCACGCGAAACACGACCAGGCGCCGCGCCGCGCTGCGCGCGGCCGGCGAGCGAATGCTGGGAGGTGGCACTCGTGGCCGTCGCTGAGTTCCTCCGCAGTATGTTCACCGTCGCCAAGCATGCGCTCAAGAAGCCCGTCACCTACCAGTACCCCGAGGTCCAGAAGGAGTACGCGCCCCGGTATCACGGCCGCCATCAGCTCAACCGCTACGAAGACGGCCTCGAGAAGTGCATCGGCTGTGAGCTGTGTGCCTGGGCGTGCCCGGCCGACGCGATCTTCGTGCAGGGAGCCGATAACACCGTGGAGCTGCGTTACTCCCCCGGGGAGCGGTACGCGTCCGACTACCAGATCAACTACCTGCGTTGCATCTTTTGCGGCCTGTGCATCGAGGCGTGCCCCACGCGCGCCCTGACGATGACCAACGAGGACTTCATCGCCGACGCGACCCGCGAGAACCTCATCTACACCAAGGATCGTCTCATGGCCCCGCTTCCCCCCAAAGCCACCAAGGAGCCGCCGTTCACCGACGCCGAGATCGCCGCTCGCGGCATCGACTACTACGGCGGGTACGCCGAGACGCCCAAGCTCACCAGCGCCGACCGAGCCGCGCGTACGCCCGAGGGTGACGACGGGGGGGCCCGCTGATGGAGCAGTGGATCTTCTGGATCGTCGCGCCGGTCTCACTCGGCAGCGCCATCGCCATGCTGCTGGCCCGGAACACGGTGCACTCGGCCATGCTGCTCGTGATCAACTTCTTCACTCTCGCCGTCTTCTACGTGGTCAACGACGCCGACTTCCTGGCCGCGGTGCAGATCATCGTCTACGCCGGCGCGATCATGGTCCTGTTCCTGTTCGTGATCATGCTCATCGCCGACAAGGAAGAGGACCTCGCCGAGCGAATAAAGGGCCAGCGAACGACGGCCGTTCTGCTCGGCATCGGACTCGCCGGCCTGATCGTGTTCACCATTCGCACGGCGCTCAGCGCCGCCGACTTCCGCGGGCTGGGGGCGGCCAACACCGGCGGCAACGTCGAGGCCATCGGCCGGGTGCTGTTCACCGAGTACCTCTGGCCGTTCGAGATCACCTCGCTGCTCCTGATCGTCGCGGCGATCGCCGCGATCGTCATCGGGCGCCGCCCCGGGGACG
The DNA here is from genome assembly GCA_035541035.1 of Actinomycetota bacterium. Classification (GTDB taxonomy): domain Bacteria; phylum Actinomycetota; class AC-67; order AC-67; family AC-67; genus DASWHR01. Next base: position 9,849 of record DATLFO010000364.1, read on the forward strand.
ACCCCGATGACGAGGAGATCGAGCCGGGGGCAGCGCCGGCGCAACCGGCCGCCGAGCCGGAGGCCGTTTCCCTCGCGGCCGCCTCTCCCCCGGACCATGTGGAGGAGGCGCCGTGATCCTGCCCGCGCAATACCTCGCGCTCGCCGGCCTGCTGTTCGCCACCGGCGTGGTCGGTGTGCTCGCGCGGCGGAACGCCATCGTGGTGTTCATGTCCATCGAGCTCATGCTCAACGCGGTGAACCTGACCTTGGTCACGTTCGCTCGGATGCACGGCCACCTCGACGGCCAGGTGATCGCCTTCTTCGTGATGATCGTCGCGGCCGCGGAGGCCGTGGTCGGTCTCGCGCTGATCGTGTCGATCTTCCGGCGCAAGCGCACCGTGTCGATCGACGACGTGCGGGAGATGCACGGATGACCTCGTCCGGCGTTTTCGAGGCCGCCTGGCTCATCCCGGGCCTTCCGCTGCTCGGTGCGGTCCTGCTGCTGTTCCTGGGGCGGCGCATGACCAAGGCCGCGGGCGGCATCGCGACCGTCATGATGGCCGGCTCGTTCACCATCGGGCTCTGGACGTTCTTCAAGCTCGTGTCGATGCCGGCCGCCGAACGGCTGCACACCGGCACCCTCTACACGTTCATCAAGGCCGGAAACTTCGAGGTCGCGCTCGACTACCGGATCGACCCGCTGAGCGTGATCATGATCCTGGTCGTGACCGGCGTGGGATCTCTGATCCACCTGTATTCGATCGGTTACATGCGCGGCGACGATCGAGAGTCGCGATTCTTCGCCTATCTCAACCTGTTCGCCTTCTCGATGCTCGTTCTGGTGATGGCGAACAACATGCTGATCATGTACGTCGGCTGGGAGCTGGTCGGCCTGTGCTCCTACTTGCTCATCGGGTTTTGGACCGAACGGCCGGGCGCGGGCCTCGCGTCCAAGAAGGCGTTCATCACCAACCGCGTGGGCGACGTGGGCCTGGCCTTGGGCATCATGCTGATCTTCGTCCACTTCGGCACCTTGGACTTCTCGCAGGTTTTGAGCGAGTCCGGCGCGCTCGGAGCCGGCGCGGCCACCGCAATCGCTCTGCTGCTGTTCGCCGGCGCCGCCGGCAAGAGCGCGCAGATCCCGCTCTTCGTTTGGCTGCCCGACGCGATGGAGGGCCCGACGCCGGTCTCGGCGCTCATCCACGCGGCGACCATGGTCACCGCGGGCGTCTACATGGTCGGCCGGATGCATCCCATCTTCGCCGAGTCGGCCGTGGCGATGAACGTGGTCGCCTGGGTCGGGCTCGCGACCGCGTTGCTCGCCGCCCTGATCGCCCTGACCCAGGACGACATCAAGCGCGTGCTGGCCTATTCGACGGTGAGCCAGCTCGGGTTCATGTTCATGGCCCTGGGCGTCGGCGCCTACACCGCCGCGATCTTCCACCTGGTCACGCACGCGTTCTTCAAGGCGCTGATGTTCCTCGGGGCGGGCAGCGTGATGCACGGCCTCGACGACGAGACCGACATCACCAAGATGGGCGGCCTCCGCACGGTGATGCCCTGGACGGCCGGGACGTTCGTGATCGGCTGGCTCGCCATCGTGGGGTTCCCCGGGCTCAGCGGGTTTTTCTCGAAGGATCAGATTCTCGCGGGCATCTACGGCAGCGGGAACACCGCGCTGTGGATCGCCGCGTTGGTGGCCACCTTCCTGACCGGCTTCTACATGTCGCGGTTGGTGTTCCTGACGTTCTTCGGCCGCAGCCGGCTTGCCGAGGGCGTTCATCCGCACGAGTCACCCGCGGTCATGGTCTGGCCGCTGGCGCTGCTGGCCATCGCGGCGGCCGGTGCGGGCTGGCTCGGCGCGACCGTGCATCACGGCGGCTTCCACCGTTTCGTGGCTCCGGCGGTGTGCGGCGTGCACGACGAGGCACACGCAACCGAGCAGACCGCCGTCCCCATCTGCACGATCGACGCCGAGGGCGAGGTGCACCCGGTCGAGCAAGAGACCATGCCGAGCGAGCTGGTGCTCGGCACCGTTGCCACCGCGGCCGGCGTCGCGGGGCTCGGGCTGGCGGGGTTCATGTATCTCGGCGGCTTCCCGTGGGAGCGGCGCCGCCAGAGCCCGACGCTGGCGTGGAAGGCGAGCCGCAACAAGTTCTTCGTCGACGAGATCTACCAGTTCCTGTTCACCGGCCTCGGCAAGGCGGTCGCCGCCACGGCGGCATTCGTTATCGACCGGCGGGTGATCGACGGAACGGTCAGCCGCATCGCGCACGGCGTGGGCGCGCTCGCGGTCCTGGGCCGCAAGCTTCAGACCGGCCTGGTGCGCTCGTACGCCGTCGGCGTGCTCGGCGGCGTCGTTGTCCTGGGAATCCTGCTCGTGGCGAGGGCGAGGTGATGCGGCGATGCTGAGCACGCTCATCTGGCTGCCGCTCGCCGGCGCGCTCGCGCTCGCGCTGTTTCCCAAGCGCAGCAACACCGCCGTCAAGGCGTGGGCGATCATGGTCGGGCTGGCCTCGTTCGGGCTCGCGCTCGCGGTGCTGGCGCGCTTCGACGCCGCGGCGCCCGGCTATCAGTTGGTCGAGGACCGCTGGTGGATCCGGTCGATCGGCGCCTCGTACAAGATCGGCGTGGACGGCATCTCGCTGTTCCTGGTCTTGCTGACCACGTTCCTGGTCCCCATCAGCGTGCTCGCGTCCTGGAAGGAAGACCGCAACCCGAAGCTGTTCTGCGCGCTGCTGCTCGCGCTCGAGACCGGCGTGCTCGGCGTGTTCCTATCTCTGGACCTGCTGCTGTTCACCGCCTTCTGGGACGGCATGCTCATCCCGATGTACTTCCTGATCGGCTACTGGGGCTACGAGCAGCGTGTCTATGCCGCGGTGAAGTTCTTCATCTTCACGCTGCTGGGCGGGCTGCTCATGTTCGCCGGCATTCTCGTCACCTACTTCCAGGCCAAGGCCGCGCTCGGTGTGGGCACCTTCGACCTCGAGCAGATCCAGACGGTGTCGTTCTCGCTGGGCCTGCAGCGGTGGCTGTTCCTCGCGTTCTTCGCCGCCTTCGCCATCAAGATCCCGCTGTTCCCGCTGCACACCTGGCTGCCCGACGCGCACACCGAAGCGCCGACCGCCGGCTCGGTCATGCTGGCCGCGGTGCTTCTCAAGATGGGCGGCTACGGCTTCTTGCGCTTCGCGATCCCGCTATTCCCGCAGGCCGCCAAGGAAGCGGTTCCGTGGGTCGTCGCGCTGGCGCTGACCGGCATCATCTACGGAGCGATCGTGGCGATCATGCAGCGGGACATGAAGCGGCTCGTTGCGTATTCGAGCGTAAGTCATCTCGGCTTCGTGGTGCTCGGCATCTTCGTTTTCACGGCGCAAGGCATGCAGGGCGGCACCATCCAGATGATCAACCACGGCCTGTCCACCGGCGCGCTGTTCCTGCTCGTGGGCATGCTCTACGAACGGCGGCATACGCGTCAGATCTCCGACTACGGCGGGATCGCCAAGGTCATCCCGGTCTACGCGGGGGTCTTTTTGTTCGTCGCGATGTCCTCGCTCGCGCTGCCCGGCCTCAACGGCTTCGTAGGCGAGTTCCTGATCCTGCTCGGCACCTTCGTCGAGTCCAAGCCGTGGGCCGCGATCGCGGCCGCGGGTATGGTGCTCGGAGCGGTGTATCTGCTGTGGATGTATCAGCGGGTGTTCAACGGCCCGATCACCAATCCGGAGAACTCGATGATCCGTGACCTGTCGGTGCGCGAGATCGTGGTGCTCGCTCCGGTCCTTGCGGGCATCCTGCTGCTGGGCCTGTTCCCCAAGCCCGTGCTCGACCGGATGGCCCCGGCGCTGGACCGGGTGCGCGCGCGGGTGACCTCGCCCGCGGTTGCGCCCGCCACCACGACGGTGATCGAGCCCGCGCCCGCCACGACGGGGGAGGGACGCTAGATGCCGACGCCCGAGATCGCCTGGCGGGCGATCGCTCCCATTCTCGCTCTGGCGGGCGGCGGCGTGGCTACGTTGATGCTCGTGGCCGTGAGCCGCCGGATCCACAAAGGCGTGCTCGTGGGCGTCTGCCTGGCGTCGCTCGGCGCCGCGGCATGGTTCAACTTCGACCTCAACGAGCGCCAGACCGTGGGCATGCAGGGCGCGGTCGCCGCAGACGGCGTCGCGATCTTCGGCTCGATGATCCTGATCGGCGCGGCGGCGCTCGCGATCCTCTTCGCCTACGAGTACCTGTCGGCCCGGGGAATCCACCGGCCGGAGTTCTATCCGCTGCTGATGTTCGCGACGGCGGGCATGGTCCTGCTGGCGTCCGCGAACGATCTGCTGATGGTCTTTCTTGCGGTGGAGGTGCTCTCGCTCGCCCTGTACGTCATGACGGCGCTTGCGCGTCGCGACGACAAGAGCCAAGAGGGGGCGTTGAAGTATTTCCTGCTGGGCGCGTTCGCGAGCGCGTTCCTGCTGTACGGCATCGCGCTCGCGTACGGCGCGACGGCCACCACCAACATCGCGCGCATCAGTGAGACGATCTCGGCCGCGCCGCCCCGCTTGTCGTTCCTCGCGTTCGCCTTCATCGCCGCCGGCCTCGGGTTCAAGATGGCCGCCGTTCCCTTCCATATGTGGACACCCGACGTGTACGAGGGCGCGCCCACGCCGGTGACGGCCTTCATGGCCGCCGGCACCAAGACTGCCGCGCTCATCGCCCTGCTTCGGGTGTTCCTGGTGGGATTCGGTCCGCTCGAATGGGACTGGCAGCCGCTGCTGTGGGTCATCGCGGTCGCGTCGATGGCGCTCGGATCCGTCGTTGCAATCGTGCAGACCGACGTCAAGCGCATGCTCGCGTATTCGTCGATCGCGCACGCCGGCTACCTGCTGGTCGGAGTGGTCGCGGCGAGCCGGGACGGCACCTCGAGCACGCTGTTCTACATGGCCGTCTACGCGATCGCGACCATGGGCGCCTTCGGCGTCGTTCTCGCCACCGCGGTGCGGGGCCGGGAGCGGCTCGAGATGAACGCATGGCAAGGCATCGGCCGCCGCTCGCCTGCCTTCGCCGGGGCCATGACGCTGTTCTTGCTCTCGCTCGCCGGGATCCCGCCGACGGCGGGCTTCATGGGCAAGTTCTTCATCTTTCAAGCGGCCGTCGAGTCCGGCGAGGTCGCGCTGGTCGTCGCCGGCCTGCTCACCAGCGTGGTCGCGGCGTTCTTCTATCTCCGGCTGATCGTGCTGATGTGGATGCAGGAGCCGGACGCCGCCGAGCACGGCGTCAGGCCCACGCCGGTGCTGACGGCCGGGCTCGCCGTCGGGGCCGCCGCGACGATCGCCTTCGGCGTCTGGCCACAAGAGCTGCTCGACCTCGCGCGCGGCGCGTCGGTCTTCCTCGGCTCGGTGATGCCGTGACCAACGCCGATCCGCTCGCCGGGCTCGAGCTCGACATCCGCTCCGAGCTCGACGGAGTCGAGGCCGGGCTGCGCGCCGCGGTCGAGTCGGCGCAGCCGCTGGTGCGCGACGCGGCCGGGCACGTGCTGGCGAGCGGTGGCAAGCGCTTCCGGCCGATGCTCACGCTGCTGTGCGGGCGTGCCGGCGAATACGACTCGCACGCGAAGGCGGTCGCGTCCTGTGGCGTGGCGATCGAGCTGACCCACCTGGCCACGCTCTACCACGACGACGTGATGGACGAGGCCGCGGTGCGCCGCAGCCGGCCCAGCGCGAACGCGCGCTTCGACAACCGGGTCGCGATCCTCGCGGGGGATTGGCTGTTTGCCCGCGCGTCGGCCATCGCAGCGGATCTGGGAACATACCCGTCGCGCGTGCTCGCCGATACCATCGCCGACGTGTGCGAGGGTCAGATCATGGAATCCGAGCACACCGGCTCGCCCGATCAGAACGTCGGCCGGTACCTCGAGACGATCAAGCGAAAGACCGCGGCGCTTCTGGCAACGTCGTGCCATTTGGGCGCATGGCTGGCCGGCGCGGACGCGCCCATCGTCGAGGCGGTGACCGCCTCGACGA
>DATLFO010000365.1:0-5968 GCA_035541035.1 Actinomycetota bacterium
GCCCATAACCCCTGGACCCCTGTGCAACCAAGTTGCATGAATGCGTCCCGGCGAGTCCATGCAACTTGGTTGCACAGGGGTCCAGGGGTTATGGGCGGCGTCTCGCGGCGCGGGGCCGATATTCTGGGGCGGTGACCGCTCCCGAGATCGCGGCGCGCCTGCGCGAGATGATCCATCTGCCACAAGAGGTGGCCGAGCTTGCCCATCGCTTCGTCAAGCAGGGCTTCGAGCTGTATCTGGTCGGCGGCAGCGTGCGCGACGCGGTTCTGGGCCGCCTGCACGACGATCTGGATTTTGCGACCAGCGCGAAGCCGAACGAGATCTTGGAGGTCGTGCGCGGCTGGGCGGATGCGACCTGGCTGACCGGCATCGAGTTCGGCACCGTCGGCGTCGCGCGGCGCGGTCATCGCTTGGAGATCACGACTTTCCGCGGCGAGAAGTACCGCGAAGATTCGCGCAAGCCGCTGATCGAGACGGTCTCGACGATCGAAGCGGATCTGGCGCGGCGCGACTTCACGATCAACGCGATGGCGCTGCGGCTGCCCGAACGCGCGCTGGTCGATCCACACGGCGGCATCGGCGACCTGGCCGCGAAAGTGCTGCGCACGCCGCTCGCGCCGGAGGTGTCGTTCAGCGACGATCCGCTGCGCATGCTGCGCGCGGCGCGGTTCGCGGCTGTTTTGGATTGTGTGCCGGTGCCCGAGCTGGTCGAAGCGATGACCGCGCAGCGCGCGCGCCTGAAGATCGTGTCGGCCGAGCGGATCCGCGACGAGCTGTCGAAGCTGCTCGCGGCGCCCAAGCCCTCGATCGGCCTGGATCTAGCGACGTCGGCGGGACTGTGCGACCTGTTCCTGCCCGAGCTGCCGGCGTTGAAGCTGGAGCAGGATCCGGTTCACCGGCACAAGGACGTGTATCGCCACACGCTCGCGGTCGTGGACAAGCTGGCCGCCGGCGATCCCGAGCAGCAGCCCGACGTGCTGCTGCGCATGGCCGGCCTGCTGCACGACATCGCCAAACCCGCGACGCGCCGCTTCGACAAGGGCAAGGTCACGTTCCACCATCACGAGGTCGTCGGCGCGCAGATGACCGCCAAACGGCTGCGCGCGCTGCGCTATCCGGGCGAGTTCGTGGACGACTGCGCCGCGCTCGTCGAGATGCATCTGCGGTTCCACACGTTCCGGATGGGCTGGAGCGACAGCGCCGTGCGGCGATACGTGCGCGACGCCGGCGGCCTGCTGGACCGGCTCAACCGTTTGGTGCGCGCCGACTGCACCACCCGCAACGCGCTCAAAGCCAAGCGGCTGTCGGATGCGATGGACCAGCTCGAGTCGCGCATCGCCGAGCTGGCGTCGCAGGAGGATCTGAAGCGGATCCGTCCGCCGCTCAACGGCCACGAGGTCATGCAGTATCTGGCGGTGCCGCCGGGTCCCGCGGTCGGTCGTGCCTTGGATCATCTGCTCGAGATCCGCCTGGATCGCGGCGAATATTCGAAGGACGAGGCCTATGCGATGCTCGACGCCTGGAAGGCCGAGCATCTGTAAAAGCCGCATTTGGCCATTCCGGGCCATATCGCGCTCGTTCGTGGGCAGGTAGGGTAGAGAAGCAAGGTTCGACGAGCGAAAGTGGTGATGATCGTGGCGATGTCCGAACCCGACGGTGCCCGCACGCCGCAAACGCCGACGACTGCGGGACAGCGCGACGCCGAGCAAGATCAGCAGCATCTGCGCGTGATCGCGGCCGAACGCCGCCGGCGAGCGATCAAACTGGGTGCCCTCGCCACGCTCGTCGTGCTGTTCGCGATCTTCGTCGTGCAGAACTCGCAGCCCGCTCCCGTTGATTTCATCTTCGTGCAGAGCAGCCCGCGGCTGATTTGGATCATGCTGGTCTGCGCCGTGATCGGCGGAGTGATCGGCTACATCTTGGGCCGCCCCGGAAAGACGCTGCGCTTCCACCGCAAAGACGACAAGCAGCAGAAGCCGGCCCGCTAAGGGCGGCGAATCGGATCCAGAGGGCACAGCGTCGGCTGCAGGGCCGACGTTGCGCGATAGACCTCGCCGATCTCGACCCCAAAGCCGCGTCCGGTTGCCTCATATGGTGGCCCGGATACGGCGGGGCCGATTCCCGGGTTGTCGGGGCCGCATCCGATGCTGCCGCCAACGCCCATGGGGCCGAAGAAGTCCACACCCGGCGTGAACAGCACGTCGAATTGTTCTCCTTCGAGCGTCGCGCGGATCCGCACGCTCCCGTCGAGATGTTCCTCGAAGGCGTAGCGGGATGGACTCCCGGACACGACACGGAAATCGCCGCGGCGGCACGAGACGCCGGACGAGGGTCCTTCTGCGGAGTGTCGATATTGGTCCCGGACGGGAGCGGAAAGGCGTCTCGCGCCTGTGGCGGTAACGCGAACAAGACGCGAGGGGCCCCGTCATCCGGAGCCCCTCAGCGTGATGATGATCGCTACTTCTTGGAGTCCCAGAAGATCTTGTCGATCTCGTTGATCAGGTCGAGCAGCTTCTGGCCGTCGGCCGGGTCGAGGGACTTCTTGGCCTGGCCGGCCGCTTTGGTGGCATCCCAGAAGAGCTGGTGCAGGTTCGGATACTTGTCGAGGTGCTCGGGCTTGAAGTAGTCGGTCCACAGCACCCACAGGTGGTGCTTGACCATCTCGGCCCGGTCTTCCTTGATGCCGATCGCCCGCGCCTTGAACTGCGCGTCGTCGCTTCCGTTGTGCTTCTCCATGATCGCCTTGACCGACTCGGCCTCGATGCGAGCCTGCGCCGGGTCGTACACGCCGCACGGAAGGTCGCAGTGCGCGTGCACCGTCCGCGGCGAGATCCAATCGCGAAGAGCCATAGACATCTCCCTCCTTCTTTGCTGTTGGTATACCATCGCGCGCCGTGGTGAAGCATCCTGTGCTCGGATGGGCTGCCGGCCTCGGGGTCGCGGCCGGGGCGGCCCTGTGGCTGAGCCGCCGCTATATCCCCGTCAAAGTTCAGGGCCCCAGCATGCTGCCGACCTTGCGGCCGGGAGATTGGCTGATCGTGTCGCTGAAGGCCAAACCCAGGGTTGGGGACATCGTCGTAGCTCGCCGAGACGATGGCCTGGAGATCGTCAAGCGAGTCGCGCGGATCGACGACTCCGGTGTCGAGCTGATCGGTGACAACGCTCCGATGAGCACCGACTCGCGGACGATCGGAGTGATCGCACCCGATCAGATCATCGGCGTAGCGAAGCCATTTTTGGGGATCGCGGCTTCGCCTACCCGCCGGTAAGTAGCGACGCTCGCGTGCGGTTGAAACAAACGAACCGACCGCTGCGATCCGGGGTCCCGTCCATGGAACGAATCGGCTGCTCTTTCGCACCGCTCGCAGCATCTCGGCTTTGGCGGCGCGAGTTCGTGCTGCCGAGGATCTTGGCTACGAGACCGCCGGCGGTGCGTCCGGCGCTACTGCTCGCCGTTGAACAGGATGCGGCCGTCGGGGGTCCAGCTCGGGTTGTATTGCGTGCCCGGAAGGTCGATGGTGCGCACGGCGCCCGTCGCCGGGTTCATCGCGCGGATGTCTCCGCTGCTGGTGAACAGGATCTCGCCACCTGTTCCCCACCACAGGCCGGCAACGTTTTCGCCCGCATACGAGCTGAGCGCGCGGCGGCCCGATCCGTCGGCGTTGATGACGAAAAGCCGCGTGCCGTCGGTGAAGGCGATCTGCTCGGCAGGACCCCACGCCGCGGCCTTGACCCCGCCGGACACGACCCCGCGCTCCATGACCCCGTCGGACGTGGCAACAACCAGTGTTCTCGTTGATTCGTCCGTACCGTAGGAGTACGCCAGTCTGGTCCCGTCCGCGGACAGCGTGATCGGGCTCATGTGTGGCTCGGGTTCGACGATCGTGCTGACCGTGGACATCGACGGAACGGTCTTTCCGATGCCGGCGGCGATGCCGTCGGTCAGGTTCATCACGTACAGGCTCAAGCTATCGGGGGTCCAGATCGGACGAACGTGGCCGTTGACCGACAAGGTGACGGCTCGCTGGTCGCCTCCGTCGGCGGCCATCACATAGATCGCCGCGTATCCGTCACGTGTGCTCGCGAACGCGATCTTCGTGCCGTCGGGCGACATGACCGGGCCCCCGTCGATCCGCGTGCCCTCGGTCAGCCGCGACACGTTCGATCCGTCGGCGTCCATCACGAAGACCGCAGTGCCGGGATCGACCGTGCGCGTCAACACGAAACGTTTCGCCTTGGGACTCCACGACGGGAACCCGTCGTGGATCGACGGATCGTACGTGAGTCGCGTTCCGTCGAGATCGATCTCTGATGGCGTCGCTGTGAACGCGCCGACGACTGTGTTCGAGCCGTGGGTGAAGACGATGCTGCCGTTCGGGCCGAGGCCGGGGCGGCGCCGCGGCGAGGCATCGCCGTCGGCATTGTGCAGGCGTGTATGGCCGCCGGTTCGAATGTCGAGGACGCGATAGACGCGCTCGGCGATGTCGTAGAACGCGAGCCGGTCGTTGCCGAGGAACAACGGCAGTCCGGCTTCCCCCGGCGTGTCCACGCGGCCGGCGCTCCTGGACAGGCCATCCGGGCCCAGCGTCCCGAGGAACAGGCGTCGCTCATCGCCGAGCTCGTATGCGAAGCGCGTTCCGTCGGGCGAAAACGCCGGGAACCGTCCTTCGGTCATCAGGCGATCGTCGGAGCCGTCCCGTGCCACCGAAAAGATCGTCCACCGGTCGTTCAGAAGAACCTCGAAGGCGATCCGCGTGCCGTCCGCGGACCACGCCGGGCTGGATCCTTCGTCAATGATCTTGCGCGCGTCCGAGCCGTCGGCGTTCATCACCCAGACGGCGCTTTTTCCGTCTCTGCCGGCCCGCGCGAAGGCGATCTGCTCGCCGTCGGGAGACCAGGCGGGCGCGTCGTCGCGGCCCGCGGTCAAGCGCACCAGGTTCTTGCCCTGGGCGTCCATCGTCCAGATTCCGCCGCCGGCCGCGGTCGGAGACACCGCCGGGGGTTGCGGCTTCGGCGTCGTGATGCGCGACGTCGTCGAGATCGCGCCGTACGCGAGCGCGGCGACGGCAAGCAGCCCCGCGAGCGCGTTGCGTGCCAGCCGGCCGCGGGCGCGACGCACCGCTGCGACGGGTGCGGGTGCGTCGTGTGGCATCTCGTCGGCGAGCGTTCGCAGCAGCACGCGAATCTGCGCGTCCGTGACCGGTTTAGGCATCGTCGTCACCACCAAGCTGCTCTCGAAGGGTTGCCATGCCGCGGGAGACCAGCGACCGGACGGTCCCGGGCCGGCATTCCAGTGCGGCGGCGATCTGTTCTTCACTGAGATCTTCGTAGAAGCGCAGCGCAATCGCGGCTCGCTGCCGTTCGGGCAGCGCCAGCAGGGCGCGACGCATCGCGTCGGCGGCGGCGAGGTCAGGGCCGGTGATGTGCTGGGACGGGCGCGCGCCTTCGCGTTCGAGGTACGCCTGCTCGATCGAGCGGCGGCGGTAATGGTTCTTCGCCAGGTTGACGACCGCGCGGCGCAGATACGCCGGGAACGCGCTCGCCTCACGCAGATGCCCCAGCCGCCCGATGACCCGCGCGAACGCATCCTGAACAAGATCCTCCGCCAGCGCCCGGTCCCCGGTCATCAGGTAGGCAAACCGGGCCGTCGCGGGCGCGTGCTCGAGGTAGAGCTCGCCCAGCCGGCCCGAAACACCCGCCTGCTCCAGGGTCATCGCCACATCTTCTGTGCTCACAACAGAAAGACACGCGTGCTGCGTGAATGGCTGCGCTCGTTTATCCATACATATAGAATTGATAGTATGTACATATGAATCGGCGAACGACGATCGAGATCGATGAGCGCTTGCTCGAGCGAGCCAAGCGGGCGCTCGGGCTGCGGACTACTCGCGCCACTGTCGAGGAGGCGCTGCGGCGGGTGGCCGCCGACGCCGAGGACGCAAGAGCCCGCGTCTCGGAAGAGCAGGCG
>DATLFO010000366.1:0-4147 GCA_035541035.1 Actinomycetota bacterium
GCGTCGAGGCGCAGACGATCCCGATCATCCGCGAAGGAATCTTCCAAGAGTTCATCAGCTCGCGCGAGACCGCGGGCGAGACGGGCGGCGAGCGTTCCAACGGCACGATGCGCGCCAGCGGCTGGGACGTCATCCCGCTGATCCGCATGACCAACATCAACCTGGAGCCGGGCACGTCCTCGTTGGAGGAGATGATCGCCACCACCGACGACGGCATCTTGATGTCCACCAACCAGTCGTGGTCGATCGACGACAAGCGCGTCAACTTCCAGTTCGGCTGTGAGATCGCCTGGGAGATCAAAGACGGCAAACGCGGCCGGATGCTGCGCAACCCGAACTACGCGGGACGCACCGTGGACTTCTGGTCTTCGTGCGACGCGCTGGGCGGCCCGGACGAGTGGGTCGTGTGGGGAACGCCGAACTGCGGCAAGGGACAGCCGGGCCAGACCGCGCGTGTCGCGCACGGCACCTCACCCGGCCGCTTCCGGGGCGTCAACGTGGGAGTGCGCGGTTGAGCCGCCTTCTCGGACCGGACCGGCTAGCCGACGCGATCGAGCCGGCGCTGCGCTCCGCTGCCGACGGCACGCTCGTCGTCGCGGTGCACAGCGCGGGCGGCCTGACCCGCTTCGCGTCGAGCCGCATCCATCAGAACACGCACCGCGAGGACGTCGAGATCCGCGTGATGGCCGTCGCCGACGAATGTCGCGTCGGCGTCGCGACCACGCATTCGCTGGAGCGCGAGCGTGTCGAGGCGGCGAGCGCCAACGCGCTGTCGATCGCACGCGTGACGCCCCGCACCGCCGCGTTCCCCGGGATCACCGAGCCGCGCCCGCTGGCCGCGGAGCTTCCCGAGCGGTTCGACGAGGCGACGGCCGCGACCTCGCCGGCCGAGCGCGCCGCCGCGGTCACGCTCGCGCTCAACGAGTTTCCCTCCGACATGGAAGGCGCAGGCGCGGTCGAAACCGTCGCCGACGAGGTGCTCGTGGCGACCTCGACGGGCGTGCGCCACTACGGGCGCATCACGCGCGCCGCGGTCAGCGTGATGGCGATGAGCCCCGACTCCAGCGGCTATGCCGAGCTGATCGAAGGCAAGCTGAGCGATCTGGACGCGGCCGCGATCGGCGCGCGCGCGGTCCGCAAGGCCGAGGCGGGCCGCAACCCGCAGCCGGTCGGGCCCGGCTCCTACACCGTCATCCTCGAGCCGGCCGCGACCTCGACGCTGATGCAGTTTTTGGCCTGGCTCGGCTTCGGGGCCAAGTCGCTGCTGGAGGAGCGCTCGTTCATGGCCGGCAAGATCGGCCAAAAGCTGATGGACGAGCGCATCACGATCACCGACGATCCGCTGGCCGCCGACGCGCTCGGGCTGCCGTTTGACTTCGAAGGCACGCCCGCGCAGCCGGTCACCCTCATCGACAGGGGCGTCGCCACGAGCGTGGTCTGGGACCGCGAGACGGCCAAGCGGGGCGGCCGCGAATCCACCGGCCACGGCCTGCCCGCCCCCAACCCGGACGGGCCGTTCCCGCTGAACCTTCGCATGCAGCCCGGCACCGATTCGCTCGACGACCTGATCGCCGGCTGCGAGCGCGGCCTGCTGGTCACGCGCTTCCACTACTCCAACGTCGTGCACGAAAAAGAAGCCATCCTGACCGGCATGACCCGTGACGGCACGTTCCTGGTGCAGGACGGAAAGATCCTTCACGGCGTGCGTAACCTGCGCTACACGCAAAACGCCGTCGAGGCGCTGCGCAACGTCGAGGCGATCGGCGACACGACCGAGATCAGCTCCGAGCTGTTCTTCGGCGGCTCGCGCGCACCCGCGCTGCGCATCCGCGACTTCAAGTTCTCGTCCACGACGGATCACTAACGATGACGGCTCCCCTATGCGCCGTCGGCGCGATCGTGATGGACAAGGGCCGCTTGCTGATGGTGCTGCGCGACCGCGAGCCGCTCAAGGGCTGCTGGACGCTTCCGGGCGGCCGGCTCGAGACGGGCGAGTCGATGCACGAGGCGATCGTGCGCGAGGTGCGCGAGGAGACCGGCATCGACATCGACGTGGACGGCCTGCTGGGCGTGGTCGAGCGCATCGTGCGCAACGACGACGGCGAGGTGAGCTACCACTACGTGATCCTGGACTTCGTCGCCACGCCCCGCGGAACCGCCATCAAAGCCGGCGACGACGCGGCCGAGGTGCGCTGGGTTCCGGTCGGCGAGCTGTCCTCGCTCAAGCTAACCGACGGCCTGATCGAGTTCCTCTCCGACCGCGGCATCCTCGAAGGCCGCAAGCCCCGCCTGTAAGACCTATTCATCACGACCAAGGCCAGCGGCCCTCGGTTTGGTGAGCGGGCTGGAAACGAGCGCGAGCGTCGCGTTTAGCGCCGGGCGCGGATCAGCAGCGCGCCACCGGCGATCAGCGGGGCGGGAATGCTGCCGATCAAAAACGGAAGCTCTCCCGAATCTTGGATGGTCATGCCCGCGTGAACCAGCAGAGCGGGCATCGTGCCCCAAAGCGCGATTCCCGCAGCGGGACGGCGCCGGATCGCGGCCGCCGCGGCCCACCCCAGTCCCGCCGCGCCGATCAGAACCGATACGGCTTGGAGCATGTGCATCGTCAGCGACTGCAGCCCGAACTGCAGGTAGAACAAGGCGCCGAAGATCAGCAGGATCACGATGCCGGTCCGCCGCCCGCGGGTCATGCGGCTGGGCGGGCCGGTGCGAACGGGCATCGGCTGCATTGGCAAGGCTCCTTCATCGGAGGCGTGCGCGGATTCTAGCCGCCGGAGAGGTCCGGCAGACCCGTGTGATGCCCCCGGGGATGCGCGCCGATATAATCCCGCCGCCGAAATCGAACGCGATTCACAAAGGGGCGACCATCGTGCCGAGGCTGACCATCCACGACTTCCGCGTCACCGACTCGATCCTGGCGCAAACCGAGACCGACGCGGGTGACGTCGTCTTCCTGGGCCCCAACGGCACCACCGCGTTCCCGTTCGTGGTCTGGCGCAAGGTCAGCGGTCCGGGCGGCGTCTACGTGGACGCCTTCGAGATCGCCGGACCCGACGGCTTCGTGGTCGGCCCCTGGGAGCGCTCGTTCGAAGTTGACGGCGAGTCCTGGCCGATGGACGTGGTCACCGAGGTGCGCGACTGGAAGTTCCCCGCCGCCGGCGACTACACACTGCGCTACTACGAGTACGACGACAAGATCTTCGAGGTTCCCTTCCAGGTCGTGCAGCAAGACCCGCCCTACGGCGTGGTCGTGCCGGGCCCGCTCGACGCGGCGCTGTCGAAATCGACGCTGTGCTGGCTGGACGTTCGGCAGGACGACGGCAGCGTCAAGTCGTTCGGCGTCTGGTTCGGCTACGAGGACGGCCGCGTCTACGTGCTGTTCGGCGGCGACGGCGAGCAGGAGGTCACGGGACTCGAACGGGCCAAGTACGTTCGTCTGATCGCGCGCAGCAAAGACGTGCAGTCGCGGATCGGCGAGGTGGACTGCGCGGTCGAGATCCTGGCAAAGGATGCGCGCTGGGACAAGCTGGTTCAAGAGCTGCTGATCGGCCGCCGGCTGAACGTGAAGGATCCGGTGAACGCGCCCAAGCGCTGGCGCGAACAGTGCGAGATCGCGATGCTCACGCCGGTCGCCGCCCCGGTGTCGTGACCACGCAGGATTCCCTCCCCACCGTTCTGTTCGTCTGCATCCACAACGCCGGCCGCTCGCAGATCGCGGAAGCACTGTTCAATGCGTACTCGGGCGGCAAGGCCCGCGCCGTCTCGGCGGGCGTCGAACCGGTGCAGGCGCTCAACGTCAAAGTCGTCGCGGCGATGCGCGACGCCGGCTACGACATGGGCGGGCAAGCCCCGAAACTTCTGGATCCCGCGATGATCGACGCGGCCGACCGCGTGATCACGATGGGATGCATGGACGACCCGTCCTGCCCTGCCGTCCTGGCCGACGAAGACTGGGGCCTGGACGATCCTGCCGCCGCGCCCATGCCGAAGGTCGTCGCGATCCGCGACGAGATCGCGCGGCGCGTCCGCGCGCTGCTGCGCGAGATGGGGATCGAGCCGGTCCGCTAGGCCGGAACGATCGTGGCGCGCGCGACGCGGCGCTCGTCGGAGTCCACGAACGCCTCGTTGATCTTCTCCAGCGGAT
>DATLFO010000367.1:0-13726 GCA_035541035.1 Actinomycetota bacterium
GAGGTCGATGGCCATGTCCCGGCCGAGGAACTGCAGCGAGCGTCCGAACATACAGGGAAGGTTCTTTCTCCCGGGGGAGGGTCGGCCCGGATGGCGGCCGGTACGGCCCCGGGGTCGGCGCGAATCTTAGCATCGCGCCACAGACCGACAAAACCGCCTCCGACCAGGGAGGATTCCGGCCCCGCCATGCGGAAGTAGGGCCCGTGCCCGCCCCTTCGACGGCGGGAATGCGGACGAATCGGTCTTGATGGGCAAGCGCACGATCCTGGCGGGCGTCGCGGCGGCGATGCTGCTGTCGGTTGCCCTGCCCGCGAGCGCCGCCGGGACCGTCTACGAGTCCGCGGTCAACCTCGACATCACCAAGCGGGTGTCGGCCGCGCTTCGCCAAGCGGGTGTCACCACGGTACTGACCCGCTGGTGGGACGAGACCCGCACACCGGAGCAGCGCGTCTGGGTCGCCGAGCGGTTCCGGACCGATGCCTTCGTCTCGATCCACAACAACGGTTCGTCGAACCGGTCGGCCACCCACTCCGAGGTCTATCACCAGATCGCGGGCGGAACGTCCAAGACGCTGGCGCAGGCGATCGTGGCCGAGCTTCCGGCCGCTACCGGCGAACGGTCCTACGTGAAGTCCCGCCGCGGCGAGAAGGGCGACTACTACTGGCAGCTACGGATGAACCGCCGTCCGTCGGTGATCGTTGAGTCCGCGTTCATGTCCAACCGCCGGCAAGCCTGGCTGCTGGGCACCTCGGCCGCCTACCGGCAGGCCATCGCCGACTCGGTCACGCGCGGGATCCTGGCCTGGCAGCGGTCTTTAGGTGCGACGCCGCCCGCCCTGGACGAGCCGTCCCTTCGCGTGCCGACGGACCTGGTCCCGCCACCCGCGTCGGTCGCGGCCGCCGTTCAGAGCCGGTACCGCGTCGGATTGCGGTGGACGGCCAGCGCGCAAGCGACCGCCTATCACGTGCGCCGCGACGGAACGCTGATCGCGATCGTCGAAAATCCCGACGCGACCGGTGTCGCCGGGCTGCTGGATTCGGCCACGATGCCGATGTCGTTCACCGACCGCTGGGCCGCACCCGGACAGACCTATGAATACGAGATCGTCGCGGTGCGCACCGAAGGACCGGCCACGCTGGAGTCCCCACCGTCGCTCGTGCGCGCGAAAACGCCGGCAATCAGCGTATGCCTGGATGCCGGCCACGGCGGAGCCGACCCGGGAGCTCTCGGCAGCTGGTAGTTGGGCGGGCCAGACGGCGTCGTCCCCTTCGTACACGCTCGCGGGACGCCTTCTGGGGCAGGCCTCGCGCGGCGGGGATTCGACGTCGAAGAGCGCTACGGCACGAGCGTGAAGCGTTCGGTGTGGGCGGGGCGCACGACGGAGAAGTGGCGGTGGTCGAGGGTGGCGATCGTGGTGATGCCGAGTCGCTCTGCGACGCTCACGATCGAAGCGTCGACCGTGCCGAGACGAAGATCGGCATACTCCTCCACGAGTTCCCCGATCCGAAGCCAGTCACCCGGCTCGATCGCTCCGACCGTCAATGAGCCGGCGGCAAGCTCGGCTATGAACCGGTATTCGGCCATCAGGCCGGCCCTTCGCTCGATCATCCACGCGGCTTCGCCCGCCACCAAGACGGGAACGAAAAGTGGCCCCGCCCAGCCGGCGAGCAGATCCGCGCACGCTCGGTGAGCGGCGTCTCGCCGATCTGCGGCGGCAACCAGGACGCTCGTATCAAGGATCAGACGTCGCGGCCCATCTTCCGCCGGAAGCGCTCTTCCATCGCCTCGGCGTAGATCTCGTCGAAGTGCTCCGCGATGCTGCGGCCGTCGTTGCTTGCCCCCGCGCCTACGAACGAGAGCCGGCGCGGTCCCCGGGGGATCAGGTACGCCTCGATTGCCTCCCGAGTCACGTCCGACATCGAGACGCCGCGGCGCCTCGCCTCGTCCCGCAGCAGGGCGTCCAGGTCGTCGGGCAGCTTGATCGTCGTCCGTTTCATGGTATGCCAGCATATCCTATCAGGAGCCGGTTCTCAGGCTCCGCCAGCCGCGAGACGCGACGATCAGATGATCCAGGAAGTCCAGGCCGACCAGCTTGGCGGCCTGCTCGAGCCGCTGGGTCACGGCCAGATCGTCGCTGCTGGGCTCGGGGTCGCCGCTGGGATGGTTGTGGGCGACGAGGACCGTGGCGGCGGCGGGTTCGCGCAGCGCGGCCTGCAGGACCTCGCGCGGCTCCATCGGCGCGTGCGCGACGCCGCCCACGCCGACGACCACGCCGCGCAGCAGCCGGTGCCGGCGGTCCAGCACCAGCACGATCGACTCCTCGTGATCGAGGTGCGCGAGCCGCGGCACGAGCAGCGCGGCCGCGTCGGCGGGTCCGGTGATCTGCGCACGCTCCATCGCCATCGCGGCCATCGAGCGCCGTGCGAGCTCGAAGGCCGCAACCACGCCGGCGGCCTTGGCTTCGCCGACGCCGGGAACGCGTGCGAGCTCGCGCGGGCCGAGGCGCGACAGGCCGCCGACACCGCCCGCGTCGGCCAACAGCCGCTGCGCGAGCGCGACCACGCCCTCGGCGGCGCTGCCGTTGCGAAGCACGAGCGCGAGCAGCTCGTGGTCGGCGAGCACGCTCGCGCCGTGCGCCGCCAGCCGCTCACGCGGGCGGTCGGCCGGCGGCCGGTCTCGGACGGATACGCTTCGCACGGGCATGGTCGCAATCCTGAGGCGTCCCGGGCGCGAAATGAAGCGATCCCGCCCGGATCGCTCCGAACGGGATCAACAAGAGCCTTCGCGTCAGGTCAATTCCGGGAAGAACAGCCCGAGCTCGCGCTTCGCCGACTCGGCCGAGTCGCTGCCGTGCACGATGTTCTCGGTGATCGCCAGGCCGAGGTCGCCCCGGATCGTTCCCGGCGCGGCCTTCTTGGGGTCGGTCGCGCCCATCAGGGTGCGGCAGACGCTGACCGCCTCTTCGCCCTCGACGCACATCGCCACGACCGGGCCCGAGGTGATGAACGAGACCAGATCGCCGAAGAACGGCTTCTCCTTGTGCTCGCCGTAATGCGTCTCGGCGAGCTCTGCGTCGATCGTGAACAGCTTCATCCCGATGATCTTGAGCGTCTTGCGCTCGAGCCGCCAGACGACCTCGCCGACGAGGCCGCGGCGGACGCCGTCGGGCTTGACCATGACAAACGTGCGTTCGGACATGCTCGTGAGTTCCTCCAGGAGATGGGAATTGCCGCCCGTCTTTGTAGCATCCTCCGGCCGCCGCCGCGATCCGGCGGCCGGAGGATCCGCGGGGCCGTTCCTCCCGCTCATCCCGCGACCGGCGACACCGCTCCACCGCGATGCGTGCGTTGCCGGCATCGGCGACGGAGAGGTTGCCGTCGCCGCCCGATCGCCGGCCCGGACGGGTCGTCGAGCTCGGAGATGCCGAATTGGTTCAAGGAGACGCCACCGAGGCTGAAGACCTGGATGCGCGCGGCAGGTCAAGCGCGGCCGCGCACGGCGGCCACGAGATAGAGCGAGCCGGCCACGAGCACCGCGTCCCGGTCGCCGGCGCCCTCGACCGCGGCGGTGAACGCGGCCCGGGGGTCCTCGATGACGCGGACCGGCGTGCCGAAGGCTTCGACGGCGGCGGCGACCACCTCGGCGGGCACGGCGCGTCCGCTCGGCGGCACGGTCGCGATCACCTCGGTTGCCAGCGCCGCGAGCGGCGACATCGTGCCTTCGACGTCCTTGCCGGCGAGCATGCCGGCGACCAGCGTCAGCCGATCGAACTGGAACGACTCGGCCATGGTCTCGGCCAGGGCGCGGGCGGCGTCGGGATTGTGCGCGCCGTCCAGAACGATCAGCGGCCGCCGCTGCACGACCTCGACACGCCCCGGGTCGGTGACGGCGGCGAAGGCGTTCGCCACGACGCCGTCGTGCAGGTCCCGGTCGCCGAGGAAGGCCACGACGCCCGCCAGCGCGACCGCGGCGTCGTGTGCCAGGTGAGCGCCGAAGAGCGGAAGGAACACGTCCCGGTAAACGCGCTCCCCGACCCGCAGGGTCATCGCGGTGCCGCCCATCGCCAAGGCTCGCTTCTCGATCGCGAACTCGGCGTCGATCCGGCGAAGCGTGGCTCCGACCTCGCCGCAGCGCCGGCGGATGACCTCGAGCACGGCGGGATCCCGCTCGCCGGTGACGCACACGGCTCCGCGCTTGATGATGCCGGCCTTCTCGCGGGCGATCTCCACCGGGGTCGCGCCCAGCTCAGGATGGTCGACCGCGACCTCGGTGATGAGAGCGACGCGGCCGTTGACGAGGTTGGTGGCGTCCCAGGATCCGCCCATGCCGACCTCGACGACGGCCGCCTCGACGGCTCGTTCCGCGAACCACACGTTCGCCATCGCAGTGACCGCCTCGAACCACGTCACCGGCCCGTGGCGCTCGTCGACGGTTCGAAGGTACGGCTCGAGATAGGCGAACGTGTCGGCGAACTCGGCCTCGGAGATCGGCTCGCGGTCGTAGACCATGCGCTCGCGAGGCGAATGCAGATGCGGCGAGGTGTAGGTGCCGACGCCGAGCCCGATCTCCCGCAGCACCGATGCGGCGACGCGCGCTGCCGTCGTCTTGCCGTTGGTGCCGGTGATCTGGATCGACGGGAACGAGGCCTGCGGTCCGTTGAGCAGGTCCATCAGCGCCTGCATCCGCTCCAGACCGGGCGCGACGAGCGCGCCCGTCGCCTCGTAGTTCGATCGTTCGTCGAGCGCGGCGAGCGCCTGCTCGTACCGCATCAAGCCGTCAGCTCCGCGAGCGCCTCGGCGAGCCCGCCGATCGCGGCGCGGGCCTCCGCCACGCGTTCCCGCTGCTTCTCCACGACCTCTTCGGGCGCCTTGGCGACGAAGGACTCGTTGGCGAGCTTGGCCTCGATCTTTGACGCCTCGGCTTCGAGATCCCCGATCTCGCGCCGCAGGCGCGCCACCTCGGCGTCGATGTCGAGCACGCCGGCGAGCGGCACGTGGATGGTCGCAGCCGCCAGCACGATCCGCGCCTCACCAGTCGCGTCGGGCGCCGCGGCGGCGAGGGCGATCTCGCCCCACGACCCGAGCACGCGCACGCGCTCGAGCTCGGACTGGAGCAGCGCGCGCATCGTCTCGTCGCGGACCACGACCGTCGCGGCGGGCTTGATCTGCGGCGGGACCTTGTGGTCGGCGCGGAAGCGCCGCAGCACCGCCACGATCTGCTTGAGGAACTCGAATCGCTCGACCGCGCCGGCCTCGGCGGCCAAGGCTGCGGGCCATGGGCCGCGAAGGATCGTGGCGGTGCCGGACAGCGCGCCGTGCAGCTCCTCGGTCACGAACGGCATGATCGGATGCAGCAGCCGCAGCGTCGCGGACAGCACGTGGGTCAGGATCGCGAGCGTGTCCTGCTTCTGGTCCTCGCTGCCGCCCTGCAGCCGTCCTTTGGACCACTCGACGTACCAGTCGGCGAAGTCGTTCCACGCGAAGTTGCGCAGCGTCACGGCGGCCGTGGCGAAGTCGTAGCCTTCCATCGCCGCGTCGGCCTCGGCCGTCACGGCCGCCAGACGCGCCAGGATCCAGCGGTCGGCCACGGTCTGCCGATCGGCCGGCGGCAACGGCCGCTCCTGCGGCTCCCCGGCGTACATCAGCACGAAACGCGTCAAGTTCCACAGCTTGTTGGCGAAGTTGCGATCACCCTCGACCCACTGCTCGCTGACCGGAACATCGCCGCCGAGCACCGCGGATCGGAACAAGGTCATGCGCGTCGCGTCGGCGCCGTAGCGCTCGATCAGGTCCAGCGGGTCCATCACGTTGCCGAACGACTTCGACATCTTCTTGCCGCGGAAGTCGCGCACCATGCCGTGGATGTGCACGTCACGGAACGGCACGTCGCCCATCATGTCGATGCCGTCCATCATCATGCGCGACACCCAGAACGTGATGATGTCGTAGCCGGTCACGAGCACGTCGTTGGGATAGAAGGTTCGCAGCTCCTCGGTGTCGTCGGGCCAGCCCAGCGTCGAGAACGGCCACAGCGCGCTCGAGAACCATGTGTCGAGCACGTCCTCGTCCTGGCGGATCGAGGCGCTCGCGCATTCGGCGCACGCATCGGGGTCGGTTCGCGACGCGAACTGGTGGCCGTTCTCGCAGTACCACACCGGGATCCGGTGGCCCCACCACAGCTGGCGCGAGATGCACCAGTCGCGCAGGTTCTCCATCCAGTCCAGGTAGTTGCGCGCGTATCGCTCGGGGACGTACCGGGTCCGGCCGTCCTTGACCGCCGCGATCGCGGGCGTGGCCAGCGGCTCGATCTTGACGAACCACTGCTCCGACAGCCACGGCTCCACCTCGGTGCCGCAGCGGTAGCAGTGCCCCACCGCGTGCGTGAAAGGCCGCTCCTCGTGGCCGACCGCGCCGGCCGAGCGCAGCGCCTCCAGGACGTTCTTGCGCGCCTCGAACCGGTCCTGCCCCGCGAAATCCGCGCCGAGCTCGTTGACGGTGCCGTCGTCGGACAGGACGTTGATCGCGTCGAGGCCGTGCCGCCGCCCGATCTCGAAGTCCACCGGGTCGTGCGCGGGCGTGACCTTGAGCGCGCCGGTTCCGAACTCCATCTCGATGGCTTCGTCGGCGATGATCGGAATCTCGCGGCCGACCAGCGGCAGCGTCACGGTCTTGCCGATCAGATCCTTGTAGCGCTCGTCGTCGGGATGCACGGCAACGGCGGTGTCTCCGAGCATCGTCTCGACCCGGGTCGTGGCGATGGTCATGTGGCCGGAGCCGTCGCTAAGCGGATAGCGAAGCTGCACGAGCTCGCCGTCCACGTCGCGGTGCTCCACTTCGATGTCGGAGAGCGCGGTATGGCAGCGCGGGCACCAGTTGGTGATGCGGTTGCCGCGATAGATCAGGCCACGCTCGTACCAGCGCACGAAGATCTCGCGCACCGCGCGCGACAGGCCCTCGTCCATGGTGAAGCGCTCGTAGGACCATGCGCACGAGTCGCCGAGGCGCCGCATCTGATGCGTGATGCGCGAGCCCGACTTCTCCTTCCACGCCCACACGCGCTCGAGGAACGCGTCACGGCCCAGATCGTGCCGGGACAGCCCTTCGCCCGCGAGCTCGCGCTCGACCACGTTCTGGGTGGCGATGCCGGCGTGATCGGTCCCGGGCAGCCACAGCACGCGAAAGCCCTGCATGCGCTTGCGCCGCACGATCGCATCCTGAAGCGAGTGATCGAGCGCATGGCCCATGTGCAGCGAGCCGGTGACATTCGGTGGCGGCAAGACGATGCAGAACGGCTGCCCGTCGCCGTGGGGCTCGAACAGACCCGCGGCTTCCCACGTGTCGTAGAGCCGGCTCTCCACGGTCGCCGGATCGTATGCCTTCGGCAGCTCGGTTCCCATCGTCATCTCCTCGTGAGGACTCGAAAGGATAAACAAAAAAAGGACCCCCGCAGGGGTCCGGAGGTTGCGTGAGGTCACGCCCGGCCGGGCCCCGCCTCCGATACGACGATCGCGCTCATGCGTCAATGCTAGCGAGCGAGGCGGCTGGGGGCGAACGGCTTTTCGATCAGCGGCAAGAGGTGACGGCGGTTCCGGTCGGATCCGCTCCGGCGCAGAACGCGTCGGCGACGATGCCGATCGGACCAAAAACGAGCCCCATCGCGAGGCGATATGCGAAGAGCGTGCTCTCGCGCGTCTTGCGGCAGCCGTGGGTCGCGGCGCCACCCAGATCGCCGCAGGCGTGCGGAGCGAGTGCACCGGTTGCGGCGTTCCTGACACGGTCCGCGCGTTCGTGGCAGTCCCCGCGCCGAAGCGCCGGACAGTCGATCCCGGTCACCTTCAGCGTCAGCACGTTCGCCGTGTCGACGAGATCTTGGCAATCCACCGCCACGTCGGCCTCGTCCGTGCTCACGCCCCAGTGGCGGCATTCCTCGTTGAGATGCGACTCTCCGGGAAGCGCCAGACCCGCAGACGGCAGGAAGGCAAGGCCGGAAAGCGCGACGGCGAGCATGCGAATCCGCAGCCCGGCCTTCGTGCTCCCGGCCGGATGAGTCGTCATGCCCGCTATGCGCACGAGGTCTCGACCGTCCCGGTCGGGTCCACGCCGGCGCAGAAGCGCTCGTGGAACTTGCGGGCGGGGGCGAACGCGGCACCCATCGCCAGCCGCCAGGCGCCGACGAGATCGCTGCGCGTCTCGTCGCATCGGACGGTGAAGCCGGGATGGTCGCCGCAGATGTGGGGCGCCAGCGCGGCGAACGCCTCGCGACGGGCCTGTTCCGCGTCCTCGTCGCATTGGCCGCGCGAGAGCACCGGGCAATCAACGCCCGTGAGGTCCTTCACGAGAATGTCGGCGGCCCTCGCGGCCGCTCGGCAGCTCGCGCTCACGTGCAGGTCGTCCCGGTCGGCCCGGTACTCACGGCACGAGTCGGATATCTGGCTCGCCGCGGGCGCAGCGGCCCCCGTCGCCGGAGCCACGGCCAGCGCGGCAAGCAGCGCGGCGATCAGCTTCAGATGCATGGGCGCCTCCCCCCATTCCTCACTATTCGGGCATTTCGACGCCGCCGCGCCGGGTTCCTTCCCCGAACGCGAGACGACCCCGCCGAAGCGGGGCCGTTCGAAGTTCGGTGGCTAGGCCGAGCGTTCCCGGCGGATCTTGGCCGGAGGCTCGGCAGCCCCGTCCTTGGGCTCCAGACGCGGGGGCAGGTGCTCGACCACCGATTCACGGCTGATCACGCACTTGCCGACGTCCTCGCGGCTCGGCAGGTCGTACATGACGCCCAGCAGGACCTCTTCCATGATCGCCCGCAGGCCGCGCGCGCCGGTGCCACGCTTCATGGCCTCGTCGGCGACGGCGTCCAGGGCGTCTTCGTCGAAGCTCAGGTCGACGCCGTCGAACTCGAAGAACTTGCGGTACTGCTTCACCAGCGCGTTCTTCGGCTCGGTCAGGATCTTGACGAGCGCCTCGCGGTCGAGGTTGTTGACCGCCGTGATCACCGGCAGACGGCCGATGAACTCGGGGATCAGGCCGTAACGCAACAGGTCCTCCGGCATGACCTTGCCCAGGATGTTGCCCACGTTCTTCTCGTCCGCACGACGGATGTCGGCGCCGAAGCCCACGCCCTTGCGCCCGGTGCGGCTTTCGATGACCTTCTCGAGCCCGGCGAAAGCGCCACCGCAGATGAACAGGATGTTCGTGGTGTCGATCTGGATGAACTCCTGGTGGGGGTGCTTGCGGCCGCCCTGCGGCGGAACCGACGCGGTCGTGCCTTCGAGGATCTTCAGCAGCGCCTGCTGCACGCCTTCGCCCGACACGTCGCGAGTGATGGACGGGTTCTCGCTCTTGCGAGCGATCTTGTCCACCTCGTCGATATAGATGATGCCGGTCTCGGCCTTCTTGACGTCGTAGTCGGCGGCCTGGATCAGCTTCAGCAAGATGTTCTCGACGTCCTCGCCGACATAACCGGCTTCGGTCAGCGCTGTCGCGTCCGCGATCGCGAAGGGAACGTTGAGCATCTTCGCGAGCGTCTGCGCCAGCAACGTCTTGCCGCAGCCGGTCGGACCGAGCAGCAAGATGTTCGACTTCTGGAGCTCGACCTCGCCGTCGTGGTACGCCCCGACCTGGATGCGCTTGTAGTGGTTGTAGACCGCGACCGAAAGGACCTTCTTGGCTTCGTCCTGACCGATGACGTAGTCGTTGAGGAATTCGTAGATCTCTTTCGGCTTGGGGAGCTCCTCGAGCTTGAGCTCGGTGGACTCGTTGAGCTCTTCTTCGATGATCTCGTTGCACAGGTCGATGCACTCGTCGCAGATGTACACGCCTGGCCCTGCGATGAGCTTCTTAACCTGCTTTTGCGACTTGCCGCAGAAAGAGCACTTCAGCAGATCGCCGCCGTCACCGAATTTCGCCACCCGGACTCCCCTCTCGGCGCTTAGCTCGCGGCCGCGGTCTTTTCCAGCTTGTCCTGCGCGTGACGGCTGGAAATAACCTCGTCGATTATACCGTAGGCCTTGGCCTCTTCCGCGGTCATGATGAAGTCGCGGTCGGTGTCTTTGGAGATCTTCTCGAGATCCTGGCCGGTGTGCTCGGCGAGGATCTGGTCGAGGAGCCGGCGATAGCGCAGAATCTCCTTCGCCTGGATCTCGATGTCCACTGCCTGACCCTGCGCCCCACCGTGCGGCTGGTGAATCAGGATGCGTGCGTGGGGCAACGCGTAGCGCTTGCCCGACGCGCCCGACGCGAGCAGCACGGCCGCGGCCGATGCCGCCTGGCCCATGCAGATCGTCGAGGTGTGCGGCTTGATGTACTTCATGGTGTCGTAGATCGCGAACAGCGCAGTGATCGAGCCGCCCGGCGAGTTGATGTAGAGGTGGATGTCCTTGTCGGGATCCTCCGACTCGAGGTGGAGCATCTGCGCCATGATCAGGTTCGCGACCGCGTCGTCGACCTCGGTGCCGAGAAAGACGATGCGCTCCTTGAGCAGGCGGCTGTAGATGTCGAACGCGCGCTCGCCGCGGTTCGTCGACTCGATGACGGTGGGAACCAGATAGTTCTGCATCCGAAAGTCTCCTTCGCCGATCCGGCGCGCCGCCCCTGGCGGCCTGCCCCGGACCTTCGTCCTTATGAACGACGCGGACCCGCCTCGGCTACTCGGCGTCCGCGTTCTCTTCTTTGATGTCGGCTTTCTCCACGACCAAGTCGAGAGCCTTTCTCCTGAGAATATCACCGGCCACCACCCCGACCCGGCCGGCCTGTTCGAGACGTTTGCGCAGTTCAGGACCATTTTCGCCCGACGCCTCGGCGAGACGGCCGATCTCCTCGTCGAGCTCGGCCTCTTCGACCGTGAGCTCCTCCCGGCGTGCGATCTCTTCCAGGATCAACTGAGCCGACACCGAGCGCTCCGCTTGCTTGCGGATATCGGCCTCGATCTCCTGCTCGGTCGCCTCGGCCGACGTCAGATAGTCGTCGAGCGAGACACCCGCACCGCGAAGCTGATCGGAGAGTCGGTGAAGCCGGTAGGCCACCTCCTCGTCGACCATGGCGTCGGGCGCGGCGACCGGCACCGCGTTGACCAGCACGTCGAGCATCCTGGACCTGACCTCGGCATCGGCGCCGGAGCGCTTGATCCGGGTGATCTTGTCGGCCAGGTCGGCCTTGAGCTCGCCGAGCGTCTCGAACTCCGAGGCCGTCTTGGCGAACTCGTCGTCGAGCGCCGGAGTGTTCTTCTGCCGCACCTCTTTGACCAGCACCTGGAAGGTGACCTCGCGTCCGCCCCAGGTGGAGCCGAACGTGGGCGGAAGCTCTGCGTTGAACTTGAGGATGTCGCCGGCTTTCTTGCCCAGCACCTCCGCGTCGAGCTCGGGAACGATCCGGCCGCTGCCCGCCTCGTAGAGCATGTCGTTGGCGGTGGCGTTGTCGATCTCCTCGTCGTTCCAGTAGCCCTTGATGTCGATCAGGACGAAGTCGCCCTCGGTCGCGGGCCGCTCGACGGTCTCGAGCGAGGCGAACCGGTCGGCGAGGCGCTCGAGCTGGTTCTGCACGTCTTCGTCGGTCGCGGCGAACGGCGGCCGCGTGACCTTCAGGCCGTTGATGTCGGGCAGATCGATCTCCGGCCGGACCTCGACGATGGCCTCGAAAATCAGCGGCTCGTCCACCTCGAAGGAGGTCACCTCTATCTGAGGAGGGGCGACCGGGTCGATGTCCTCGCCGACCACGGCCTGCGCGTAGAACTGCGGCACGGCCTCGCGGACGATCATCTCCTTGACTTCGTCCTTGCCGAGGCGGGCCTCGAGCAAGGAGCGCGGCGCCTTGCCGGGGCGGAAGCCGGGAATCTTGACTTGCTTGGCGAGCTGCTTGAACGCTCGGTCGGCGGCAGGCTTGATCTCGTCCGGGGCGACCTCGACGGTCATCCGGATACGAGTGGGGCCCTCGCGGGAAACGGTGGTCTGCATGGGAGGCGCATCATACGCCGGGGGGCCGGGGCCGTGCGGAAGAATGCGGCGAGTCGTCCGCGTCCCGCGGCCCGACTCGTCGGGGAGAGAGGATTCGAACCTCCGGCCTCCGCGTCCCAAACGCGGCGCTCTGGACCTGGCTGAGCTACTCCCCGAGTGCGCCGTGCAGTGTAGCCGCCCGGCAACGCTACAATGGCGCCGCCGTCCGCGGGTGTAGCTCAATGGTAGAGCTCCAGCCTTCCAAGCTGGCTATGAGGGTTCGATTCCCTTCACCCGCTCAGAGACACACACACCGATTCGCCCCGGGATTCGTTCGCTCCTACTGGTAGAATCGGTGGTCGCGCGACCGCACGACAGACCCGCGCCCGTAGCTCAGGTGGATAGAGCGGCTGCCTTCTAAGCAGCGGGTCGGGGGTTCGAGTCCTCCCGGGCGCACGACGAGCACTACGAACATGGTGGCCGTAGCTCAGCTGGTTAGAGCGCCGGGTTGTGGTCCCGGAGGTCGGGGGTTCAAGTCCCCTCGGTCACCCCAGCGCCGGTCCGCAGCGCCGGTCCGCTTCACCGCCGCGTCGAATGATCGGTGGAAAAGAGGTATTGTTTCGCCCCGCGTGCCGTGGATCCACCCTCGGTCGCGAATACGGGCCGCTAGCTCAACTGGCTAGAGCATCTGACTCTTAATCAGAGGGTTCGGGGTTCGAGTCCCTGGCGGCCCACTCCAAGGGGATGCGTTCTCGCATCCCCTTTCTTTTCCCCTGATCCCGGTTCCGTCCGCTCGCTTGCTGCTGCAAGCGCCTGACGGTGCATCCGTGTCCGCCGTTACAGATGCGGAACACCCACGAACCGTAGGGTCTCTGATGAACCGGAAGAACCGACGAAATTCTGTTTCTTCCAAGTCTTCCCTCGGGCAAGGTCGTTGATGAGGGAGGTGCCCAGGAAGGGCGCTATCCGGCAGAAGCGGATGGCGCATTCCGAAAGCGGCCGCTACTGTGACAGGGGCGGCAAGGGGGACATGGGGAAATGTTGAAGGCCGGGAAAACCACGAGCAAGACGAAGTATGTCGTCATGGCCGGGATCGTGGCCGCTGCGGGAGCGTTTTCGATCCTGATGGCGGTCCGGCCGGCCAACGCCCAGCAGCTGGCCACGTTGAAGGTCCTGAGCGGGTCCGTGTCCGTCTCCGTTCAAGGAGCCGCCGTTGCCGCCGCGACCGACGGGATGTCCGTGAAGGCCGGCGACGTCGTCGAGACCGGTGACCCCGGCCGCGCCGTCGTGCGCTACTTCGACGGGAGCGAGACGCGCCTGGACTCGAACACCCGCTTCGAGGTCCGCGAGTTGCACACGCTGCCCAACAAAGCCCAAAGCAAGGTCATCCGAGGAAAGCAGACGAAGGGTGCAACCTTCAACCGCATCGTGAAGCTGACCGACAGCCAGAGCCGGGTCCAGACCGAAGCGCCGACATCGACGGCTTCCGTTCGCGGAACGGCCTACTCCGGGACCTCGAACGCCGACGGAACCTTCACGTGGCGAGTCTTCGAAGGCGCGATCAAGGTCACCGACTCGTTCGGCAAGTCCGTGATCGTCAAGGCCGGCCAGGGCGTCATCGTCGATGAGGACGGCAGGCTGCTCGAGGTCTACGACCTCAGCGACGAAGAGCTTCAGGCCGAGTGGGTCACGTTCAACAACTGCAAGCTTGACGGTATGGGCTGCCCGCAGGTCCTCGACGACAAGCAGACGGGCGGCCCCGGCACGCCCACCGACGAGCCGCAGGGTCCGCAGGGTCCGCAG
>DATLFO010000368.1:0-9179 GCA_035541035.1 Actinomycetota bacterium
GGCGGGACGCATCACCGGCCGCGGACGTGTATCCCGGCTGACGGTGATGCGTCCACCGGCAGGCGACGCGGTGACGCTTCCGGCGCCCGGCGACATTCTGTGGATGGAAGGCGATGTCGTCCGGGAGGGCAACGAGAGCTCGGTCGTTCTGCACGCGCTGGTCGCACTTCCCGACGGGAGCGTCGCGGGTGGCAGGGTGGCCGAGGCGACCGCCGACTCGTTCGAGATCACCATCGAGGA
The DNA here is from genome assembly GCA_035541035.1 of Actinomycetota bacterium. GTDB lineage: Bacteria > Actinomycetota > AC-67 > AC-67 > AC-67 > DASWHR01. The sequence continues at coordinate 241 of DATLFO010000368.1, forward strand.
GTCCCCGTTGCTTCCCCCGCGGGTCGTGGATCCGGGCACCGGCGGTGCCTTCGTGGACCTGTCAGCGGGCGAGGAGCGACGCGGACCCGATGGCCGGGCCACTTCTGGAGTGGACGAGGTCGTCGAGGATTCGTTTCCCGCGAGCGACCCCCCGAGCTTTGCCGGCGTTCCGTCGGACTGAAGGGGCCGCGGGCGCGAACGGGCCGGTCAGGCCTGTGCGGCGGCGGTCGTGGTCGCGATGCGGTCCGGGCGAGCCCGCCGGGGCGGGTCAGCGCGCCGGTCTCGTTCGCGCGTCCCTCCCCAAACTCCGTAGACCTCGCCCCGGCTCATGGCCTCGGAGAGGCACTCGGCCTTGACGGGGCAGATGCTGCAGACCGCGCGGGCGACTCCGGCCGCGTCGTCGTCGGGGCTGAAGAAGATGGCCGGGTCCATGCCGCGGCAGGCCGCCTGCGTCTGCCAGTCGTGAATGGATTCGACGATCATTCGTCTGCCTCGGTGTTGCCGTCTTCCCGATCGTCTGCGGGTACGACAGGGCGGGCCTCGGAGGCGAACGCGTAGCACTGCAGCATGGACCGAAGGTCGGAGCGGGTCATCGGACCCTTGATTCCCAATATTGGGCAACCCAAACCTGAGCGAAGCAGTCGCGTATCGCGGATTCTTCTTCGGGTTTTTCCGGGCGTCTTCCTGGGAACTCAATCGGTGAGATGAACGATTTCGACCCCGGTTTCACAGAGATCAGGGACCTCGATACGCAAGCCACGTTGCGTGTGTCCTTGTTCGGAGTTGGCCCGGCTCCCACGGCGCTTCTGTTCGCTACCTATCGGCAAGTCGATCCGCTCATCATCACGCTCGAGGTCCGGACGCCGGAGGAGGTCACCGTCTTTCGCCGGCTTCTGCTGCGCGCGGACTTTGCGGTCGGGCTCACCGGCCCGACCGCGCACGCCGGAACGCGCATGCTCCCCGTAGAGGGCCGCATGATCGAGATCTCCTTCACCGAAGATGGCGCATCGGTCGCTGTGCGGATCCCGGAAGCCGCGGCGCGTCGCTTCTTGGGGCTCAGCTACCGAATCGTGCCGATCGACGATGAAGGAGCCGTGCTCGGGGATCTTGCGGCCGAGCTGGCGCTGGACCGCGGATAGCCCGCGGCCGCGGGCGCTGAAACGAATCCGGCTCTCGCGAGACGGAATCCGGGTGGAAGGAGCCAAGAACCCTGGATGAGCGGAATCGAGCGAGGGCGGCTGGATTCATGGCCGTTGGCGGGCGACGGCCCCGGCGGGTCGGCTACGCTGTCAGCCGAGCAAGCGCCGCCGACGGGACCGGGGGCGAGGGGCGGCTGATGCCGGCAACAGAGCGATCGATCACCACCGCGGACGCGATCGAGCACATCCGATCGCACGCCCTGTCGACCGACGACGACGGCCGTGTCGGCGCCGAGGTCGAGTGGGTTGTCGTGGACCCGTCGGATCGCCTGGCGCGAACTCCGGTCGCCACCGTCGCGTCGCTCGCCTCCTCCGCCGCGCGGACGCGCGTCACCTTCGAGCCCGGAGGCCAGCTCGAGCTCAGCTCGGACCCCGGCGGCCTGACTGCGGTCTGCGATGCGTTGTCCTCGGACGAGGAGGTGGTCGCCCGTCGTCTGCAGTCGGCCGGCTTGACGATGATCGGCATCGGCCTGGATCCGATCCGCGCCGACCGGCGCGTGGTCTTCGGACCGCGCTACGACGCGATGGAACGCTACTTCGACGCCGACGGCCCAGAGGGCCGGCGGATGATGTGCGGCACCGCCTCCATTCAGGTCAACGTAGACGCGGGCGGCCCGGCCGTTCGTGATCGCCGCTGGCGGCGCGCCCACACGATCGGCCCGATGCTCGTTGCGGCTTTCGCCAACTCGCCGTTCGCCGCGGGCGCGCCGACGGGCTGGCGATCGACGCGGCTTGCAAACTGGTGGGCGATGGACCGGTCACGCACCGCACCCCCGCCGATGAGCGACGACGCCGCCGGTACCTGGGCGTCGTATGCCCTGGCGGCCAACGTGATGATGATCGGCGACGGGGAACGCTTCGACGCACCCGAGATTCGCTTCCCGTTCCGTGACTGGATCGAGCGCGGCTATGCGGGTCTGTACCCGACGATCGCCGATCTCGACTATCACGTGACGACGCTGTTCCCGCCCGTTCGCGCGCGCGGCTGGCTCGAAATCCGTTACCTGGACGCGCAGGAGGCTCCCTGGTGGCGCGCCGCGGTTGCCGTGACCGTCGCGCTCATGAACGACGCGCAGGCGGCCGGCGTCGCCGAGCAGGTCTGCGCGCCGCTGGCGGGACGATGGATGGAAGCCGCGCGTGACGGGCTGTCGAGCCCCGGCTTCGCCGCCGCGGCTCGTGCCTGCTTCGACGCGGTCACCGCCGCTTTGCCCCGGCTCGAGGCCGATGACGTCACCGCCGAGGCGGTCCGCCGCTTCGTCGACACCTTCGTCGCGCGAGGGCGCTGCCCCGCCGATGCGCTCATGGAGCGGCCGGCGACGTCGCCGGCGCTGGTCGCCCGATGACCGAGACTATGTCCTTCAACGCGCGGCCGTCCCAGGCCGCGCTCAAGGAGCGAGCGGCCGCGGAGCTGACGGTGGTCCGCGGCCGCTCGCTCGGACTGATCGATCCGCTCCCCGAGCACGAGCAGGTCCGCCAGCACTCGTCGATCATGTCGCCCCTGATCTGGGATCTCGCGCACGTCGGCAACTACGAGGACATCTGGCTGCTGCGGGCAGTCGGCAGGGAGTCCGTGGACTCGCGCTACGACGACATGTACAACGCAGCGCTGCATCCGCGCTCCGAACGTCCGCAGCTGCCGCTGCTCGGTCCCGGCGATGCCCGCCGGTACATCGCCGAGGTCCGTGGCCGGGTGCTCGGAGCCCTCGAGGACGTCGAGCTTCGCGAGGAGGATCCCTTGCTCCGCGACGCCTTCGTCTACGGCATGGTGATCCAGCACGAGCATCAGCATGACGAGACGATCCTGGCCACGTTGCAGCTCATGGAAGGCGACGGCTACGCGCGCTACGCGGCCATCGCGACCCCGCCCCCGGTGTCGGCGCCGCCGCTGCTCGCCGAGGAGGTCTACTTTTCCGGCGGCCCCGTCGTCATCGGAACCGACGACGAGCCGTGGGCCTACGACAACGAACGCGGCGCGCACACGGTGGATCTCGCTCCGTTCTTCATCGACGCCACGCCGGTGACCAACGGTCAGTTCCTGCGGTTCGTCGAAGACGGCGGTTATCACGAACCCCGCTATTGGGACGAGCGAGGCTGGCGCGCGCGCGTGAAAGGCGGCTTCGAGCACCCGATGTTCTGGCAGCGCGATGGCGGCGGCTGGTCGGTCGTCCGCTTCGGGCGGCGCGAATTCCTCCGCGACGGCGAGCCGGTCCAGCACGTGTCGTGGTACGAGGCCGATGCCTACGCTCGCTGGTGCGGCAAGCGGCTTCCGACCGAGCCCGAGTGGGAGGCAGCGGCGTCGTGGGATCCCGCTGCGGGCCGCAAATACCGCTATCCCTGGGGCGACCGCGAGCCAGACGGCGCCGTCGCCAACCTCGGCCAGCGACACTTCGGTCCCGCGACCGCGGGTGCCCTGCCGGAGGGGGCCAGCCCGATCGGGGCCCGGCAGATGATCGGTGACGTGTGGGAGTGGACGGCCTCGGACTTCCTTCCCTATCCCGGCTTCGTGGCCTTCCCGTATCCGGAATACTCGGAGGTCTTCTTCGGTCCGCGCTACAAAGTGCTGCGGGGCGGCTCGTGGGCGACGCATCCAGCCGCGATCCGAGCCACGTTCCGCAACTGGGACCTGCCGGTCCGGCGGCAGATCTTCGCCGGCTTCCGCTGCGCGAGGGACGCTTAGATGTGCCGGATGCTGTGCTACCTCGGCCCGCCGGTGACGCTCGCCGAGCTTCTTCTCGATCCGCCGCAGGGTCTTGCCGAGCAGGCGTGGAAGCCGCGCTATCAGACGCACGGCGCAATGAACGCCGACGGCTTCGGCGCCGGCTGGTACGACCCGGCCCGCAGCGACACGCCCGCGCTGTACCGCAGGGCCGCATCGATCTGGTCCGACCGGACCTTCGCGAGCATCGCCCGGCTCGTGGCGTCGAGTGCGGTCTTGGCGGCGGTCCGCAGCGCGACCCCGCCGCTTCCGGTGCACGAGTTCAATACGCCGCCGTACACCGCCGGCCCCTGGCTGTTCGCTCATAACGGCGCCATCGACGGCTTCGCCGGCGAAGCCGGGGTGCGTCTGCGCGCAATGGTGACACCGCGCCGCGCGGCCGCGATCGAAGGTTCCACCGACTCCGAGGTGATCTTCGCGCTGACGCTGGATGCCCTCGATGCCGGAGTGGAGCCCCCGGACGCGATTCGACAGGTCGTCGAGCGAATCGACGCGGTCGCATCCGCGCGTCTGACCATGCTGATGACCGACGGCGTGCACGCGTACGCGATCGCGCGCGCGGATTCGCTATTCGTGCGCCAGGGCGGCTGTGTCACGATCGCGTCGGAGCCGTTCGGCGGCGACGAGGGCTGGGAACGCGTGCCCGACGGCTCGCTTGTCGAGGCAAGCTCGGCCGGCGTCCGGCGCGAGTCCCTCGACCACCGTGCTTCGTCCGCCACCGCAAAGGAGCCCGCATGAAAGCCTCATCCACCGTATCGCTCGACGTTCGCTTGACCGATGAGGATCTTCGGGCCGGTTTGGCGGCCGATGTTGCAGCGGGCCTGGCGGGCGATCCCAAGACGCTTCCTTCGAAGTGGCTCTACGACGAAGCGGGGTGCGAGCTGTTTGATCGCATCACCACTCTTCCCGAGTACTACCCGACGCGACGGGAGCGCTCGATCCTGCGGGACCGGGCGCGCGAGATCGCGCGGATCACCGCGGCGGAGACCTTGATCGAAATCGGCTCCGGCACGTCCGAGAAGACGCGGCTGCTGCTCGATGCCCTCGCCGGGAGCGGCACGCTATCGCGAATCGTGCTGCTCGACATCAGCGAGCCGACGCTTCGCGCGGCGGCCGATACGCTCGCGGACGCCTATCCCGGCGTTGACGTGCACGCGGTGGTCGGCGACTTCACCCGTCACCTCGACGCCATCCCCGCAGGGGACCGCCGGCTCATCGCCTTCCTGGGCGGAACGATCGGAAATCTCACGCCTGCACAGCGCTCGTCATTCTTCGCCGGGCTGTCGCGGGACGCGTCGGACGGCGACGCGTTGCTGCTGGGAACCGACCTCGTGAAGGATCCGGGGCGGCTCGTTGCCGCCTACGACGACGCGGCCGGCATCACGGCGGCGTTCAACCTCAACATGCTTCGCATGATCAACCGCGAGCTCGGCGGGGACTTCGATCTCGGCGCCTTCGAGCATGTCGCGGTCTTCGACGAGGCCGAGGAGTGGATCGAGATGCGCGTCCGGTCGCTGCGCGACCAGACCGTCACCGTAACAGGCCTGAGCGAGCGCTACCGCTTCGCCGCCGGCGAGCTGATGCGGACCGAGATCAGCGCGAAGTTTCGAAAGGCAGGCGTGACCGCGGAGCTTGCCGCCGGCGGCTGGATGCTCGACCGGTGGTGGACCGACGAGCGAAGCGACTTCGCTCTGTCCCTTTCCCGGCCCGCGCGATAAATCTCCGCCCAGGAGGCATAGGACGTGTTGCATCCGGGTACAACCAAGCAGAAGCGAGCGCCGGAGGTGGAAGGTGGAGTCCGCAGTCCGCGTAGCAAGGGCAGACCGCTTGCGCGTCACCGTGCGCCGCGGACCGTACGGCTGCCCGGTGGTCGAGCCGGTCGGTGAGGTCGACTTCTCGACCCGAGACCAGCTCGCGGAGCAGTTATCGCTCGCCTTGAGCGTCGGCAAGCCCCTTCTGTTCCTCGACTTGCGAGGACTTACCTTCATCGATTCGGCCGGTGTCCATGTGATCCGCCGGACGCTGATCCGGATGGTGCAAGGACGGATCCTTGCCGTCCGAGCGCCCGCCCACATCCAGCGCATCGTCGAGTTCCTGGGCCTCGGCGACGATCTGGACTTCCTCGACGTGCTCCCCGGCGAGTAAGCAAGCAGTGGCCGTCCCGCCGTCCCGCGGCGGGGGTTTCGTGCGTGCCCATTTCGGGGAAAACACACCCATTCGAAAGCCGGATCGAGGAGTTGTAATGCCCAGTAGTCTCACGCCTGGCTCTCTCCGACAAGGGGACCATGCGTGCTCGTGGTACTCGACGGATGAGCACCGGGATTCCGTGGCGGCGCCGTTCGTCTCGGCGGGCCTGCTCGCCAACGAACGGGTCCTGTACCTGCACACCGATTCGTCCGAGGACTCGGTCATGGAGATGATCCGCCGGTGCGGGACCGACACCGAGGCCGCTCTCGCCGACGGAAGCCTGGCCCTTCGCCCTGCGGCGGACGTCTATGTTCCGGGCGGCGGCTCCTTCGACCCCGGCCGCACGGTCGAGCGGCTCGAGGACGAGGTGGCGGACGCCCGGCGAGCGGGCTATCAGGGCCTTCGGATCGCCGCCGAGATGTCCTGGGCGATCGAGGGATCCGGTGGCGGGGACTTGGCCGATTACGAGCATCGCGCCAACGACGTGTTCGACCGGGCGGCTCTGACGGCGATCTGCCTCTACGACCGCCGACGGTTCCCGGCCGGCGGGCCGTCCCCGGGTGCCGCGCACAATCTTCACGTGTGGCCAGACGCGCCCTCGTACTCACGCATGCTTTCCGTATCCATTACGCACACGCCGCGCCCCGACGGGCTCAAGCTCGAGGGTGAGGTCGATTTCGCGACCTCGATCGTGCTCGCAGAGGCCTTGACACGCGTGGTGGATACTGCTGCCGGCGATGTGCATATCGACCTGTCGGGCCTGCGGTTCATCGACATCGGGGCGGCGCGCCTCCTGGCGCGCGCGGCCCGGCAGCTCGGCTCAGGGCGCGCGCTCGTGCTCGACGCGCCGTCGAGGGCCGTGCGGCGCCTCCTCAAGGTTCTCGATGGGAGGCTGACCGCAGGCTTCGTTGTGACCGAGGATGGTGTCGAGTCGTGAGCTCGACGATGTACCCGCGGGACCCGGCCCGCCCCGAGATGGAGGAGATGGAAACTCCCCAAGGGTCCGGCCGGCTCCCTCGTACTCACGGCATCCTCGCCTCGATCCGTATCGACGGGACGGGTGCGCTGCGAGACCTGCGCCAGGCGGTCCTCGACACGGCCGCGGCGGCTCAGCTGACGGAGCAGCGGGTGTTGGACATGGCGCTGGCCGCCAATGAGATCGCCACCAACGCGATCCTGCACGGTGGTGGAGCGGCGAGCGTGCAGATCTGGATCGACGAGCGAGGCTGGCACTGCGACGTGATCGACGACGGGCCCGGCTTGAGCGATCCCACGGCCGGCACCCGGCCTCCGGGTGTGCAAGAGGGTGGCTTCGGGATGTGGATCGCGCGACGGCTCTGCGACGAGTTCGAGATTGTTCCCCGTCAGAGCGGGCTGCACGTGCGTCTCGTGGCACACCGCGGCCACGCCCGCTAGCTCGCTCGGCGTGGAGGCGGCTCCTCGCCGTCGGGCCGGCTCCCGTCCCCGGTGATGAACGAGAAGCGACCGTCGGCTTCCAGAATTCCGACTTTGACGCGCCGCAGGTCTGCGATCCCCCGCTGGCGCGCTCCTTCCATGATCTCCTCCGGCGTGAGTCTCTCCAAGCGTGTGACCTCGTCCAGAATCCGTCCGTCGCGGACGACGACGACGGCCATCCCTTCCAGCACGCGCCGGGTCTTGGGGTATCGGAACGAGACGTAGGAGGTCGCGAGGATCAACAGCGCGATGGTGCCCACGGCCAGCATCGCTCCGGTCAGGGACATGTCCTCCTGCGTGACGCCCTGCTGGACGAGATCGCCCATCGTCACCAAAAGCACCAGCTCGAACGTGGTGATCTCCGACAGCTCCCTCCGGCCCATGGCTCGCATGAGCACGGCGAGGAATGCGAAGGTAACCGCGGCGCGGAAGACGATCTCCATCAGGGCATCACCCACGTTCGGTAGGAGACCGCGACGATCGTCGTTCCTGCTTCGTCCAGCACGCGGGTCGTTCCCCGGCGCCCCATCTGCACCGAGGGCTCGAGGCGGGCGTCGTAGGAGACGACGAGCGTGTCACCCGGCGGGGGGTCGAACTCCCAGATGAGCTCGGTGCCGTCGGCGGTCGCCGATGCGGGATCCGGGTCGAGCCCGTTCTCGTCGAACATCGCCAGGTAATCCGAGGCCGTCGCGATGCGGATCGGCCCGGTGAAGCCGCCCGCTCGCACGACTTTCACCTCCCAGCTGATGGCTATGCCCGGCCGCGCGATCGAGGGATAGGTCACGGTGAGCTCGTACGGCCCGGCCTCGCTCGTCGCCTCGGCCGTACGGATGCCCAGCAGCCCGGACGCCCCGGCGAGCACGAGCACCGTAAGCCCGGCAAGCCATGCGCGCCGGCCGCTGCGTGCGCGCCGGATCTCGCGGACATCATCGGTGGCGGTGCCGGCCGCGACATCGTCAATCCGCTCGCTCATTGCTGTTTTCATTCCCGGCAACGGGGGCACGGAAACCAAGCAAAAACCCCGGTTGATCGTGATAAATCGGTCGGCAAGCACAGGGCCGATGGACAGGGGAGGACCGGCCGGGCGAGAATCGATGCATCGCCGTGGGGGCCTGTCGAATCCTCGCGGCTCGTCCCCGTGCAGAAGTTTCGAAGCTCGGCCCCGTCCGGCCGGTCCGGCGCCCCCGTGCAGGGAGCCGATCCGGCCCTGTTGGCGTCTGCCCTCGTTGATGCGTCCATGGACGCTGTCGTGGCCGTGGACGAGCGCGGGACCATCGTTCTTTTCAACGAGACCGCCGAGCGCTTGACCGGGTTTCGTGGGGCCGACGTTATCGGGCGGCCCGTGCGGGAGACCCTCATCCCTCCGAGCGAGCGAAGTGCTT
>DATLFO010000369.1:0-2351 GCA_035541035.1 Actinomycetota bacterium
GCCATGGAATCCATGGCGGCGGGCGAAAGACTTAATTTCCCCATGAAGCCCTTCCTCGTGACGACCTGCGACCCTTGCATGCCCCCTACAACCATTTCGAGCCCTCGCAGGGTGACAGGTTTGCCCAAAAATCTTCCGGAAGACAGAAAATGCCTGGTGTACGATCCGCGGCATGAGCGGGGCCCGTATCCTGGTGATCGACAACTACGACTCCTTTACCTACAACCTGGTCCAAGAGCTGGCCGAGCTGGGAGCCCGGCCGACGGTCGTGCGCAACGACGTGTGGACGCTGGGTCAGGTGCGGGACTTTGCCGCCGACGGGATCGTGATCTCACCCGGCCCGGGAACCCCCGCCAAGCCCGGGGACGTCGGGATCTCCAACGACGTGATCCGCGAGATGGGACCCTCCACGCCCGTGCTGGGCGTGTGCCTGGGCAACCAGTGCATCGGCTACGTCTACGGCGGCCGGATCGTGCGAGCCCCGCAGCTGATGCACGGCAAGACCTCGCCGATCTATCACCGCGAGGAAGGGATTCTGGAAGGCATCCCGATCCCGTTCGAGGCGACCCGGTATCACTCGCTGATCGTCGAACGCGCGTCCCTGCCGGCCGAACTGAAGGTCACGGCCGAGACGAGCGACGAGATCATCATGGGCCTGCGCCACCGCGAGCATCCGGTGGAAGGCGTGCAGTTCCATCCCGAGTCGGTGATGACCGGCGACGGTATGGACATGCTGCGCAACTGGCTCGCCCGCTGCGGCGCGCCCGCTAGCACCTGAGCAGGCAGTTCACGGCCCACACGATCAGCACGGTCGGCGTGCCCACGATCAGCGCGACCAGCGACGCGGCCAGGACCCGCCGCTCGCCGCGGAGCCGGCTGAAGATGTTGATCGCGCCCAGGCCGATCAGCGCGGCCGACACCGCCCAGGCATAGCCGAGCGCCGCGAGGCGGCCGAGGTTCTGGCCGGCGGTGCTGCCCTCGAACGCGCGCGGAAGCGACAGCGCGGCCGACACGGTGAAGAACGCGCCGACGAACAGGGCCGCGCCGAGCAGGATGCGCCAGGGCGCGCGGGCGGGGCAGATCGTCGAGTCGGTCATGCGCTCATTCTTCTCCGATGCGGACACACGCGCTATCGGGCGTGGCCCTCATTCCGCATGCCGAAACTGCCTATGCCCGCTAGCTCGGCGACGGTGTCGGGGTCGGCGTGTCGGTCGGCGGCGGCGGCGTCGTCGGCTCCGGCTCCTCGGCGACCACGATGGTGACGGTGCTGCCGCGCTCGACCTGTTCGCCGCCTGAGGGCGACTGGCGGCAGACGCGGCCCGACGGCTGCGGGCACGACCCACCCGGCTGCTCGCGCTGCACCTGTTCGACCAGCCCGCGTTCGCGGATCCGCTGGATCGCTACCTGCTCGCTCAACCCTTCGACGTTGGGCACGAACGCGGTGCCCTTGCCGCTCGAAACCGTGATGGTCACCGTCGTTCCGGCGATGACCTCCTCGTCGGGCTTGGGCGTCTGGTCCATGACGACGCCGGCTTCGACGGTGTCGCTGGCCGCCTGCGTCACCGCGACGGTAAGACCGACGTCTTCGAGCGCCTTCTCGGCGGCTGCCTGCTCGAGCCCGGTGACTTTCGGCACGGAGACGCGTTTTCGCCCCGACGAAGGCACGATCGTGACCTCCTCGCCTTTGGCCAGCCTGGTTCCGGCGGCCGGATCGGTGCGCAGCACCAGCCCTTCGGCGATCACGTCGCTCGGAATGCCCTCGCCGACCTTGGTCTTGAACCCGGCCAGCTCGAGCCGGCCCTGGGCGGCCTCGACGGTGAAGCCCTCCACGGACGGGACCGGCACGGTGCTCGGGGACTTCGGAAGCAGCGCGAGAAGCGCCCAGATGATGATGCCGATCATGGCGGCCGCGATGGCCGCGAGCAGCGCGATGCCCGTTCCGCGCTTGCGGCGCTCGGGCGCGACGGGACCGCGAAGGATCACGGTCTCGTCTGCCGTGCCGGGCGCGGTCATCATCGCGGTCTCGCCCATCACGCGCGGCGCCGACACGGCCTGGCCGCGGATCGCGCGCTCGAGATCCTGCCGCATCTCCTGCGCGGACTGATACCGGTTGTCGGGGTTCTTCGACAACGCCTTCATCACGATCGCCTCGATCTCTGGCGTGACGTCGGCGTTGAGCCGCGACGGCGGGATCGGGTCTTCCTTGACGTGCTTGTAGGCGATCGCGACCGGGGAGGCTCCCGTGAACGGAACCTGCCGGGTGAGCATCTCGTAGAGCACCACGCCGAGCGAGTACAGGTCGCTTCGCGCGTCGACCGGCGCGGCTTGGGCCTGCTCGGGCGAGAAGTACT
>DATLFO010000370.1:0-7396 GCA_035541035.1 Actinomycetota bacterium
TACCAGGGGGCTGCCGACCAGGCGGCGGCCCTCTTCTTCCAAAATGGTCATCGCGACGCGCGGCTCGCGAACGAGCAGGCGCTTGAAGTCCGAGCGAAGCAGACCCAGGCAGACCGTCGGACCGTCGGCGAGCACGTCGGCGGTCCGCGGGACGCCTTCGATGAGCGAGACCTCGCCGAAGAACCCGCCCGCCTCGACGCGGTTGATGATCTCGCCGCCGCGACGCACGTTCACCGCGCCCGACAGGATCAGGTAGAAGCCCAGGCCCGCCTCGCCTTCCATCACGATCACGTCGCCGCCGGCGAAGGAAAGGACGTGGGCCTTCTCGGCGAGCTCGCGGCGCTCCTTGGCGGAGACGTTCGCGAGCAGCGGCAGGTTCTCGAGAGCGCGCATCTTGTCCTCGAGGCTGAGCTGAAGCGACTTGCGCTCGTGCACGGCTACATCCTCGCGGTTGCCAGGCCCGCGAGCAAAGCCTCCAGCACAAGGCCCGCCGCGGCGTTACGCTCGAGCGCGCGGCGGGTCCATTCGATCCGGTCGAGCGCCGCCAGCATCGCGGCCGGGCTCATCCGGGAACGCTCGCCTTCGGCGGCACGCACGAGCGCGTCGCGATACCACGATCCGATGTCGTCGAGCGCCGCCTGGATCGCGTCGAGCTCGGCCCGGCGAAGCTCGCGCTTGTGGCGGGTTTCCATGCGCTTGCGGATCGCGGCGGATCCTCGGGCGGCACGGCCGCGGGGTGACTCGCCTTCGGCTTCGGCGGCTTCCGCGATCTCTTCTGCCTGGCGCTTGCGAAGGCGAGCGGTGACATGCTCGGCCTCGGCGCGCAGCTCGTCGGCGATCACGATCGCCTCCGACAGCCCCTTGTCGGCCAGCCGGACCGGGATCGCGCGATGCGAGTCGTATCGGTCGGGCGCATCGGGATCGTGTGCGAGCCGGAGCGCGCGCGCGAGGTTGCCGCCGATGCGCGCGGCCCAGGCGGCCCGGTCGGGAGCGATGCCGTGATGGCTTTCGAGGACCTCGCGGATCGCGGCCTCGGGCAGCAGGCTGAAGTCGAGGCGGCGGCAGCGCGAGACGACGGTCTCGGGCAGATCCTCGGGACGGCCGGTCATGAGCACGAAAACCACGCCCGCGGGCGGCTCTTCGAGCACCTTCAACAGCGCGTTGGCCGAGGCGAGGTTCATTCGCTCGGCGTCCTCGATGATGAAGATCTTGGCCTTGCCTTCGATGGCGCTGCGATGCGCCTCACCGATGACGCCGCGGTTGGAGCCGTCGCCTTTGATCTGGCCGATCAAGATGAACTGGCCTTCGGGCACGATCAGATGCACGTCCGGGTGCGCGCCGCGCAGCACCTTCGCGCAGATCGCGCAGTCGCCGCAGCCGCCCTGATCGCAGTTAAGCGACGCGGCGAGCGCGAGCGCCGCGAGGCGGCGGCCGACGCCTTCGGGTCCGGCGAACAGCAGCGCGTGACCGACGTTTCCCGCCGCGGCCGCATCCCGCAGCGCGCGCACGACGGCATCCTGGCCGACGAGTCGCGACCACATCGCGGGGGCGGTTCCGGTGACGCTCATTCGTCGTGAAGAACGTTGTAGACGGCGCGCTCCACCTGCTCGCGGACCTTCTCGACCGGCTGGGACGCATCGATCACCACGAAGCGGCTCGGATAGGCCTTGGCGAGCTGCAGATAGGCCTCACCGACCTTGCGGTGGAACGACAGATCCTCTCGCTCCATCCGGTCGGGCGTCCCGGTCGCGCGCCGCAGTCCCACCTCGGCCTCAACGTTGAGCAAGATCACCAGATCGGGCATCAGCTCGTCGGTCGCCCAGACGTTCAGCCGGAAGATGTCGTCGTCGCCGAGGCCGCGCGCGAGGCCCTGGTAGGCGATCGAGGAATCGACGTAGCGGTCGGACAGCACGGCCTTGCCCTCTTCGAGCGCAGGCCGGATCACCTGCGCGACGTGCTGGGCGCGCGCGGCGGCGTACAGCAGGGCCTCCGCCTTGGCGTCCATCTCGTTGGCGCCGGGATCCAGCAGGAGCCCGCGGATCCGTTCGCCGATGGCGGTGCCGCCGGGCTCGCGCGTGATCAGCACTTCCTTGCCGAACTCGTTCAGAAACGCCTTCAGCCCTTCCATCTGCGTGCTCTTTCCCGAGCCCTCGACGCCTTCGAAGACGATAAACAGGCCGCCGCGCGCGCCGCCGCCGACGGGCTTGGGCCGGAACTCCAGGCCTCGCAGCCGCGGCGTGACGATGCCTCCCTTGTAGCCGCGCATGATCCGCAGCGAACGCACGCCCGAGTACGCGACGGTCAGGCCGCCGAGCCACATCATCACGCGGTACCCCGGCAGGTCGATCGTTGCCGTGCCGATCGTGAGCGTGTGGTCGCCCACGGCCCCGGCGAGCAGCGGCCATCCGGCCAGCCCGACGAACAGCGACAGGTGCACACCGGTGTAGAGCGTCGCGAAGGTTCGGCCGCGAAGCCGGTCGTCCACGCGCTCTTGGAGCATGGTGAAGATCGTCACCCAGGCGACGCCGGCGCCCAGGCCGGTGAAGAAGGTGATGAAGATCGCCGGCGTCACCGACTGCAGCGAGGCGATGAGCACCACGGTCACACCCGACAGCATCAGCCCGATCGGGAACAGCCGTTCCCGGGGGATCCGTCTCGCAACCGCACCGGCGAAGATCATGCCGCCCACCAAACCCGAACCGACCGACACGATCAGCGAGCCCCACGCCTTGGCCGCGGCCGCGGCGTTGCCGCCTTGCGTGGCTTTGGCGAAGATCGGTCCCAGCGACACCACCGCCGCGCCGCCGATGAACGCGGTCCAGGCCGCGATCACCAGGGTGCGCACAATCTTGTTGGACTTGACGTACCGCAGGCCTTCCGTAAGGTCGCGGAAGGCGTGCTGCGCGCTGAACTCGCTGCGCGCGCGCTTGGCGCGCATCACGTTGGCGGGCAGCGTGGCGACCATGGTGGCCGAGAACAAGAACGTTGCGGCGTCCACGAAGAAGGCGATGTAGGTCGGGTTGTCTCGCAGCACGTCGAAGGTGCCCGCCAGCACGCCCGACAGCGCGGCCAGCAGCGCGACCAGCGCGCCCGACAGAGGGAAGGTTCCATAGGTGGTGATCAGCGAGAGCTGATTGGCCATCAAGAGCTGCTCGCGCCTGACCAAGTTCGGGATGGTCGCGTCCTTGGCGGGTGTCCACAGCAACGACAGCATCTCCATTACGGCCGACACGGCGAACAGCACCCACAGCTGATGGATCCACGGGACGCTTGCGATCAGCAGGGCACGCATCACGTCGGCGGTGATCATCAGCCGGCGGCGGTCGAAACGGTCGGCCAGCACGCCCGAGAACTGGCCGAACAGCAGTGCGGGCAGGACGCGGAACAGCAGCACGCCGCCGACGGCGAACTCGGGACGGCCCGATAGCTCCTGCACGAACAGCGTCAGGGCGAACAGGCCCAGCCAGTCGCCCAGGCTGGACACGCCCATGGCGGCCCATAGACGCCGGAAGTGCTTGCTCTTCAGGACGCCGAGGAGCGTCGAGGGATGCTCGCTCGGCGCCGTAAACGTCGCGTCGCTGATGTACGGCTCCTTGATGAGACGGTGGGAAGGCCGGAAATCAGGCTAGCAGGCCGACCGCGGCGTGACGTATCGCCCGGACGGCACCGGGGCGGGCCTCAGGCGTTGGCGGGCTCGGGCAAATCCAAGGCCGACCGCTCGAACTGCTTTTCGCAGGCCACGCACTTGGCGCCGTCGTCGCCGTCGGCCACCAGCGGGCCCTTGCAGTTCGGGCACGGCGCGGGCAGCACGGGCTCCCACATCGCGTAGTCGCACTCGGGGTAGCGGTTGCAGCCGTAGAAGATCTTGCGGCGCTTCGTGCGCTTGCGCACGACGTGACCCTGCTTGCACTTGGGACACTGGATCTCGGGCCAGTCGAGGTCCTCGAGGTTCTTGACACCCTTGCACTTCGGGTAGTCCTGGCAGCCGAGGAACTCGCCGAAGCGGCCGGTGCGCTTGAGCATCGGCTTGCTGCACAGCGGGCAAGGGATCTCGGTCATCTCCGGCTCGGCGCGCGGCGCCGCGGTGGTCTCGCCGTCCTCGCCCTTGGCGACCTTCATGCGCGCCTTGCAGTCCGGGTAGCGCTCGCAGGAGAGGAACCAGCCGTAGCGGCCCCACTTTTTCTGCATCTTCGCGCCCGTCTCGGCGCCGCACTCGGGGCAGTCGATGTCGGTCTTTTCGCTGGGACGCTCGGCCTTCTCGGCGGCGCGCTCGCTGATGTCGCTGACCTCGCTGAAGAAGACGCGGACCATCGGCTCCCACGGCTCTTCGCCTTCGGCGATCTTGTCGAGCTCGTTCTCCATCTCGGCCGTGAACTCCAAATCGACGACCTTGGGATACACGTCGGTCAGGAAGTCGCAGATCACGAAACCGAGATCGGTCGGCTGCAGCCGCTTGCGTTCGCTGCTGACGTACTTGCGGTCGTGCAGCGTGGACATGATCTGCGCGTACGTGGACGGCCGGCCGATGCCGAGCTCTTCGAGCGCCTTGACCAGCGACGCCTCGGTGAAGCGCGGCGGCGGCTCGGTGAAGTGCTGGACCGGCTCGACGGTGTCGAGCGTGAGCACCTGGCCTTCTTGAAGGTCGGGCAGCGTGCGGCTCTCGTCGTCGTCCTCGCCGCTCGGGTCGTCGCGCCCTTCGGTGTAGACGCGCATGAAGCCGTCGAAGCGCACCGTCTGGCCGGACGAGCGGAACGGGTAGTCGGCGGCCTTGATGTCCACGCTGACCGCGTCGAAGATCGCCTGCGCCATCTGGCTGGCGATCGCGCGCTGCCAGATCAGCGTGTAGAGGCGAAGCTGATCCTTGTCGAGGAACGCCGCGAGCGTCTCGGGGCCGCGCTGCGCCTCGGTCGGCCGCACCGCTTCGTGGGCTTCCTGCGCGCGGGACGCCTTGGCCTTGAACTGGCGTGGCTTGGGCAGCGCGTACTCCTTACCGAAACGATCCAGGATCACGTCGTTGATCTCGCCCAGCGCCTGTTCGGCGATGTGCGGCGAGTCGGTACGCATATAGGTGATCAGACCGACGCTGCCTTCGGCGCCGAGTTCGATCCCTTCGTAGAGCTGCTGCGCGACGGCCATGGTGCGCTTGGCCGAGAAGCCGAGCTTGCGCGAGGCCTCCTGCTGGAGGGTCGAGGTGATGAACGGCGGCGCCGGATTGCGCTTGCGCTCGGTCCGCTTAACGGTCTCGACGGTCCAGGTCGCCGGACGCACCGCGTCCACGACGGTCTGCGCCGACTCGTCGTTGGGCAGCGAGAACTTCTCCTTCTCCAGGAAGGGGTGCCGCGCGCCGAACGCCTCTTTCTTTTCGGTCTGCAGCGCGGCCTCGATCGTCCAGTACTCGACCGGGACGAACGCCTGGATCTCGCGCTCGCGGTCCACGACCAGGCGGAGCGCGGCGGACTGGACGCGGCCGGCGCTGGTGCGGCTGCCGATCTTGCGCCACAGCACCGGCGAAAGCTTGTAGCCGACGATGCGGTCCACGGCGCGGCGGGCCTGCTGCGCGTTGACGAGGTTGTTGTCCACGTCGCGCGGCGATGCGAACGCCTCGCGGATCGCGGACTGCGTGATCTCGGTGAAGGTGACCCTGCGGGCCTTTTCGGCCGGGATCTTCGCGGCCTCGGCGATATGCCACGCGATCGCTTCGCCTTCGCGGTCGTGGTCGGTGGCGAGGAAGACGGTCGGGGCGTCCTTGGCGGCCTTCTTCAGGTCGCTGATGAACTTCTTGGCCTTGGTTGTGACGATGTAGTCGAGCGAGACGTCGCCGTTGACCTTGACGCCGATGCCGTCCTTGGTGGACTTGGGCAGGTCGCGGACATGGCCCATCGAGGCGCGGACGTCGTAGTCCGAGCCGAGGTATTTGCCGATCGTCTTCGCTTTGGTCGGCGACTCGACGATGACCAGGTTGCGTGCGTTCGCCATAGTTGCGGAAGCCTTAGAGAGAGTGCCCTCGGGACGGGCCATGTAACGCGTCAACGGCGCCGCATGTCAAGCACGACGCCTCTGACCTGCGGTTTCTTTCGGGAATAGGGGCCGGCCGGCTTCGGCAAGGGTCCACAGAAGCAAAGCCGGGAACCCCAGGACCGCGGTGGTCTTGAAGCCGGAGTCCTCGAGCCCGAGGGCGGCGAGGCCGGCGAGCGCGCCGGCCGCGACGGCGGCCCTGCGGGCCGCCGGCCATCCGGGCCGGGTCCGGGCATCGCGGATCATCGCCGCGTAGAGGGCGAGGAACGCCACCACCCAGGCCCAGCCCCCGGGGAAGGCGTTGATCGCACGCAGGTTGAGCCGGAGCCGGTCGATGGTGATGTCCCAGAGCGCCCCCGCGCCGCCCCGCCCGATCTGCTGCGCGGCCGCTCCGCCGTGGGAGGTCGCGTCGCCGGCGTCGGCCAGCAGCGCGAGCGCGAACGCGGCAAGCGCGATGCCGGCGGCGACGGCGACCGCGGACGGGCGCAGCGTGCCGGCGCGAAGCACCGCGACCGCGACGGCGGCACCGAAGGCGAAGGTCAGCACCGCGACGAAGTTCGCGCCGATACGGGGCGAGCCGACCACGACGATCAGCGCGGCCGACAGCAATCCCAGCGGCAGCGGCCGCAGCCCGAGGCGCGTCGCTCCGACGACGGCTCCCCCGGCGATGAACGCCGTTGCGAAGTTCTGCAGCCCGAACAGCCGCCACGACACCAGCGGGTTGCCCCACAAGGCGTGGGCGACGACGCCGCCGGGATCGGCGGCCGCGATCACGGCCAAGATCGCGGTCGCGCCCGCGGCGACGACGAAGAATCGCATCGCGGCAGCTTCGCGGTCGCGCCACGGATACCAAGCGGCGAGCGCGACCAACGCAACGAGCGGAATCGCGCGCACGTCGCCGCGCGCCGACGGCACGAACAGCCCGATCAGGAACCCGATTGTCACGGTCGATGCGCCCACCGTCAGCCGCTGCGACAGCGTTCGCTTCCCGGCGAGCGCCACGAGCCAGGCCACGAGCCACCCCAAGCCGAGCCCGATCACGACCGTC
Organism: Actinomycetota bacterium; assembly: GCA_035541035.1. Lineage (GTDB taxonomy): Bacteria > Actinomycetota > AC-67 > AC-67 > AC-67 > DASWHR01. The sequence continues at coordinate 7,064 of DATLFO010000370.1, forward strand.
CATGCGGTCAGCGACTGCATGAACGACACGTCACGTTCCATCCGTCCGGCCAACGTGCGTGCCCGATCGAGCGGGTTCGCGCCCGGGTCGCGCACCAGGATGCCGCCGACGAAGCCGTCGGGAACCGGGCGAGCGAAGTGTCGCACGATGGTTGCAGAAAGATCGTAGGGCGTGACGATCCCCGGCCGGCGCGACTGCCCACCCGCCATGAGCCCGCGGAAGCCGTCGCCGGGCATCGTCAGCAGCAGCGGCGTCCGGCCGCCGGGCGGGACATGGATGACCAGATCCGCGTCGGTGGCGTCGCCGTCCACGATGCGAAGCACCGGCCGGCCC
>DATLFO010000371.1:0-2367 GCA_035541035.1 Actinomycetota bacterium
CGCGGCCGTAGATCGCGCCGCGAACGGCCACCGGGGCGAAGGTCGTGTCGCCATAGGGGTAGGTCCAGGCCACCTGCAGCTGGTTGACGTTGGACTTGTTGATCTGCCGTGACGCGAAAAAGCGGGAGTTGTCAGCGCCGCCGCTGTATCCGGGCCACCACTTGCCGCCCGACGACTGCGCACCGAGGGTGGCGACCGCCGCCACGCCGGCGGTCAGGGCGGCGAGTGCCGAGAGGTGCCGCGAGGCCCGAGAGCTTGTCTGCGCCATAGGCGCGGTATCATAGCCGACGCACTCGTCGTTGCACATTGCGCAACACGGTTTGCCGGATTTTTTCGTCGCGCACGATTGATTGCGAGTAGGATGGCGCCCTCGATGGTCCAGAACGCGACTTTCATCCGCCGCGCCTGCATGGGCGGGCTGGCGGGACTGACCTTGGTCCTTACCGGTTGCTCCAGCGACGAACCGCGGTGGCGAGATGTGAATCAGCGCGTCATCGACGAGCACGAGGTGACCGGACGCGCCCGCGAGCTGCCGGACGTCACTGTGCCCACGCTCCTCGCCGACGGGGAGCCGGTCGAACGCACCAAGCTGCCGATCATCACGATCGCGCCAGGCGTGACGGCCGCGCTCGGCTGGGGCCGCGGTGCGCTCCTCGAGCGGGTCGAGATGCAGCCCGGCGCCGCCTATCCGTCGCAGACGCTTGCCGAGGAACTGATCATCATCGTCGAGGACGGTTCGGCGACAGTTGAATTCGCCGGCCAGACCGCCCTACTGGAAAAGGACCACGTGCTCTACCTGCAGCCCGGTACCACGCGATCGGTCAAGGCCGGCGCGAACGGGTGGAAGGCGTTCGAGGTCTATTCACCGGTGCGGCTCGATCATCTCGCATTGGCCGGGCAGAACACCTCCGGTGTGAATCCGACGTTTCCGGATCAGGGCGTCACGCCATCTCTCCTGCCGGGCGCGGTCGTCAATGTCAACGACATTCAGTGGACACCCATTACCGATCCCGTTGGCGGGCAGGCGTACCGTCGCAGCACGGCCCACTCACGGCTCATCTGGGGGAAGAACGCGCAGGTCAGCCTGGTGCGCATGGATCCGGGATCCGAATTTCCGCTGCACATCCATCCCGAGGATCAGTTGACGCACACGATCCGGGGGACGCTCGACCAGGGCGTGATGGACCGATCGTTTCCCGCATCCGGCGCCGCCGGTCACATGCTGTACCTGCCTGGCGGCATGGTGCATTCGGCGCAACTCGGTGACACCGGCGGCGATCAGCTCGATGTGTTCTGGCCCGTGCGGCCCGATTATGTCGAGCGCGCGCGCAAGCAGCAGGCGCTCTATGAGCAGATCGTGGCTGGCGACGCGAAGCCGGCGAAGCTCGCCCAGGGCTTTACGTTTACCGAAGGGCCGACGTGGCTGAAAGGAAAGCTGTACTTCTCCGACATGTTTTTTCAGAACCCCGCCGCCAACGATTGGACCGGGAGCCCGGCGCGCAGCCGCCTGATCGTGATGGAGCGCGACGGCAAATGGCGCGTGCTCTCGAGCGGCATGCAGTCGAACGGTACGCTGGCGGCGAGGAACGGGAATCTGCTCGTGTGCGACATGTTCGGCCACCGTGTCGTGGAGATACATCCGGCTACCGGGCGCGTGCTGCGCGTCGTGCTCGACAAGGTGAACGGCCAGCCGATCGACGGCCCGAACGACCTGGTCATGGACGCCAAGGGTGGCCTTTACATCACCGACCCGCAGTTCACGCCGGAAGCGCAGAAGAGCCAGCCTGGCAAACAGGTGTATTACGTCGCGCCAGACGGCACGGCGAAGGTGGTCATCGGTCCGGGCGAATTCGCGATGCCCAACGGTGTCGAGCTCTCGCCCGACGGCAAGACACTCTACGTGAACAACACCTGGCAGCAGCCGGGTGAGAACTTCGTCTGGGCGTATGACGTGGCCGCGGATGGCTCGCTGTCGAACAAGCGGCAGTTCGCGATGCTGCACCTGACGCCGGACGTGCTCAGCGCGGCCAATGCTGCCGACCGCTTCGATTCGCGCGCGGACGGTACGGCGGTCGACACAGATGGCCGGTACTATGTGGCCACCAAGAGCGGCGTCCAGATATTCCTTCCCGATGGCACTTACGCCGGCACGATCTGGGTGCCGCAATATCCTGTCAGCGTGACATTCGGCGGCCCGAACAACGACGTGCTCTACATGGTGGGTGAATCGTCCGCATGGGCGATTCAAACGAAAGTCCGCGGCTTCCGTCATCCGGAGGGCATGAACTGATGAGACCTTTGCTGCTTGTCGTCCTCGCTGTCGCTGTTCCGTCTCTCTGGCCGGCGCACCCGGCCGCGCAGCAGCAG
>DATLFO010000372.1:0-2076 GCA_035541035.1 Actinomycetota bacterium
GCTCACGCTCGTCGGCGATCGGCTCGCCGGCGTTCGCCTCGCTTCGCCTGCCCGAGCTCGCGAAGCAAGCCCGTGCCGCCGGCGAGCCGATCGCCGACGAGCGTGAGCTGCACGTGCCGAACCGGCGGCGGCTCGCGATCCGGGTCGTGCCCTTCGGCGATGCCGCTCTCGCGCTGGTCGCCGACGTGACGCAGGAGCGCCGCAGCGAGCAGGTGCGCCGCGACTTCGTCGCCAACGTCTCGCACGAGCTCAAGACGCCGATCGCGGGCATCGCCCTGATCGCCGAGCAGCTCACTGACGCGATCCGCGAAGACCCTGACGCCGCCGGTTCGGCACGTGCAGCTCACGCTCGTCGGCGATCGGCTCGCCGGCGGCACGGGCTTGCTTCGCGAGCTCGGGCAGGCGAAGCGAGGCGAACGCCGGCGAGGTGCGGCGCGGCCCGATGCCCAGGATCTCGCGCGCCGCGCGATTGGCGAACAGCGGGTCGCCGGCGGCGTCGAGCACCACGGCACCTTGATCCATCGCGTCGAGGATGCGCTCGAGCGCGGCGGCTTCGTCGCGTGCCTCGGCCAGCGCGCGATCCGCCTCGGCACGAAGCCGCTGCTGCGTGTCGCGCTCGCGGCGGCCGAACAGCGACGAGCCCCAACCGGAACGGCCCGCGGGTGGATCCGTGCCGGGCATCGCGATCGCCGGGTCCTTTATCCGAACCGCCCTGTGATGTAGGCCTCGGTTCGCTCGTCCGACGGACGGGTAAAGAGCGTCTCGGTGCGGTCGTACTCGACCAGCACACCGGTGCGGCGCTCGTCGTCGCCGGTAATCTCGGTGGTGAAGAACGCCGTCATCTCCGATACACGCGCGGCCTGTTGCATGTTGTGCGTGACGATCACGATCGAGTACCGGTCCTTCAGCGCGAACATCAGGTCCTCGACGCGCGCGGTCGAGATCGGGTCGAGCGCCGAGCACGGCTCGTCCATCAAAATCACGTCCGGCTGGACGGCAACGGCGCGCGCGATGCAGAGCCGCTGCTGCTGGCCGCCCGACAGGTCGAAGGCGCTCTTCTTCAGATCCGCCTTGACCTCTTCCCACAGCGCGGCTGCTTTCAGCGCCTCCTCGACACGGTCGTCGATGTCGTCGGTCAAGCCGTTGACGCGAAGTCCGAACGCGATGTTTTCGTAGATCGACTTCGGGAACGGATTCGGCCGCTGGAAGACCATGCCGATGCGGCGACGCACCTCGACCGGGTCCACGGCCGGGTCGTACAGATCCTGATCGTGGTAGACGACCTTGCCTTCGACGCGGGCCCCGGGGATCAGGTCGTTCATCCGGTTGAGCACCCGGATCAGCGTGGACTTGCCGCAGCCCGAGGGCCCGATCAGCGCGGTGATCTGATGCTGTGCGATGTCGAGTGTGACGTCGCGGACGGCGCGGAAATCCCCGTAGTAGACGGAGACATCCTCCAAACGGAAGACGGGTTCTGTCGCCTGCGACTGATCCGGCAAGATGATGGTCCTCTTCTCGGTCTCGTTCCTGCGGTCCGCGAGCAGGTTACCCAACCTGGGCATGTTCGATCACCAACGCCTCTCGTAGCGGTTGCGGAGGAACACGGCTACCGCGTTCATCAGCAGCAGCGCTCCCAGCAGCAAGATGATGCCCGCGGCGGCCACGTTCTGGAACTCTGCCTGCGGGCGGGACGTCCAGTTGAAGATCTGAATCGGCATGGCGGTGAAGCGATCAAGCGGGCCGGTGGGGACGAAGTTCACATAGGTCAGCGCGCCCATCGTGATCAGCGGCGCGGTCTCGCCGATCGCCCGGGACAGGCCCAGGATCATGCCGGTCATGATGCCCGGGATCGCGGCCGGCAGCGTATGACGCGACACCGTCTGCCACGTGGTCGCGCCCACGGCCAGGGCGCCGTGCCGGATCGAGTCGGGCACCGCGCGCAAGGCCTCGCGCGCCGACACGATGATCACCGGCAGGATCAGCAGGACCAAGGTCAGCGCGCCGGCCAGCACGGTGCGGCCCATATGCATAAACCGAACGAAAGCGGCCAGACCCAGCAGCCCGTACACGATTGAC
>DATLFO010000373.1:0-5213 GCA_035541035.1 Actinomycetota bacterium
CTTCTCGATCGGCAACACCGAGACCGTCGTCGCGTCGGCGGTGCGCCGCGCCGTGCGCGCCGGCGAGCCCGAGGCGGTGCCGCGCATCTCGGACCTGCCTTCGGTGCTCCAATCCTCGACCGGCCGCGTGGAGTTCGAAGCCTTCGAGGAAGGCCGCGAGGCCGACATCCTCGGCCGTATGCTGCGCCAGGCGTCGCTGGACACCTTCCGCCGCCGGCTCGCCGGCATCGACATCGTGCCGTTGCAGCAGCGCTTCGACGAAGGCTTGTCGCTCGAGACCGGCGAGATGGTCTCGGCGGATCGTGTACTCGAGCAGATCGGGCAGTTCCCGGGCCTGGCGAAAGCGATGCAGCGCCTGGGCATCGAGGAGGAGTCGCCGGCGCTCGCGGCCGCGGTGATCGAGTTCGTGCTTGAAGGCATGCACCTGTCGAAGCGGCTCAACAAGGCGGCCAGCGGCGAGGGCCGCGTCCGTTACGCGGGGGAGTAGATGCTCGCGGCCCGTCTCCGCAACATCGCCCGCTCGGTCAAGCGCGAGGTGGACGTGTATCAGCTCGTCCTCAAGGATCCGCGCACGCCGCCCAAAGCGCGGTGGCTGCTCGGCCTGGCGGTCGGCTACATCGTGCTGCCGTTCGACTTCATCCCCGACTTCATCCCGGGGCTCGGCCAGCTCGACGATGCGCTGATCGTGCCCACGCTGATCAAGCTGGCGCTGCGCTCGATCCCGCCCGAGGTCGTCGAAGACGCGCGCGCCCGCGTCAAGGGCACGGAGGCCGGCTAGATCCCGCCAGGCTTCCGGCGGGCCAGCGCGCCACCATCGTCGCGGCCCTCGATACGCAGGTCGAGCCCTCGCGGTCCACCGACGCGCGCGCGGAAGCAAGCCGTTCATCGAGCCCCGGCACGGGCGTACGCCGGGATCCTCAGCCGAGTCCACGAACGGCCGTGAGGCCGCTGCGGAAATGGATTGGGATCATGAGTTTGGCGAGTCTAGGCGGTCGGCCGCGCGGTTCCGGAGGTCACGGGCAGCCCTGCGTCCCGCCATTCAGGGAATCCGTCGGCCATCCGCGTCGCGCTGAAGCCTTTCGAGCGGAGCAAGCGAACCGCGTCGTCGGCGAAGACGCAGTAGGGGCCGCGACAGTAAGCGATGATGCGCTTGGACTTGGGCAGCTCCTTCAAGCGGCGAGAGAGCTCTTCGATCGGGATCGACCGCGCGCCTTCGATGTGACCGGCCGCGAACTCGGCCGCGGGCCGTACGTCCAGCACCACCACGCCGCCGCTTCCGAGGCGCCGGGAGAGCTCGTCGAGCGGGACCGGCTCGATCCCGTCCCGGCCCCCCAGGTACGCCTGGGCAAGCCGTTCCAGCTCGCCGACGTGCGCCGCCGCCACGTCGCGCAGCGCTCGCCAGAGCGCGACGACGGCCGGCCCGGCGAGCCGGTAGATCACCCGAGTGCCCTCCCTGGTGGTTCGCACGAGGCCGCCGGCGGCCAGGGCCTGCAGGTGATGCGAGGTGTTCGCGACGCTCTGGCCGATCTGGCGGGAAAGCTCGTCCACGGAGCGCGGCCCTTGGGCGAGCACGTCCACGATCTCGGCCCGCCGGCCGCTCGCCAGCGCCTTGGCGACGGCGGCGAACGCATCGAACAAAGCCTCTTTCGCGGCGCGGTCCTGCATGAACGGCACGCTACGCGTCCGGATCGCAAATTGTCAAATCTTCAAGTGACTACTTGACAATGCTCGATCACAAGCGTAGAACCAAGGAAGAGCGCACCCCGGAAGGAGGGTTCGACATGGCGACCATCGCACGCCCGGCGGAACGAGCCGGAACCGCCGAGGCACGACTCCGGCTCGGCTCGGGGATCATGGCCGCGGCCGGCATCGGTTTCGTCGGGTACGCAGCGCTGTTCCTGATCCGCAACTACACCGACTCGTTCCTCGAGATGGGCATCGGTCCCGCCCAGGTGGACGTCGGCAAGGAGCAGATCATCGGGTTCAGCCCCTCGCTGTACCACTACGTGGGGCATCTGCACATCGCCGTCTCGGGCTTCATCGCCGCGACCGGCATCGCCGTCGCCTCGCTCGCGTGGTTCGGCGTCCGCAGGGGCATGACCTGGGCATGGGTCACCGCGGTCGCGGCGCCGGTCGTGGGCCTCGCCGTCGCGCTCCCGGCCCACTTCCCCAACGGATTCGACACCGCGGGTCACCTCGGCCTGATCTACGCCAACACCGCGCTGTTCGTGGTCGGCGCGCTGCTCGCGCTGGCGGCCCTTCGATCGGCACACGAGGGACGGCGATAGGAGCTCGCGTCGCCCCGGCGTCCGGTGATGCGGGCGCCGGGGCCTCTCCGTCCGCCGGACCTAGAGCGCGACGGGCCGGTACCCGCGCTTGAGCAGCGCATCCAAGATGATCGGCAACGCCTCGACGGTCGCGGCGCGCGAGCCGCCGCCATCGTGCATCAGAACCACGCTGCCGGGCCGCACCTGGCCGAGCACGCGCTTGGCGATCGTCATCGCGGGAGGCCGCCGATAGTCCACCGTGTCGATGGTCCAAAGGATCGTGCGCATGCCGTGCTTGGCCGCGATCTTGAGCGTCCACGGATCGAAGGATCCGTAGGGCGGACGCATCCACTTCGGGAAGGGCAGGCCGAGCTTTCGCATCTCGCGGGTCTGCGCCACGATCGCCTTCTCTTGGCCCGCGAAACCGGCACGCGCGAGGTTCTCGTGATTCCAGGTGTGATTCTGGATCGAGTGGCCCGCCGCGCGCGCCGCCGCGACGATCTTGGGATAGCGGGCGATGTTACGGCCGGTCCAGAAGAACGTGGCCTTGACCTTGTAGCGGTTCAGGATCGCCAGGATCTGCGGCGTAAAGGTCGGGTCGGGACCGTCGTCGAAGGTGATCGCGACCGCCGACTTTTTGTCCGCACCCGCGGGCGTGACGACGCGCACCGTCTCGCCCGAGACCGTTCCGCGGAAAGTGATCACACTCACGCCGTAGTTCGCGGGAATGCCCCGGACGGGATTTCCCGCGACCGCGGCGGCCGGCGCGGTGGAACGAGTCGCGCTCTCCTTGCGGTCGGCGGCGGCCTCCAAGACCACCGCGTCGCCGTCCTCGAGCAGGCGATCGCGCGACGAGGAAACCCCGTCGACCAGGATCCGGCCTTCCACGGTGCCGGCCGAAAGCACGCGACCCTTCAGGGACACCAGGTTGGCCCGCTTCGTCTCCACGCCGGCGCGGCTCATCAACGCGCCGACCGTGGTGCCCGGCTCCACGTCGTAGGAGATGCTCTCGAGCGTGACGCGCATCGGCATCGCGTCCTCGGCGACGGCAGGTGGCAGCAGCCCGATCCCGAGCAGCGTTCCGAGTATGAGCGACAAAACCCGATTCGTGCGGCGCATCGCAATCTCCCCCTGCACTGCGTGGCTCGAAACTCTACGATAAAGGAGCCATGCCCGGCTACCGGTACTCCCGTTGGGACGGAACCCAGGACGATCCGCTGGGGCCCGACCTGGACGTGCCCGGGATCGTGGATGCCCTATCCGACGAGCTGCTAGAAGGAGGCGATCCGGCAGAGGCGATCGACCGGCTGATGCGCCGGGGCCTTCCAGGCCGCTTCGGCGGGCTGGACGCGATCCGGCAGCGGCTCCGCGAGGCCCGCCTCGCCGCACAGCAGGAAGGCCGCCTCGACGGCGTGCTCGAACAAGCCCGCGAAGAGCTGGACGCGATCCTGGAGAACGAGCGTGCCGAGCTGTCCTTCCGCGACGACCCCGAGGCGCGCATGCGGGAAGGATTCCTCGAATCGCTTCCGCCCGACCCGGCCGGACGCATCGGCGAGCTGAAGGAGTACGACTTCGTCTCGCCCGTGGCCGCCGAACGCTTCAAGCAGCTGCTCGAGAAGCTGCGGCAAGAGATGCTCGGCGCGTACGTGAAGTCGATGGCCGGCGCGATGCAGCAGATGACGCCCGAGGACATCGCGGCAATGCGGGAGATGCTCGCCGAACTCAACCGCATGATCGATCAGAGGCGTCGCGGGGTCGGCCCGAGCCAGGATGAGTTCAACGAGTTCATGAAACGTCACGGGCGCTTCTTCCCCGAGAACCCGCGCACGCTCGACGAGCTGCTCGAGGCACTCGCGCGGCGCGCCGCGGCGCTGGGCCGGCTGATGGCGTCGCTGTCGCCCGAACAGCGCGCCGAGCTGGAGGCGCTGTCGCAGCAACTGCTGTCGGACATGGATCTGGACATGCAGGTCAACCAGCTTTCGCAGTCGCTGCACGAGATGTTCCCGGATCTCGGCTGGGATCAGCAGGCTCGCATGGGCGGCGACCAGCCGCTCGGCCTGGGCGAGGCGCTCCAGGCGATCGAGCGGCTCGGCGACTACGAAGAGCTCGAGCGCACCTTGCGCGGCGACTATCCCGGCGCTTCTTTGGAAGACGTCGACCTGGACCAGGTGCGCCGCACCATCGGCGAGGACGCCGCGCGCGATCTGGAAAAGCTTCGCCGCGTCGAACGCGCGCTGGAAGAGGCCGGCGTCGTCGCGCGGCGCGACGGCGACTGGCAGCTGACGCCGCGCGGCATTCGCGCGCTCGGCCAGCGGGCGCTCGCAACCGTGTTTTCGAAGCTGCGCGACGATCGCGCGGGCAAGCATTACGCGCCGCAGACCGGCGCGGGGGGCGAGCCGACCGGCGCGACCCGCACCTGGCGCTTCGGCGACCATTTCCGGATCGACGTGCGCCGCAGCGTCCAGAACGCGGTGCTGCGCGAAGGCGTCACGCACGGTCCCGTGCACGTCACCGCGAAAGACTTCGAGATCGCCGAGATGGAGACGCGCACGCGCAACGCGACCGTGCTGCTGCTGGACATGTCGTTCTCGATGCCGATGCGCGGCAACTGGGCCGGCGCGAAACGCATGGCGCTGGCGCTGCACGCGCTCATCAGCAGCCAGTATCCCGACGATCGCCTGGATATCGTCGGCTTCAGCGACTACGCGCGCGTCATGTCACCCGAAGATCTGGCCAACGTCGGCTGGGAGCACGTCTACGGCACCAACATGGAGCACGCCTTCAACCTGGCCGGACGGCTGCTGTCGAAGTATCCGGGCTCGAACAAGCAGGTGCTGCTGGTCACCGACGGCGAGCCGACCGCGCACATCATCGACGGCACCGATCAAGTCTTCTTCCACTGGCCGCCCGTGCGCGAGACGCTTGAGAAGACCTACAAGGAAGCGC
>DATLFO010000374.1:0-32565 GCA_035541035.1 Actinomycetota bacterium
CCCGGCGAGCTCGGCCGGGCCGACTGCCGGCTGATCAACCAGCCCCCGAGCTAGACCGAGGCCGGCGCTACGGGTTGTAGGGGCGCTCCATGTGCTCGTCGCCGAACTTCTTGGCGTGGGGGAGGAAATGCTCGACGCCGACCTTCAGGAACAGGGCCTGCGACCGGACCGCCACCTCCCCGTCGAGGCTGCCGGTCATGCGGACCCAGATCTTGCGGCCTTCGACCTGGTCGATGACCCCGAGCAGCTCGAGCGTGGAGCCCACCGGGACCGGGCGGCGGAAATCGACCTCGATGCGCGCGGTGACCGCCGGCGTGGCGAGCAGGTAGAGCACGAAGCCCATGCCTTCGTCCATCGCGGCGGCGATGACGCCGCCGTGCGCCAGGCCCGGCGCCCCCTGATGGTGCTCGGTGACGACGAAGTGACCTTCGACGCGGTTGCCGCCGCCGCTCATCTGAAGGTGCAGTCCGGTCGGATGATCGTTGCCGCAGCCGAAGCAGTACTGGTAGTGGGAGGGAAGCGGCCGCATCTCGTCGCCCTCGACGGGCGGCGGCATCTCCCACGGCGTCTTTGAGCTCATCGGCGCGCAAGCGTATCCCGCGCCGCGCGCACGCGCATCTTGGTAGGCTCCGCTTCCCATGGATCTGTGCTTGCTGCAAGTGCACGCGCACCCCGACGACGAGGCCTCCAAGGCGGCCGCGACCGCCGCACGCTACGCAGCCGAAGGCGTGCGCACGGTCCTGGTCACCTGCACCGGCGGCGAGGCCGGCGAGATCCTCAACCCGGCGCTGGACACACCGGAGGTGCGCGCGAACCTGCCGGCGGTGCGGATGCGCGAGCTCGAGGAGGCCGTCGCCGCGCTGAAGTACTCGGCCACGCATCTGCTCGGCTACCGCGACAGCGGAATGCCCGGCACCGAGGCGAATGCCGATCCGCGCAACTTCTGGAACGCGCCCGTCGAGGAGGCCACCGAGCGGCTCGTGCGCATCATCCGCGAGGAGCGTCCACAGGTGATCGTCGCCTACAGCGACGACCAAGAGACCTATCCGCATCCCGACCATCTGCGCGTGCACGACATCGCGATCCTGGCGTTCGACGCCGCCGGTGATCCCGCGCGCTTCCCCGATGCGGGCGAGCCGTTCGCCCCGCTCAAGCTCTACTACTGCGGCTTCACGATGCGCGCGCTCAAGGCCGCGCATGCGGCGCTGCTCGCCAGCGGCCGTGAGAGCCCGTACGAGGAGTGGCTCGAAAAGCGCAAGGACACCGATCACCGCTTCACCACGCGCATCGACGTCGGCGGCTACCTGGCCGCGCGTGCGCAGGCGCTCGCCGCGCACGCCACGCAATGCCCGCCGGACTCGTTCTGGTTCACGCTCACGCCCGACGAGATGCGCGAGATCTATCCCTGGGAGGAGTTCATCCGCGCGCGTTCGCGCGTGCCGGTGCCCGAGGGCGAGACCGAGACGGATCTGTTCCACGGAATCCGAGGCTGACGAGGGGGAGTTCGATGGGGATCGCGGAGTTGTTCGGCATCGAGGGAAAGGTTGCGCTCGTGACGGGCGGCTCGCGCGGCATCGGGCTGATGATCGCACGCGGCTTCGTCGAGGCGGGCGCCAAGGTCTACATCTCCTCTCGGAAGGCGGACGCGCTCGAGCAGGCGGCCGCCGAGCTGTCCGGAACCGGCGAGTGCGTCGCGATCCCCGCCGACCTGTCGACCGAGGACGGCTGCAACGAGCTCGCGGCCGCGGTCGCCGGGCGCGAGCCCGCGGTGCATATCCTGGTCAACAACGCCGGCGCGACGTGGGGTGCCCCGATTGCGGAGTACCCGGCGTCGGCTTGGGATCGGGTCATCGACACCAACGTCAAGGGGCCGTTTTTCCTGACGCGAGCCCTGCTGCCGCAGCTGCGGACGGCCGCGACCGCCGACGATCCCGCGCGCGTGATCATGATCGGCTCGATCGACGGGATCCGAATCAGCGAGTTCGAGCACTACGCCTACCCCGCCTCCAAGGCCGCGATCCACATGCTCGCTCGCGACCTCGCACACAAGCTGGTGCGCGACAACATCACCGTCAACGCGGTCGCCCCGGGTCTGTTTCCCTCCAAGATGACCAACTTCCTGTTTTCCTCCGATCACGCCGGCGAGGTGATCGCCCAGACCGTGCCGATGGGCCGGCCGGGCCGGCCCGAGGACATGGCGGGCATCGCGATCTTCCTGTCCTCGCGGGCCGGGTCGTACCTGACCGGCGCGGTGATCCCGGTGGACGGCGGCGTCTCGACCCACGGCTAGGAGGACAAGCCGCCCGAAACAGCGAATAATGCATGTTGCCCGCCACGAGCGGGCACGAGCGAGACGGGGGAGACCGTGCTGAGAAAGATCGCTGGGGCGCTCGCCGCCCTTTCGCTGCTGATGCCCGCTTCCGGCGGGGCCGTGGACGTGCCCGCCGGGCCGTCCTCCGACAACGTCCGGCATATCCGCAACATCCCCGCCGGCACCGGGGTCGGCGGTGTCTTCGCCGGGACCCACTACTACTTGAGCGCCGCGCGCTCCGGCTCCTTCCTGCCGGGCGGCGCGGGAACCGGCGGCATCCTCGCCTTTGACGCCACCAACGCCCGCAACCCGGTCCTGGTCGGCAAGCTGCCGCTGCCGCACAGCCAGAACGAGGACCTCGAAGTGTCGGAGAAGCGCAACCTGCTGCTGGTCGTGCAGGACCGTCGCAAGTCCGTCAGCGCCGTGGCCACCTCGCCGATCATCGGCGGCATCTTGTTCGTCATCGACATCTCGAACCGCAACCAGCCGGTGCTGCGCTCGACCTTGCAGCTTCCCGCCCAGGTCGCCACCCGTGACGACGGCGCCCCGCTCGGCGGCCCGGGCCACACGGCCTCCTGCATCCAGGACTGCAACTACGCGTGGATCAGCGGCTCGCGCGATCACGGCGTACACGTCGTCGACCTTCGCGACCCGAGCAGCCCGGCCTGGATGGGCGTCATCAAGGGCCCCGCCGGCGGCAACAACGCGATCTACGATCCCGGTACCGTGCACGACGTGCACGTGGACCGCTTCGGCGAGGTGTGGATCGCCGGATCCGGCGGCACCGCGCTGTACCGCATGACGAAGAACCCGCTCAAGCCGCAGTTCATCGCGGCGGTGAACAAGCGCGACAACGAGCGATTCAACGGCCTGATCCACCACGGCGCTCTGCGCTACACGAAGGATCTGGTCCTGGTCGGCGAGGAGGACTACGAAAATACGTGCGGCAGTGCCGACGGCAAGCGGCAGGACGGCTCGCTGCAAGTCTGGCGCATCGACCGCAAGGCGAAGCGGCTCGTTCCGGTCTCGTCCTGGGACGTGACTATCACCGACGCGACGATGAGGATGCTGGCCGAGGAGGTCGGCATCACCTGCTCGTCGCATTGGTTCGACGTCAACAAATACTCGATCGTCGCCGACGGCTGGTACGAGATGGGCGTGCAGTTCATCGACATCTCCAAGCCCGCCAAACCTCGTCACGTCGGATGGTTCATCGGCACCAACAGCGCCGCGTCGCAGGCGCGCTTCCATCCGAGCGACTCGGGCGTGGTCTACGTCGCCGACTACAACCGCGGCCTCGACGTGATCGAGATCGACAACAGCGGCCGGAAGGCCAAGTCGGTGTCAATGAGCGCCGGCGCGGTGCGCGCCGCGCACGCGGGTGTCCGCTTCCCGCTCGAGCCGGATCCCGAATTCGGCTTCGCCTGCCTGCGGCGCGCCGGGGTCTAGGCGCTTTCGCAGTTTGTCGGCGCAGGTCCGGCGAAGCGGCTGCGATCTCGCGGCCGCTTTCGCCGTTGCCGAGTAGGATCGAAGCGTGGACGTCGCCGTCGCGGGATCGAGCGGCCTGATCGGCCGGGCGCTCGCGCGCGAGCTCGAATCCGCGGGGCATCGCGTCCGCCCGCTGCTTCGCCCGTCCTCGCCGCCGCATCCCGACGGGATTCGTTGGGATCCCGCGGGCGGCTGGATCGACGAGGACTCGCTGCGCGGCGCCGGCGCGATCGTGAACCTGGCCGGCGAGCCGATCGGCGCGCGTCGCTGGACCGTCCGGCACAAGGCGCTCATCCGGCAGAGCCGTATCGATGCCACGTCCGTGCTCGCGCGCGCGATCGCGGCGATGCCGGATCCGAAGCCCGCCTTCGTTTCGTCGTCGGCGTCGGGCTATTACGGCGAGCGCGGCGAGGAGATCTTGGAAGAGGCGAGCGAGCCGGGCGAGGGCTTCCTCGCGCGCGTGTGCGTCGCGTGGGAAGCCGCGACCCGGCCCGCGGCCGACGCCGGCGCGCGCGTGGCGATCTCGCGCAGCGGCATCGTGCTCGATCCCGGCGGCGGGCTGCTGCAGCGGCTGGTGCCGCTGTTCAAGCTCGGGTTGGGCGGGCGGCTCGGCAGTGGCCGTCAATGGACGCCGTGGATCTCGCTGCGCGATGAAGCGCGCGCGCTCGCGTTCCTGATCGCAAACGACGATGTCTCCGGGCCGTTCAACCTGTGCACGGCCGAGCCCGTTCGCAACCAGGAGCTGACCCGCTCGATCGGCCGGGCGGTGAGGCGTCCGACGCCGTTCGTCGTTCCCGCGTTCGCGCTGCGCGCGGCCTTCGGCGAGGACGCGGTTCGCGACGCGTTCCTGACCAGTGCGCGACTGATGCCCGCCGCGCTGCTCAAAGCGGGCTTTTCCTTCGAGGATCCGGCCCTGGGCGCCGCCCTCGCGTCAATGCTCTAGTGCCACAGTGAGAATTCCCAGTCGCCGGCGCCGGTCACCGAGACGCTGACGCGAATCTCGTCGCCCGGGTCGAACCAGCCGCGCTCCGACGGGATGCACGTCACGACGCCCGGGTGCGCGTAGCACGAGCCGGCGAAGCGGCCCGACGGTCCGGTCACCTCGTACTCGGCGATGCCGGTGAACAGGTTCGACGTCAGCAGCTGGGACACGTGCGGCGTCGTGGCGATGACGGTGAACGAGCAGCCGCTCTCCATCGGGGCGAGGCCCTGGCAGCGCGTGACGGCCGCGTGCGCACCCGACGGCACGGCCGTGGCCAGCAGCAGCATCGAGGCGAGCACGAGGCGCTTCATGGTCAGCGGATTCGCCGCGGGGGCTCGGTTCTCCTCGTGGCCGCCGCGAATGTCCGATCTCATTCCGTGGCGTATCTGCACCTGGCTCTCCTATCGCGCAAAAGCGACCTTCGTGCGGCTTGCCGCGGATGCGGCCGGCCGGCGAAACGCGCGCGGCTCGCTTCCGTTTTGACGGGGCGTTCGCACGTCGCCTCGGTGGGAGTATTCAGATGCTTCGAGCCCGTCACCGGGGGCGCCGCACGGCTGCGCTGCTGTGCCTCGCCTCGCTTTCGATCTGGCTGCGTCCCGCGGCCGCCGCTCCGTCCTCCGACCTTCGCGCCATCGTTCGCGCCGACGCCGACTGGCTGATGCAGGCCGTCACGCCCGACGGCGGCATCGGCACCTGGATCGACCGTGCATGGCTGGTGCCGTATCGCTCGAACTTCGCCGCGATCGGGCTGGCCCGCGCGACCGCGGTCACCGGCGACCCGCGCTACGCGGCCGCCGCGTGGCGCTGGCTCGAGTGGTACGCGAACCACATGGATGCGCGCGGGTTCGTCACCGACTACCAGTGGGCCGGCGGCGGCTGGCGCTCGACCGGCGACATGGATTCGACGGACGCCTACGCGGCCACCTTCCTGCTCGCCGCACACGAGACGCTGCGCGCGACGGGGGATCTGACGCGGCTGTCGGGCCTGCGCGGCGCGCTGCACCGGGCGCTCGACGCGCTCGATGCGACCGCGACCGGCGAGGGGCTTCACTTCGCCAAGCCCACGTATCCGATCAAGTACCTGATGGACGAGGCAGAGAACTACGCGGGGCTGAACGCGGCGGTCGCGCTCGGAGCGGCGTTGCAGGACGCGGCGCTCGCCTCCCGTGCGCGCCGCGACGCCGAGCGGCTCAAGGCCGCGGTTCCCCTGTTCAAGCATCCGGTCGCCGGCTATCACTGGGCGCTGGACGCCATGAACCGTCCGGCCGCCGCGTTGAACTGGAACGAGCTGTACGCGAGTGCCGTCGCACAGGCGTGGGCGATCGCGTTCGGGCTGGTCGAAGGCGCCGAAGCCGCGAGCCTGTTCGCGCGGTTCGAGGCCGCGCAGCCGCGCTGGGACGAGCCGCTGGCCACGACGCAGTACCCGTGGGGTCCGGGACGCGTGGATTACTGGCCGGTGGTGGCGCTCGCCGCCAAGCGCGCCGGCGACCCGGCCCGCGCGGCGCAGGCCGCAACGCGTATCCGTGACGCCGCGCTGTCGGAGAACCGGTTCTGGCCCTACACCACCGCCGAAGCCGGCGAGATGATCATGGTGATGACCGACGGTATCACGCAGCCGGCGCCGCTCGTTCCGATCGCGACCGTGGTTCTCGCGCCCCCGCCCGCGGCGGACCCCTCACGCGGGGTCGGCGCCACGCTGACCGAGCGCGTCTCGGGGCGGCCGATCTCCGGCGCCACGGTCCGCTTCCACGCGATCGATGCGATCAGCGGCGCGCGCGGCGGCCTGCTGTGCGAGGCGACGACGAACACGGCCGGTCTCGCCGAGTGCGGCGGCACCGCTGCCCGCATCGCCGCGATCCGCGGCGGCGGCTTCGAAGCGACCTTCGGCGGCAGCGCGATCTACGCACCCGGCGAGGCCCGCCGCTCCACGCTCGTCATTCGCTGACGGTCTGGCACGCCGGGCACCAGTAGGTGCTGCGTGCGTGCTCGCCCAGGCGCTGCGAGCGAATGAGCGTGCGGCATCGCAGGCACGCGCGGCCGGCCCGGCGATAGACGGCCAGGCCGCCCGGCACGGTCGTGCGGCGACCCGGCCCCACGTTGGCGGCGAGCATCGCAGCCGCGGTTCGCAGCAGCGCGCCGAGCGTGCCGTCGGTCAGATCGCCGATGCGCGCGAACGGATCGACGCGCCGCGCGAACAGCACCTCGCTCTTGTAGACGTTGCCGATGCCGGCCGCGACACGCTGGTCGAGCAGCGCGACCCCGACCGGCGTGGACGGGTCCAGCAGCCGCGCCCGGCGCACGGCCTCGTCGATGTCGGGCGCGGGATCGAGCAGGTCGGGGCCGAGATGCCGCGGCGTCATGCGGCGCGCATCGAGGAGTTCGACCACGGGTGCGCGCCGGCAAATCGCGATCGCGTCGCCGACGTCGATGACCGCGCGAGCGCTTTTCGGCACTGCGCTTCCGGGTCCCACGACGTGGGCGACGCCGTGCATGCCCAGGTGCACGTGCAACGCGCGGCCGTCGTCGAAGGCGATCCACAGATGCTTGCCGTGCGACTCGACCGTGGTCACACTTGCATCGACCGCCACGTCGGCGGCCGGGGCGCCGGCGCCGTGGACGGGAATCGCGAGCCGGACGACGCGCTTTCCCGCCAGCGCCTCGCGGAACCGCTGCGCGGCCTTGAAAATGGTGTCGCCTTCCGGCACCTCAGCGGGTTCCGTCCCACCAGACGGTCACGAGCTCTCGCGGAGCGTCGAAGCCGGGCTCGCGCATCGCCTCGGCGATCTCGGCGTCGCGCTGGGCGGGCAGGCACAGCGTGCGCCGCACGAACGCGACGCGCTCCTGCTCGCTCATGCGCTGCTCGCGCTGCGGCTGCACGAAGCGCTCGGACTCGAACTCGATGCCGTTCTCGCGCAGCACGGCCAAGGCGTCATCGGCGGTGGGGCGGGCGGGCCGCTCCAGGCCGTGGAACCGTTCCCAGAGTGGGTTAGTGCGTGCGCGGGGATGCTCGGCGGTGATCTCGACGACGACCCGGCGGCGCGCGGCCGCGGTCAGCGCGCGCACGAACGGGGTCAGCGCGGGCGCGTTATAGAAAACGTGGTGGCACACCACCACGTCGGCGCGTCCCGCCTCGGGCGCGACGTCGGGCCACGCCCCTTCGATCTCCTGGTGGGCGACGCCGGCCACGGCGGCCGCCTCCGCGAACGAGGCGACCATCGCGGCCGAGGAGTCCACGGCCACGATGCGCCGGACGGCGGGCAGCAGCGAAAGGCTCGCGCTGCCGCCGCCTGCGCCCACGTCGATCACGTCGCCGCCGCCGGCGAGCGCCTCGAGCGCCCGACGCCGCGAGGGCGTGTCGGCCGGCGTCTCGGGCGCCGCGAACAGCGACACCGGCAGCCCCCACGGCTCCTCGGGGGCCTCGGCGAGGATCTCGTCGGGTATCGCCCACGAAGCGAGCGCCTCGCGCCAGCGGGTCTGTGCGTTGGTCATGCGCCGAAGCCTACGCGAAGGCTCGGTCCGCTTCTACAGCGCCCGGCGCGAGCCGCTCGCTACGACGCGACGGCGCGTCAGCCGCGAAGCGTGAGCCCGCGGTAGGCGTCGGCGAAGCCGGCGGATCGCAGCGTCTCGGCGTGTGAGGATTCACGCGCCGGCGCGCCGTCGATCTTCGAGATCTCGAGGCGCGACAGGTAGCCGTCCTTGACGAGCGAGGCGAGGCCGTCCACCCAGTCCGCGCCGTCGCCGAACACGACCAGGCTGTGGCCGCCGCGTTCCAGGTACGCAGCGGCCTCGCCGTTCACGACGATCACCCACGCGCCGGCGGCGCGCGCGGGGCGGTGCGGCGTCTCGGGCCACGGCAGCGCGGCGCCGTACGGCTGGGCCGGATCGGCCGCGGCCAGCACCACGACGCTCGCGGCGTCGTCCTCGCGCAGCGGGGCGCGCACGCCACGCAGGCGATCCACGGCGCCCGGCAGCGCGAACTGCGCGGCGCCGAGACCGGCGACGAAGTGGCCGCGGCGCGCGCGGCCGGATTCTTCGAGCGTCTTGAGCACCGGATAGATGCCGGCGAATCCGCCGGGGAGCCCTTCGCCGCGTACGGCCTCGCGTGTGAGCACGCCGTGGCGCTCCAGCAGCTGCAGCGCGCGGGCGTGGGCGATCTCGGTGGCGCTGGCCTCGGGTGCGCGAAGGCCGGCCACGAGCGACCAGCGGCCGGCGGCGGCGGGCGGGCCGGCGCGCCGCAACCGCCCGGGATGCGGGCGGCCCCGTTGCGGGGACGCCTTACGCTTGCCGGCGCGCAGTGCACGCAGCGGCGCCATCGTGTCGTTGGTGATCTCGCCGGCCCAGACCAGATCCCACAGCGCGCCCAGGACGGCTTCGCCGTCGGCGACGCCGGAGGCCGCCAGCAACTCGGGCCAGAACGAGGCGCCGCGCGCGGCCAGATGCGCGCGGATTGCGTCGTGGACCGCGCCGGCGGGCGGCTCGTCGGGCGGCGGCGGCGCGAGCAGCCGCACCGCGTCGCGGAACAGCAGCGACACGCGGCCGTCGCTC
Source organism: Actinomycetota bacterium (assembly GCA_035541035.1). Classification (GTDB taxonomy): domain Bacteria; phylum Actinomycetota; class AC-67; order AC-67; family AC-67; genus DASWHR01. Next base: position 9,327 of record DATLFO010000374.1, read on the forward strand.
GGGCCGAGCGGCCCGGCCCCGACCCACACCAGATCTCCGGAGGCGCACAGCGCGTCCAGGTCCGCCGGCCGGTAGCCGTCCACGCGCACGCGCAGCACTGCGTCCTCCAGGATCGAGGAAGGAATCGGCGCGCCTTGCAACGCGGCGATCGTCTCGAGGAGCGCGTCGGGACCGCGGCGATGCATGCCCACGCCGTGCCATGCGGGAAGAAAGAGCCCGAACGCGGTCGCGTCCACCGGCTCGATCTCTTTGCGCAGCGCGGCCAGCGAGCGACGCTTGAGCGTGCGAAGCACGTCGGCGTCGCACCATTCACGCTCGGAGCCGCCCGGCCGGAACTCGCCGCGCAGCACGCGTCCTTCGGACTCCAGATCGATCAGCGCCGCGTGCACGCGCTCCGCGCCCGTGCCCAGGCGCGCGGCGGCCTCGGCGTGGTGGAACGGTCCGTGCGTGCGCGCGTAGCGAGCGACGAGATCGTGCAGCGGCCGCTCGACGGGATCGGTGAAGGCCGCCGGCAGTCCCTGTGGGAGCGCTGTTCCGAGCGCGTCGCGGTAGCGCGAGGCGTCTTCGGCCGCCACGAGGCGCTGCTCGCCCGCGACGCCGGCGACGATCGCGCGCCGCTGTGTGAGCAGCTCGTCGATCCACTCGCGCCGCGCGCCGCGCGCCGCGAGCTCGGCCTCGGACAGGTCGCCGACGAAGCGGAGCAGGTCGTGGGTGGTGTCGGCGTCCTTGGGCGGGCGGACGCCGTCGAGCCGCTGCAGCTCAAACTCGAGCGACTCCAGCGCATCGGCGTCGATGAGCTCGCGCAGATCCTCGCTGCCGAGCAGCTCGCGTAGCAGGCCGGCGTCGAGCGCCAGCGCGGCCGCGCGCGTTTCCGCCAGCGGCGCGTCGCCCTCGTACATGTAGACCGCGATCCAGTTGAACAGCAGCGACTGCGCGAACGGCGAGGACTGCTGGGTCTCGACGGTGGTGACGCGGATGCGTCGGGCGCGGATGTCGCCGAGCAGGCCGCGCAGCGCGGGCACGTCGAACACGTCCTGCACGATCTCGCGGGTGGCCTCGAGCAGGATTGGGAAGGTGGGGTAGCGGCCGGCGACCGACAGCAGGTCCGCGGCGCGCTGTCGCTGCTGCCACAACGGCGTGCGCGTGCCGGGCATCTTGCGCGGCAGCAGCAGCGCGCGCGCCGCGGCCTCGCGGAACGTGGCGGCGAACAGCGGCGTGCCCGGCAGCCGGGCCAGGACCAGCTCCTCGATCTCCTCGGGCGGGATCAGCAGGTCCTCCAGCGGCACGTGCTCCTCGGCTTCGCCGAGGCGCACCACGATGCCGTCGTCGCTCCACATCGCCGCGACGTTGATCCCCGTGCGCCGCTCGAGACGCTCTTCGAGCGCGATCGCCCAGGGTGCGTGCACGCGGGCGCCGAACGGCGACAGGATGCACATGCGCCAGTCGCCGAGCTCGTCGCGGAACCGCTCGACCACGATGGTGCGGTCGTCGGGGACCGCGCCGGTCGCGGCGCGCTGATCCTCGAGGTATCGCAGCAGGTTCGACGCGGCCCACTCGTCCAGGCCGCGCTCGCGCAGCAGCTGCTCAGGCTTTTTCGCCTCGCCGGTGGTGCGGACGAACTCGCCGAGGGCACGGCCGAGCTCGACCGGACGGCCGGGCCGGTCGCCTTTCCAGAACGGCATCTTGCCGGGCTCGCCGGGTGCGGGCGTGACGATGACCTTCGAGGGCGTGATGTCCTCGATCCGCCAGGTCGAGGCACCGAGCACGAACGTCTCGCCCGGCCGCGACTCGTAGACCATCTCCTCGTCGAGCTCGCCGACGCGGCCGCCGTCGGGCGTGAAGACTCCGTAGAGTCCGCGATCCGGAATCGTGCCGCCCGAGATCACCGCGATCTTCTTGGCACCTTCCCGTGCGCGCAGCGCACCGGTGCGGCGGTCCCACACGATGCGCTGCCGCAGCCCGGAGAACTCCTCGCTGGGGTAGCGGCCCGACAGCAGGTCCAGCACCGCCTTGTAGGTTTCCTCCCCGAGGCCGGCGAAGGGCGCCGAGCGCCGCACCAGCGCCAGCAGCTCCGCGTCGCCGCGGTCCTCGACGCTGCACATCGCAACGATCTGCTGCGCGAGCACGTCGAGCGGGTTGCGCAGGTAGCGCGTGTGCTCGATCTCGCCGTCGCGCATGCGCTGCACGACGACGGCCATCTCGAGCAGGTCGCCGCGGAACTTGGGAAAGAACACGCCGCGGCTCGGCTCCCCGACCTGATGCCCGGCGCGGCCGATGCGCTGGATGCCGCGGGCGACGCTGCCGGGCGACTCGACCTGCACGACGAGATCTACCGAGCCCATGTCGATGCCCAGCTCCAGCGACGAGGTCGCCACGATGGCACGCAGCCGTCCGGCCTTGAGGTCGTCCTCGATGATCGTACGCTGCTCGCGCGCGAGCGAGCCGTGATGCGCTTTGGCGATGTCGGCCTCGGCCATCTCGTTCAGGCGCGCGGCCAAACGCTCCGCAAGCCGCCGTGCGTTGGCGAAAATCAGCGTGGTTCGGTGCGCCAGCACCAACTCGAGCAGCTTTGGATGCACCGCCGGCCAGATGCTGCGCCGCGTCTGCGCTTCGCCGAGCATCGGGGTGCCGTCCTCGGGCGGCACGGTGGACAGGTCGCTCATGTCCTCGACCGGAACGACCACGCTGATGTCGAGCTGCTTGCGGATGCCCGCGTCCACGATGGTCACCGGCCGCGGGCCGGTCTCGGTCGCGCCGCCGAGAAAGGACGCGATCTCCTCCAGCGGCCGCTGCGTGGCCGACAGGCCGATCCGCTGCGGCGTGACGCCGGTGATCTCTTCGAGCCGCTCGAGCGACAGCGCCATGTGCGCGCCGCGCTTGACCGGCGCGAGCGCGTGGATCTCGTCCACGATCACCCAGCGCACGCTTCGCAGCGTCTCGCGCGCCTGCGAGGTCAGCATCAGATACAGCGACTCCGGCGTGGTGATCAGGATGTCGGGCGGGTTGCGCAGCATCGCGGCCCGCTCGCGTGAGGGCGTGTCGCCGGTGCGGACGCCGGCCTCGGGCACGTGGATGGTCTCGCCGAGCCGTTCGGCCGCGAGCGCCATGCCGGCGAGCGGCGCGCGCAGGTTCTTCTCGACGTCCACCGCGAGCGCGCGCAGCGGCGAGATGTAGAGCACGCGAGTGCGGGCCTGCTTGTCGGGCACGGGCTCGGTGGCCATCCGGTCCAGCGCCCACAGGAACGCCGCGAGCGTCTTTCCCGAGCCCGTCGGCGCGCAGATCAACGCGTGCGCGCCGCCGCTGATCGCTTCCCACCCGAGGGTCTGCGCCGTCGTCGGCTCCGCGAACGTCGAGGTGAACCACGCGCGCGCGGCGGGGGAAAAGGCATCCAGGCTCACCCGGTCAGGGTACCGCCCGTGCCGGTACCCGGCACGGCGAATGCGGGGAAGGACCGCCTGCCGCCCGGCGGTCCCTCCCCAAGAAGCGAGCCGTTATCGCACGATCGTGTAGGGCTTGCGGACCGGCTCTTGACGGCCGGCCGTCCCGCAGAAGTCGCCGAAGCCGCTGGAGGCCATCGGCCCGGTGACCGACACGTTGGCGACGGTCGTCTCGTGGGTGTGCGGGGCGCCGCCGACGGACGAGCCGTTCTGGGCGACGTGCACGCCCTCGCACAGGAACACGACGTAGCCGTTCCAGCCGCTGGCGGTGTTGCCGCAGGGCATCGACGAGGGCAGCGGACCCAGCGGGTTGTGGAACTGCCCGGCGTCGTCGTGGCTGAAGAACATTCGGTCGCGGCACGGGCTCTGATTCTTGGGATCGTCCACGCAGACGCCGTCGCCGTTGGCGTCGATGCAGACCTGGAAGGCCACGTTGTAGCCGTTGAGCGCGTCGAGCACCTCGACGAAGCCGCCCGGCGCGAAGTCCAAACAGGCGCCGCCGGTCCCGATCCCGGTGCCGGGCTCGCACACGAGCGTGCCGTTGTCGGCCGCCGGCCCCTGGCCTTGCTGCTTGACTACTACGGTGCCGCCGCCCACGACGACGTCCGCCTGCGCGGTGCCCGCGACCGTGGCGAAGAGCGCTCCGAGCGCCAGCACGACCGCGATCGCGGCGCGATGTCCCTGTGCCTTCATAGCCGTCCTCCCTCTCCCCGCCGGCGAGGGTTCGCCGGCGCCGTGGTCAAGCATGCGGGACGGCGGCGAGGGGCTCCGTGCATTTCTGCACAGAGCGAACGGGTCGTTCAGGACAAGATTTCGCGAAGCGTCTTCAAGGCCGAGGGGACCACCCTGTAGAAGGTCCAGGTCCCGCGGCGCTCGCGCTCCAGCAGGCCGGCCTGGGTCAGGACCCGCAGGTGATGGGTGACGGTGGGTTGGGTCAGGCCGAGCGGCACGACCAAATCGCAGGTGCAGGCCTCCCGCCCGGGCTGGGCCGCGATCAGGGACAGCAGGCGCAGGCGGGCGGGATCGGCGATCACCTTGAAGGCCGAGGCGGCGCGCTCGGCCTCGCGCCGGGTCAGCGGCGCGTCCAGGACCGGGCAGCATTCGGCGACCGGCAGCGTCTTCTTCACGGAAAGATATTGACAGACATCTATATCCTCGGTCAAGATGCAGACCCTAAGACATCGATGAGCATCAATATAGACACCTGTGGATATCGATGTGGGTCGATGTGGTCGAAAGTGGAGGAGAAAGACATGGGACGAGTGCAGCTGGCGATCAACGTCAAGGACCGGGACGAGGCGATCACGTTCTACTCGAAGCTGTTCGGGGCCGAGCCGGCCAAGGTCAAGCCCGGCTACGCGAACTTCACGATCGCCGACCCGCCCCTCAAGCTGGTGCTGATCGAGAACCCGGACGCGCCCGGCACGCTCAACCACCTCGGCGTCGAGGTGGGCTCGCCCGAGGAGGTTGCCGCCGCGACCGCTCGTTTGGCCGGCGCGGGGCTGGCCACGACCAGCGAGCACGCGGCCTGCTGCTACGCCGAGCAGGACAAGGTCTGGGTCGCCGATCCGGGTGGTGCCGCTTGGGAGGTCTACACCGTCATCAGCGATGCCGAGGTCATGGCTCCCTCGGTCTCGGGCTGCTGCTAGCGGCTCTCATGCCGCCGCCGTCGTCTGATAGAACGGCGGCGGCATGAGCATTTCCCCGGTCGAAGCCGTCCGCGCCGAGGCCGAGCGCGCGATCGCGCTGGGCCGGTCCTTGGATCCCACCGAATGGAACGCGGCGAGCCGGTGCGAGGGCTGGACCGTCGCCGACGTCTTCGGCCACCTGGCCGGAGACTGCGACCGGTTCCGGGAATGGCTCGCCGACGCCGAACGCGGCGTACTCGTGCCACCGTTTCCGCCCGAGCAGTTCCGGGCCGACAACGCCATGCTGCTCGAACAGCTCACCGGCACCACCGGGCCGCAGCGCCTGGCCGCCTTCGAGACCGCGTGCGACCGCTGGCTCGAGCGGGCGGAGGCGCTTGACCCCACGACACCGCAACGTCACCCGCGCGGCACGATCACCGTCGGCCAGCAGCTGTGGCTGGCCGCGGGCGAGTTCGCGATCCACGGTTGGGACGTCGCCGCCGCGCTCGGCCGCAGGTGGGACCCGCCGGAGGCGCTGAACGACATCGTCGCCGCATGGTCCTCGGTGGTCGCGCCGGTTCGCGAGGGCGAACCGTGGATCGCGCTGCTGCGCAGCACCGGCCGCGCCCAGGTGTGACGCGGTGTGACGCGGTGTGACGCGGCGTCAGCCGAGCGCGACGCGCGCGGCGTTGCGACCGGCCGCACCCATCACGCCGCCACCCGGCCGCGCGCCCGAGCCGCACAGGTACAGGCCCTCGACCGGCGTGCGGTAGTCGAATCGCTCACCGAAGGACTGCTCGGGCGACAGCGCGCCGTGGAAGATGTCACCGCCGGTGAGCGCGAGCCGCTCCTCCAGGTCCGGCGGGGCGAGCACGTCTTCGGTCACGATCGCATCCGGCAGGTTCGGTGCGTAGGCCGCCAGCGCCGCGACCGCGTTGTCGCGCGCCGCGCGCCGGGCCGCGTCCCAGTCGACCGGCTGCTCGGGCGCGTACTGCGTGAAGGCGCTGAGCACGTGCCCTTCGCCGCCCGGCACCAGCGTCCGGTCGCCGGACGATTGCAGAAACACCTCCATGAACGGCTTCGACGACGGCATCGCGCCGCGCGCGTCCTCGCGCGCCTGCTGGATGTATTCGATCGAGTGCGCGATCTCGACGGTGCCCAGATGCTGCGGCGCCGGCTCGGTGCCCGGCAGCATCGAAAACGACGGCAGCTCGCGCAGCGCCAGGTTCACCTTCACGACCGCGCCTTCGTATTGCCACGACGCGACGCGCTCGGCGAAGGACGGCGGCAGCACGCCGTCGTCGAGCAGCGTGCCGAACGTGACGGCTGGCGTTGCGTTGGACAGCACCAGCGGCGCCTCGATCATCGTGCCGTCGGCCAGCGTCACGCCGCGCACCCGGCCGCCGCCGGTCACGATGCGCGACACCGGCGACGAGACCCGGATCTCGGCACCGGCCTCGCGCGCCGCGGCCGCGATCGCCTGGGTCACCCCGCCCATGCCGCCGCGGACGTACGCCCAGGTGCCGTCCATGCCGTTGAGCTCCCCGCCGATCGCGTGGAAGGTCATGATCCAGGCGGTGCCCTCCTCTTCGGGACCCAGCTTCGTGCCGATGATGCCTTGGCCGGCCATCGGCCCCTGGATCTCGGGCGCGTCGAAGAATGCGCGCACCGTGTCGGCGCATGAGCCGGCGACGGCCATGCGGTACAGCTCCTCGCCCAGCGCGGCGCGTACGCCGTCCAGGCCCGGCGGGTCGGGGGCTTCGACGAGCGGACGGATCTTGGCGACGGCCTCGGTCCAGAACGCGCCCCAGCGTCCGAGCGCGTCGGCGTCGGCCGGATTGATGCGCGCGATCTCCTCGCGCGTGCGGTCGCCGTCGCGCCAGACGAAGTAGTGCCGTCCGTCGGGGAGCGGCACGAACATCTGCGGGTCCTTCGGCGTGATCACCAAGCCGTGCCGCGCCAGATCCAGCTCGGCGTGGACGTCGGGCCGCAGCAGCGACAGCGAGTACGAGGCGGTCGAGACGCGAAAGCCCGGCGCGAGGTCTTCGGTGACGGCCGCGCCGCCGGTCACGTCGCGCCGCTCCAGGACCAGCACGCGCCGCCCGGCGCGCGCCAGGTACGCCGCCGCGACCAAACCGTTGTGTCCGGCGCCGACCACGATTGCATCGAACCGTTCTACGACCATTCGATCGTCTCCAGTGCGCCTTGGCGGATCAGCGTCACGAAGGCCGCCGCCAGCGTGGGGTCAAGATGGTTTCCGGCCAGCCGTTCGATCTCGGCGAGCGACTGCTCGACGGTCCACCGCTTCTTGTAGGGGCGTTCGTGCGTGAGCGCGTCGAACACGTCGGCGATTGCCACGATGCGCGCGCTCAGCGGAATGTCTTCGCCGGCGAACCCGGCGGGATAGCCGGCGCCGTCCCAGCGCTCGTGATGGAACAGCGCGATCTCTTGCGCTGCCTTGAGCACCACCGCGTGGCTGCCCCACAGGATCCGCCCGCCGATGACGGTGTGCGCGCGAATGCGTTCGAACTCGTCTGCTTCCAGGGGCCCCGGCTTGAGCAAGGTCGAGTCGGGCACGCCGATCTTTCCGATATCGTGCAGCGGCGCGGCCAGACGAATGGTCTCGCATTCGCCGGCGTCCAGCCCGGCGGCGGCGGCCAGCAGCGCCGACGTCTCGCCGACGCGGCGGGTGTGTTCGGCGGTGTCGTCGTCGCGGTACTCAGCGGCGCGCACCAGCCGGTCCAGCACCTCGCGGCGGGCGTCCTCCAGCTCGCGGGTGCGCATCCGGACCTTTTCCTCCAGCAGCGCGCCGGTATCGGTCAGCAGCCGCCGCAGCGCCACGAGCTCGAGCGAGGCGCGCACCCGCGCGACCAGCGTCGCTCGATCCGACGGGTCGGCGATCGTGTCCCGCGCGCCGGCGTCCAGCAGGCGAGCCGAGTCGGCGGGCGTGGCCGCGACCGCCAGCGCAGGGGCGTCGCCCAGCGCGCGCAACGCATCGACCGCGCGGTCCGGCGGCTCGTCCACGATGGTGAGCGCCGCGGGAACGTGTCCGCCGCTCCTGCGCGTCGCGACCGCGGTGAAGCCTGCTTCGCGCAACGTGCCTGCGATCGCATTCGATGACGACATCACGACGATCGTCATCGATGTGACGTCGCCGGGATGCGGGGCCGGGCGGGGCTGCGCGCTCATCGCCGAAGCACTGTACGCGAAGCCGTGCAAGCCGGGCATCTGTTCCCCGGCGGGGAAGGATTGTGCCGAACTGCGTCCGCGACCTGCGCCGCGGCAGGCTCGTTGACCAGGGTGAAGCTTACGCGGAAGGAGATGGCGCATGGCTCGCAGGCTCGGACTGCTGATCGTGGGATTGCTCGTTCTGGGGGGAGCGATGCCTGCGAACGCGGGCCCGGACGCGGCCGCTGCGGAGATCGTGCGTGGAAGCGCGCGCGCCGGCTTCGAGCGTCCGGCCGATGTGCCATGGCTTTTGATCGCGGGCCTGCTGGTCGCGGCGATCCTGACGCTGCAGGCGGGGCTGCGCTCGCAGCCGCGCGCGGTGCGGGTCTCGATCCGCCCACCGAAGCAACGATAAGACTTGGCGGGGGCCAAGAGAGGCGGGAGCGTCGGCGGCTCCCGCCTCTCCCATTTCTTCTACGCCTGCGAGCGCCGCCGTCCGATCACGTAGCCGGCCGTGCCCAGCACGCCGCCGGCGAGCGCGGCCGCTCCGCCGGCCGCTCCTGCGGACGAGCCCGCGGTCCGCGCGGCCGCTCGCGTTTCCTCGGGGCTGAGAACCTCGCCGGACGACCCCAACGTGCCGATCGCGCCCGGGGAGGGCAGCGGCGATCCGGCCACGACCACGCCCGTCATGCCGGGATGCAGCCAGCACGCGAACGGATACACGCCGGCACGGGTAAACGTGAACTCGTAGCTCATGCCGGCCCTCAGGTCGGGGCTTTGCAACCCGAGGCTGGGCCATCCGAAAACGTGATGCGCGATCGCATCTTCGTTGACGAACCGCACCGTCGCGCCGGGATCGACCCACAGCACCGCCGGCGTGAAGCAGCTGGCTCGCATCACGACCGTGGATCCGGACCCGGACTGCGGCAGGGTCCGGCAGCCGCCCCCACCGGCCATCGCGGCGGGCACCGCGGCCACCCACAACGCCCCCGCGGCCACGGCAACGCAGATCATCCGTCTCATGGCTCTCCTCCGTTCTCTTGACGTTGATGACGGATGGCGGCCCGAAAAATTCCCGACGGCTACGGGTACATGCGCGCGGCGACGGCTTCGAGCTGCTCGCGGGTCATCGGCGCGCTGATCGTGATCGTGGTCCCGCCGCTGCGGAACCGGAGCGCGGGCAGGTCGTAGAGGCCGATCAGGTACCACGCCTCGCCGTCGCCGGCGCGCGCCGGACGCGTCACGACCGTATCGTCTTCCGTCTCGGCGCGCGGGCCGGTCTGCACCAGGATCGTGAACGCGCCGCGCGCATAGAGCACCGCATCACCAGCCGGCCCGGATCCCGCGTGCACGACGGAGAATCCGTCGGGGGTGGCCGCCGGCGGCATCGACAGCGACGCGGGCGGCTGGGGGCGAAAGCCTCCGGATCCGGCCGGAACCGTGGGAAGCGCGAACAGCGAATCGTCGAGAGTGACGTTGTAGGCGATCGCGGTGACACGCTTGGCGACGGTGCGTCGCGCGCCCGCGGCCTGCTTGCGAAGAACGACCGCGACCTCGCTCGACAGCAGGCTCGCCTGCGACGCGTCGATCAGCGCTTCGCGCACCACGGTGCCGTCGGGCGATTCCAGCACGACCCGCTCGGTGGCGCGCCCCGCGACCTGCGGGCCGGGTCCGGTGACGCGGCCCGCGAGCGCGAGGGAGGGCGACAGCGGTTCCGGCACCATGTTCGGATCCGGCGGAAGGCCGGTCTGCAGCGTGGCCGCGCTGCCTTGGATGAGCGCGCGTGCGCCGGGAAGGCGGATCTCGGTCTGCGTCGCGGTGCCCCGTGCATCGGTGACGGTCCGGTCGATGCGCGTCGTAGCGGGCGCCCGGTAGCGGATGCGTTCGATGGTCGTGGTGCGCGTGCCGTCGAAGGAGGTCTCGACGATCTCCCGGGTGACGTCGAGCGTGCGGATGGTCAGCAGCGCCTCGGCCGCGCCGGCCGGCTCGACGCGGAACCCGCCCGCCGGCAACCCCGACACCAGCAGCGCGATGGCCGCGACCACTGCCGCGGCGGCCCAGCCTGCGAGCCTCGGCCGCCGGATCCGCCGCGTTCGCCGCGTGCTCATCGACGGCACGGCGAAACCATCCCGCAGCGCCGGCTCGGGCAGCGCCCGCGCGAGCGCACCCAGCCGCGGGATCGCGTGCGTGAACGCACGGCATTCGTCGCAACCCGCCAGATGCGCCTCCAGCTCGGCGATGCCGGCCGCCTCGAGCTCGCCGTCGGCGCGGGCGCTCGCCAGCGTGCGCGCGTCTTCGTGCCGCATGCTCATCCTTCGACCGCTCCCATCAGCCGCTCCCGCGCACGGGCCAGGCCGGACATGACCGAGCCAACCGGGCAGCCGAGCACCTCGGCGATCTCCTTGTAGGAGAGTCCGTCGCGCTCGCGCAGCAGGAACATCTCGCGGTGGTTCTCGGGCAGCGCCGCCAACGCGATGCGCAGCCGCTGGATCGACTCGGCGTGCTCGTGGCGGACGGCCGGATCGGAGCCCTCGGCCGCAAGGTCCCCGGCCGCATCGGCGGGCGACTCCGCGACACGGCGGGCGCGCATCCGCGCTTGGTCGCGCACCACGTTTCCGGCGATCGCGAGCAGCCAGCCGCGCATGCGCTCGTCGCCGCCGCGATAGGTCTCCCGGCCGCGCCAGGCGCGCAGCAAGGTCTCCTGGGTGAGGTCTTCGGCGAGCGCGCGGTCGCGGACGCGCCGCAACACGAATCCGAAGACGGCTCCGGCATGCCGGTGCACGAGCGCGGCGAACGCCGCCTCGTCCCGCCCGATGCCGTCGCCGGCCGTCCGTTCCACGTGCTCACTCAAGCATGGACGGATGCGGCGGCCGGGTATTCCCGGCCCGGGGCCTGCGACGCGCGGTGCGCGCAGGCTGCGACCGCGTCAGGCGCGCGTCCACTCGGCGGGAAGGATGCCTTCGAAGCCTTTCATCATCCAGGTGACGGCGACCGCAACCATCTTGTCGCGTTCCATCGGCTTGGCAGCCAGCCACCAGCGGGCGAGCTCCTCGGCGACGGCGACGATCGCGCGGTTGTAGAGCTCCACCACGACCGGCGGGGCGTTGACGGGCTCGGCGAGCGCGTCGGCCCGATCGGTCATGATCGTGATGATCTGCTCGCGGACGCGCACGCCCCGCTCCACGATGCCCGGGTCCGACGTCCCGGGCGGTCCGAACATCACCCGGAAGGCGCTCGGGTTGACGTCGGCATAGTCCAGGAAGGCCGAAAGGCCGCTGGTCAGCGCGTCGCGCAGCTTCATTCGCCCGGTCGTGGCGAGCACACCCATCATGTGCGCGCGGAATCGTTCCTCTTCCCGTTCCAGCAGGGCGAAGTAGATCTCCTGCTTGCCGCCGCTGAAGCAGTCGTACAGGACCGGCTTGGTGGTGCCGGCCAGACGGGCGAGCGCCTCCATCGAGGCGTCCGCGAAACCGCCCTGGGCGAACAGCTCGAGGGCCGCGTCCAGGACCAAGGGACGGCGGCGAGCCGGCCCGAGATACTCGGCGCGCTTCGGTTTGACGGTCTTCGGCGGGGTCATCACCCCATTGTGGACCCCCGGGATGGGCGCAAAGCAAGGTTTCGGGCGAATTTAACCATCACGGACAAGCCTCAGGTTCTTGACGATCTGTCACGAAACGATCAGAATGCTACGGCGCGGTAGGTTTCGTGTCCGGAAAGCAAGCGGCCACGGACACGCGTCGTTCCCCGGAACGCGGCGATCCCGCGCGGGGGAGGACTTCCGGCGAGAGGCCACGAACTACACGCCACGCTTTACCGCAGCAAACGTTGAAGAAACCGAACCGGGAGCCGGCCATGATTCGTTGGAAGCGTTCATGGGAGGACCTCTCCGAGGCCCTTCCGCTCGACGTGATGCCTTGCTCGAACGGCGAGTTCTATCCGCCGCCGCCCACCAAGGAACAAAAAGCCATCATGGAGCTCGCCGACCGTGAGGTCGAGCGCGTCCGCAAGAAGTTCAACATGAGCCGCCGCGACTTCGTTCGAACGACCGCGGCCATGGCGATCTGCTTCTGGGCGAAGGACACGATCTACGGCAGCGCGCGCGCACACAACACGGCCACGACCGAGGCCTGCGATCTGCAGTGGGACGAGGCCGTCGGCGACATGACGCTCAACAACCTGCCGGGCGAGTTCATCTTCGACGTCCAGTCGCACCACGTCGAGTCCGACGGCATGTGGCGCGTCACCAACCCCGGCTTCCACGCATTCTTTGCCGGTGTGTGGTCGCAGGCCGGTCTGCTCGGGTCCGCCCCCGGTTACCGGCCGGGCGGCAACTTGGACCCGGGGTCGGGAAACTTCTCGGTCCGCGGTGCGGGTGCGGGCGAGCTGGACCCGATCGAGAACCTGTCGCGCTATCACTATCTGAAAGAGCTGTTCCTCGACTCGGCGACGACGATGACCGTGCTGTCGGCGGTGCCGGCCGCGCCCGACATCTCGCAGCCGTTGCCGATCGAGCGCGCGGCCCTGACCGTGCAGATGGTCAACGAGCTCGCGGGGTCGGAGCGTACGGTCATGCACGCCTTCGTCATGCCGAACCGCGGCTCGGCCGGGACGGTCGCGTCGTCGCTGGGCAAAGAGCCCGTGTATATGCAGCGCGAGTTCGAGATCATGGAAGAGCGCGCCGTGAAGTGGGGCAGCATCATCCGCGGCTGGAAGACCTATCCCGCGTGGGGCGACATTCCCTACGCCAGCGGCTGGTTCTTCGACGATGAGCTGGTCGGCCAGCGCTTCATCGACCACGTTCGCTACATCAGTCAGAAGTATCCCAACGTGCGGCCGAACATCGCCACGCACAAGGGCTTCGCGCTTCCGGCCTTCGACCAGCGCGCGGCCTCGCCGCGCGACATCGGTCCGGCCGCATCGCGCAACCCGGACGTGAACTTCATCGTCTACCACTCGGGCTTCGACGGCGAGACGATGACCTCGTACGGGGGCCAGGCCACCGACCCGACCAACATCGCCGGCGACGGACCCAAGGGCGACGCGCGCGTCAGCTCGGCCGACCGCACCGTGGACTCGCTCATCAAGAGCTTGCGCGAGAACAACTGGGACGCAACCCGCTTCGGCGCGATCCCCGGCCAGAAGTGGGCGAACATTCCGAACGTGTTCGCCGAGATCGGCTCGACCTGGCGCACCGTCACCGGCCGCGGGCCTGTGCAGGAAGCGCATCTGCTCGGCAAGCTGATCACCTACGTCGGTCCCAAGCGGATCGCGTGGGGAACCGACAGTCTGTGGTTCGGCTCGCCGCACGCCGAGATCATCGCGATGCGCCGCGTCTCCTACAGCAAGGCGGCCAAGGTCTGGGACTTCTACGGCCTGCCGTATGCGATCGACGGCGACGCGGACGACCCGACCGTGGACACGCGCAACCCGATCAGCTACTCGCCTTCGCATCCGAACGCGGGCGTGATCCCGGGATGGCCGACGGATGGGACGTCACACCCCGAGCGTTCGATCCGCAACTGGATCTTCGGTCGCGCGGCCGCTGAGGTCTACGGCGTTGATGCCGACAAGCACCTGAACGACCGGGCGAACCATCCGATCAGTTGCGACAACGTGCAGAAGATCCGCGACGCGTACATCCTCAACCAGTACACGCCGAAGGAGCAGGTGCCGATGGCGTCCAACGCGCTCATCGGCGCGCGCACTCCGCAAGAGCTGAAGATCGAAAGGATGAATCAGCCGTGGGCGCCGTAATCCGACGCACGACCGTCCTCATCGCACTGCTCGCGCTGCTCGTGCCGACGGCGGCCCGGGCGTCGACCACCACGTATGGCCCTCCCTACGGGAACGGACCCAGCGGCGGTGACACCTACAACCGGATCGATCGCAACGGTTCGACCGGCGAGATGTCGATCCTTCGCTACAACCCGGTTCCGGCCAACGGGACGTTGGGCTGCGCCGGCAACGGTGGATGGGCGACGTTCACCCTTCCCCACACGGCCGCCTCGGACATCGTTTCGGTGACGTTGTCCTTTAGAGGCGCGATCGTGGATCCGTACTCGTTCATGTCGCTGTCGGTCTACCGGGACGACCATTTCGTGGACACGCACATCGAGCGAGGTCCGATCCTGGGTGACGGCACGATCGTACTCGAGCCCCGGACCGCCGCCAGCGGAGAAGTCACGCTGATCTTCGGCCTGCAGGCCGGATCGTCGTGCCCGAACGTCCAGCTCGCCCGTGCGGTCTTCGACTCGGTGATCGTGGTCGAAGCGTAGCCCTGCGGCAATTTTCTTCAGGCACCTTGGTCGTCGTCGGTGACGACCAAGGTGCCTTTCATTTCCGGGTGATTGCTGCAGAAGAAGGCGTAGGCGCGCGGGAGCAGATCGGGGACGCCTTCGACCTCGGCAGCGCTGCCGAGGTTTTGCTGGTCGGTCCAGAACAGCGGCCAGCCGTCCTCGTCGTATTCGACCGAGTAGATCGAGTGCACGCCCAGATTGTCGGCGTTGACGAAGAGCAAGCGTCGTCCCTGCTCGACGATCAGCGGCCCGAGCGGCAGCGCGTCGTCGCCCGGTACGAAGCGAAGCGCGGCCGCGGTGATCAGGGCCGGCTCGGCCGGGGACGCATGAGCGCCCGTGAGCCCGCTCAAAGCAAGCAGCATTGCAAGAGTTCGTCGCACGGCTTGTTGATTCGACGAAGCCCCGGCGCAGCCCTGCCGATCCGCCGGCTGCGGTCTTGGAGCCTCATTCTGCCTTCCCATGGAACCGATGGGCCTTTGGCCTAGTCTGGTGGTCGTGGAGGACGTGGCGACGGGCGAGCCGGTCGAGGCGGGCCGCATCGAGGGCCGTCGCTTGGAGCTGCTGTACCGCGCTCATGCAACCAAGGCCGCCCGAACCGCATACCTGCTCACCGGCGACGCCGCGCTCGCCGACGACCTGGTCCAAGAGGCGTTCGTGCGGCTCGCAGGCCGGTTCGTGGACTGGCGCCGCGAGGACGGCTTCGAGCCCTACCTTCGCCGCACAATCGTCAATCTGTTCCGCACGCGACTGCGCCGCATCGAGCGCGAACGCGAGCGGCATCGGCGCGTGGCGGCGAGCCCGGTCGCCGCGGGCGGCGATCTCGCCGACCTGATCGCGGTGCGTGACGCGTTGATGCGTCTGAGCGAGCGGCAACGCGCCGCGGTCGTGCTGCGCTACTACGAGGATCTGCCCGAAGCCGAGATCGCCGACCTGATCGGCTGCCGGCCCGGAACCGTCAAGAGCCTGCTGTCACGCGCGATGGACGCGCTGCGCGCCGAGCTATCGAGGTGAGCGCCATGGATGTCAAGCAGTTGTTGAGCGATCTGGCCGAGCGGCAGATGCCGTCCGCTCCGCCGCTGCGTCCCGGCACCGTGCAGCGTGCGCATCGCCGCCGCGCTATGGTCGCGGCCGCGACCTCGCTCGCGGTCGTCGCGGGCGCGCTGGGCGTGTGGGCGGGGATCGGCTCGCTTTCGCGGCCGCGGCCGGTTCCGCCGGCCGAGCGCGACGCCTCGTTCTCGATGATCGCGCTCGACGGAACCGAGGCGACCGCGCTGGCCGCGCACGGCGACGCTGCATGGGCCGCGACCGACGGCAAGCTGTATCGCGTCGCCGGCTCCGAGCCCGAGCGCATCGGGCCGTTCCCCGACACCTACTTGGGCCAGCCTTTCGAGCAGCGGATGCAGATCGACGACCTCGCCGCGAACGAAAACGGCGTCTGGGTTGCGGCATCGCCGGTCGGTGCGCGATGCGGCGAGTCGGATGCGGTCGCCAAAGACCCGTGCGGCGATGCGCGATGGATCCCGGCAGGCGGTGCGCCGCAGCCTGCCCGCTTCTTCGCCGGTTCGCGCGGCGGGATCGCGATCGGGAACGGATCCACCTGGGTCGGCGGCACGACCGTGATGTACAAGGTGACCACGGACCAGAGGGACGCGCCGGTCGTTGCGCCGCGAAAAGGCGTCCGCTCGATCGTCGGGATCGCTTCGACGCTCGGGCAGGTATTCGCTCTCGTTGAGCCGGACGACGGACGCGTCGATCGCGCGCTGCTGTCGATCGAGCCCAACGAAGGCGGCGGACTCGGCCGTCTCGACCTGCCGGGCGCGCTTATCGTGCGCGCGGGCCTCGGGTCGCTGTGGGTGGCGGCCTGGCACGAGGGAGCCGCCATGCTCTACCAGATCCACCCCGAGCGCTTCTCGATCCTGCGCACGATCCGGCTGATCGAGTCGCCCGGCGATGCCGCCAAGGTCTTGATCAAAGGTCTCGCGTTCTCCGGCTCGACCGTCTACGCGGCCGCCGCACGCGGCGACCAAGGCATCGTGCTCGCCTTCGACGCGCGCACCGGCACGGTCGAGACGCTGCGCGCCGCGGGTGTCCCGGTAGATATTGCAGCCGGACACGAGGCGCTCTGGGTGCTGCATTCGCGGCCCGCACGTCTGGCGCGCATGACGATTCCCGATCCATGGGACGCGCACGCGCCGATCAACGATGACGAACGAGCTGAGGCGGTGCCGGAACGCCCCGGCCTGGAGCACCCACGCATCACGCGCATCGACCGGCTCGAACCTTCGGGCGACCGGCTTACGATCGGGTTCCTCGGTGGCGACTATCCGTGCGGAATGCTCGATCACGTCGAGTTATGGGAAGATCGCGGCAGGCTCATGGTCCTGGTCGTCGAGGGCGTGCGACCAACGGTGCGTGACGGGCAGTGGGGATGCAAAAGCGTCGGCATCGGGCGAACGACCACCGTCGAGATTCCCGAGCGGCTCCGCGGCCTCGAACCGGCCGACGCCGCACAGGACTAACCGCGCGCCGTCGCCTTCGCCGTGATCGTTGTTGTCGCACCCCTGTTCTAGATTGTTCGCATGCTTCCGATACGTGAAGTCGATGCGAGCATCGCCGAGCTGCGTGACGTCGTCGGTCGCGTGCAGCGCGCGGGTGCGGTGCGCGACGTTTCCTTCATCGTCGAGCTGCTTCGCGCGGCCGACCGGCTGACCGCGACGGCGCTCACGGCGATCGCGCGCGACAAGCTCGACGAAGGCTTCGGTCTGCCGCCCGCGATCGTGCTGCAGATGGACGCGCGACGCACCTCGTGGGAGGCACGACACCTGTTGCGCGCGGCGACCACGCTCGCCGCCATGCCGGCCGCTACCAGCGCGGCCGAGATGGGTCTGCTTTCGATATCGCAGCTTCGGGCCATCGTCGCCGCGGCACGCACGTGCGACGCCGCCGGACGGGCGCGCATCGACGAATCGATCGCCGACGCGGTCGTCGTACACGCGGACGCGGACCCCGACGCGATCGTCGCCGCCGTGGACGATCAGGCCGCGACCCTGCGCCGCGACCGGACCGAACGCCGCGAGCACCGGGCCGTCGAAGCCGGCTTCGTGGCGATCCAGCCAACGCTCGACGGCCGCGCCTCGCTCTACGCCGAAGGCGACGCCGAGTCGATGGCGACCATCGCCGACGCGCTCGACCGGCAGGCAGGTCCGCCTCGCGACGACCGAACGCGCGCGCAGCAGTGTTTCGACGCGCTCGTCGGGCTGTGCGCTGCCGGCCCCGCCGGCGATCGACGCCGGCCGCGCGTGCTCGCCACGGTCGATCTCGCCGCGCTCACGCGATCCGAACGCGACGCGGCCGCACGATTGCTGTGGTCGTTGTCCGGCGGATCGCCGCGGCTGTCGCCGATCGCGACGTGCACGTTGCTGTGCGATGCGGATGTGCTGCCGATCATCTTCGAGCGCGGCCAGCCGGTTGCGATCGGCGACGCGACCAGCCCCATCCCCGCGAAGATCCGCCGCGCCGTCGCGGCGCGTGACCAAGGCTGCCGGTTCCCCGGCTGCGGATCGCCGCTCGCATGGGCGGACGCGCATCACATCACGCCCCGACACCGCGGCGGCCGGTCCGATCCCGACAACCTCGTGATGCTGTGCCGCCGATGCCATCGCCGCGTCCACGGCCACGGATGGATCGTGAGCCTCCGAGCCGGCGGCGACATCGAGTTCCGTCACCGCGGCCGCCGGTACCGCAGCCCGCCACCGGCCGGATAGCGATCCGTTTCTCCCACAGTTGTATCGGGTAGTTTCGTGGGAATGGCGGCGAAAACCCCGCCGTATGAGACTCCGCTTCGCGAATCCGACCTGGATCGCGCGCGTCTGCACGCGCCCTTTCCGCGCTCCGCCTTCGTCGCCATCGGCGCATGGGTCGCGTGGTTCGCGCTCATCCTCAGCCCGTTGACCGGTGTGCATTGCGGTGGAGGTGACGCGACGCAGTGCACGCCGCTCGTCAACGACCTTCTCCTTCCCGCAACGTCCGTGTTCGGGATCGCGTCGCTGGCCGGCCTGGCGTTGCGGCGTTCGTGGGCGGGGATCACGTCCTCCGCCGGCGCCGCAACCGGACTGTGGATGGGCATCCTCGTCATCGGCGATGCTCCCCCTCTTGTCGCGGGCGAGGCGGCCATCTTCGCCCTGGCCGTGGTGGGAAGCCTCATGACGGCGGCACACAATCGCGGCATCCTCACGCTTGCGGGCGACGAGCCGGCGGACCCGCCACCGGCAGAAAGCCTGCGTCCGCTCGGCGCGCTCGTTCGGCGCCGCATCGCGCTGGCGGTCGCGTTGCTGCTCGCCGGTGGGATCGCAATCGCGATCGTCAAGTCGAACGAGCGCAACGCACGCCGCTTCGAGGCGACCGCACCGCAGACGACCGCGACGGTAGTCGACGGCGGCGATCCGCTCCGGGTCCGCTACCGTCATCCGGTTTCCGGGCGGATCGTCGAAGCCGAGATCCCGAACCTCCTCGAGGTCTACGAACGGGGTGAGCGCGTGCGGATTCGTTACGACGCCGGCGATCCCGGGCGCGTCGGCGTCGTCGCCGAGCCCTACGACGCGGAGTCGCCGCTCATCCTGTTCGGGTTCCTGCCGCTCGCCGGCACGGGTGCGCTCGCCGCATCGGCGTGGTGGGTTCGGCGGCTCCACATGATTGCCGGGCGTCCGGGCCGGCGCGTGCGCACGCGGATCGACGCCACCGAGATAGACGCCGGCGAACAGGATCCGCCATCGGGCATCGTCGTCGTAACGGTGTTCCCTGTGGACGGCACTGAGCCGGTCGCCACGTTCGAAACGCTTCCCGGCGGCATTCCGTCGGATCTGCCCTACGACGGTCCCGCCGAGGCGCGCGGCATCATCGGATGGCACGCGCCGCTCGTCGTTCGCGTCGGCGATCTCTGGCTGTGGCCTCGCCGGCGCGTCCGGGTCGGTCGCGCGCTGGCGCGCCTTTTGTCCAAGGTCGAGGAAACCCTGCAGCATGAACGGGACGCAAAAGCCGCAGCCGAGGCGGCGAACGAGATCCGTCCGGTCGAGGCGGCACCCGATCCCGGATGGCACCCGGTGCGCCTGTTCCGGCGGCGCTCGCACCTCACACTGCTCGAATCGATGCGCAAGCAGACGCTCGTGTCCGTCATCGTCAACGCCGGCCTTGCGCAATGGGGTGGGGTGATGATGCTTACCGGCCGCCCGTCCCGCGTCGCCGGAATCGTCGCCGTCGTCGCCGGACTCGCGTGGGCCGATCCCGCCGACGCGACGCCGGCCGAACTGTACCGCTTGATCGACTTTCGGAGCACGATCGCCGGCTTCGTCTCGTCGGTCCCTGCCGCGGCCGTCGCGCTGACGTTCTTCTTCTTCGGAGCGGGGCCCGAAGCCCTCGCCATCGCCGGACCGGCCGGCCTGCTGTGCGATGCCCTGGTGGCTCCGACCCGGTCATGGCTCGCCCGCATCCAAGAGGCGCTGGACGAACAAGGTTTTCCGCTGTCGGTCGCCGCGGTCGTCTCGGCGCCCGCAGTCGAAATACGAAGGTGGCGTCAGCCAAGGGAGTAGCTGCATATCACCTGTGCTCGACGGGCGCGCAGCATCGGGCCGGCCGACGATGGGGTCGTCGCCGATCGTCAGGCGCATCTATCGAGCGAGCTCGCGCACCACGGCCGGCAGGATTCCGCCTTCCCGGAAGTACCGGACCTCG
Organism: Actinomycetota bacterium; assembly: GCA_035541035.1. Lineage (GTDB taxonomy): Bacteria > Actinomycetota > AC-67 > AC-67 > AC-67 > DASWHR01. The sequence goes on from DATLFO010000374.1 coordinate 29,583, forward strand.
GTTGGCGTGTCCAGCCGGCAGCGCGTGTCGAACTCGACCGTGGTGCCGTCGTCGCGGCGTGCCACGACCCGCAGCGTCTGGCCCGGCTTCAAATCCGACAGACCGGTGATGTCGAACGTCTCGCGGCCGTCCAGTCCCAGCGACGACGCGGTCTCGCCCGGTGCGAACTCCAGCGGCAGCACGCCCATCTGCGCGAGGTTCGAGCGATGGATGCGCTCGAACGACTCGGCGATCACGGCGCGCGCGCCCAGCAGCGTCGTGCCCTTTGCGGCCCAATCGCGAGACGACCCGGACCCGTACTCTTTGCCGGCCAGGATCACCAGCGGCACGCCCGCCGCGCGATACTTCACGCTCGCGTCGAAGATCGTCATCGTCTCGCCGCCCGGCAGGTGCGCGGTCACGCCGCCCTCGCTGCCCGGCACCAGCAGGTTACGCAGCCGGATGTTGGCGAACGTGCCGCGCATCATCACCTCGTGATGACCGCGCCGAGCGCCGTAGGAGTGCAGCTTGCCGGGCGCCACCCCCCGCTCGCCCAGCCAGCGCGCCGCCGGCGAGTCCTTCGCGATCGAGCCGGCGGGCGAGATGTGATCGGTCGTGACCGAATCCCCGACGAACACCAGGCAGCGCGCCCCCGCGATGTCGGTGACCGGCGGCGGCTCCATCCCGATCGAGGACACGAACGGCGGCTCGGTGATATAGGTCGAGGACGGATCCCACTCGTACAGATCGCCTTCGGGCACCGGCATCGACTTCCACCGATCGTCGCCGTCGAACAGCCCGCCGATGCGGCTGCGATACGACTCGGGATTCATCGCCGACGCGACCGTGGACGCGATCTCTTGATCGCTGGGCCAGATGTCGCGCAGGAACACCGGCTTGCCGTCGGTGCCGGTGCCGAGCGGATCGTTGTTCAGATCGATGTTGACCGTGCCGGCCAGCGCATACGCGACGACCAGCGGCGGCGAGGCCAAGAACGAGAAGCGCACCTGCGGATGGATGCGGCCCTCGAAGTTGCGATTGCCCGACAGCACCGCCGACACCGCCAACGCGTTCTCGTCGATCGCGTCGGCGATCGGATCCAGCAACGGCCCGGAGTTGCCGATACAGGTGGTGCAGCCGAAGCCGACCGCGTAGAAGCCGATCTTCTCGAGATCGTCGAGCAAGCCCGCGCGCGTCAGATAGTCGAGCACGACGGGCGAGCCGGGCGCGAGCGAGGTCTTGACGCCCGGGTCCACGCGCAGGCCGCGAGCCACCGCGTTGCGGGCCAGCAGCCCGGCGCCGATCATTACCGACGGGTTCGAGGTGTTCGTGCATGAGGTGATCGCTGCGATCGCGACGGTTCCGTCGGCGACCTCGGTGTCGCCGCGCTCGGTCGTCACCGGGATCTTCTTGATCGCCGGCTCGCCCGACTCGCCGCGCAGCGTCGCAAGCTCGCGGCGGAACGTCGATCCGACCTCGCCCACGACCACGCGATCTTGCGGCCGCCGCGGCCCGGCGAGCGACGGCTCGATCGTGGACAGATCCAGCTCGAGCAGCTCGCCGAAGAGCGGCGCGGCGCCGTGGTCGTGCCACAGATGCTGCTCTTTGCAGTAGCGCTCGACCAGATCGATCAGGTCGTCGCTGCGCCCGGTGGCCCGCATGTAGGCGAGCGTCTGGTCGTCCACCGGGAAGAAGCCTTCGGTCGCGCCGTACTCGGGCGACATGTTCGCGATGGTCGCGCGGTCGGCGACGGTCAGCGCCGAGAGGCCCGGGCCGTAGAACTCGACGAACTTGCCGACCACGCCGTGCGCGCGCAGCATCTCGGTCAGCGTGAGCACTAGATCGGTCGCGGTCGCGCCCGCCGGCATCGAGCCGTCCAGCCGGACGCCCACGACCGACGGGGTGAGCATCGTCACCGGCTCGCCCAGCATCGCGGCTTCGGCTTCGATGCCGCCCACACCCCAGCCCAGCACGCCCAGCCCGCCGATCATCGTGGTGTGGCTGTCGGTGCCGACCAGGGTGTCGGGATACGCGACCCCGTTCTCGTCGGTCATCACGACATCGGCCAGGAATTCCAAGTTCACCTGATGCACGATGCCGCTGCCCGGCGGCACGACGCGCATCTTGCGGAACGATTTCTGCGCCCAGCGCAGGAACGCGTAGCGTTCGCCGTTGCGCTCGTATTCCAGGTCGACGTTACGCGCGAACGCGTCGCGCGAGCCGAAGAAGTCGACGATCACCGAATGGTCGATCACCAGATCGACCGGCACACGCGGGTTGACGCGCGAGGTGTCGCCGCCCAACCGCTTGACCGCGCCGCGGATCGCGGCCAGATCGGCCACGACCGGCACGCCGGTGAAGTCCTGCAGCACGACCCGGCCCGGCAGGAACGGGAACTCGACCGGCGCGTCGCCCGGCCAGCCGGCCAGCGCGTCCAGATGCAGGCGCTCGGCGTCGGTTCCCTGATGACGCAGCACGTTCTCCAGGAAGATGCGCACCACGAACGGCAGGCGCGCGATCGAGCCGGCGTCCAGCACCCTGTCCAGCCGGTAGAGCGCGACGCTGCCGCCGGCGGCCTGCAGCCGGTCCAGCGCGCCGAGCGGGTCGTTGAGGCTCATTCGGGCTCCTTACGCGTCACGAAGTCGAGGTGATTTCCCTCATCCTACGTCGGCGGAGCGGCGCGTGTTTCCGGCGGATTCAGGGCCGATGAGCGGCCCGCATCCCGAGCACCAGCACCGCGAAGACCAGCCCGAGGGCCGCCACGCCGCCCGCGATCGGCGCCACCGCGGCGAGCGCTCCCGTCTCCGGCGATTCGAAAGGACGCACCCGCGGTCCGGCCGCTGCGCCCGCCGGGTTCGAGCCGGGCGACGAAGCCGCCGGCGTCTTTTGCGTGCCGTCCGGCGCCGGAGCCGGTCCGCGCCGCTCGCCGGTCCGCGAACCCGGGTCCGTCCCGTCCGGTCGCGGCCGCGGGCCGGCCGGGACGGACCCGGGTTCGCGGACCGGC
>DATLFO010000375.1:0-11755 GCA_035541035.1 Actinomycetota bacterium
CGACACGATCGTGGCCGGCGACACGCTGACCGGCCGAACCCGTCCGATCGGAGCGACGCTTTCGAAAACCCGCATCGAGCCGGGCGCGCCGGCCCCGGACGCGCTCTCGGCCGCGACCGATCACGTCGCGCGCGTCACGACCGGGAACTTCCTCGGCGAGACGCGCCGCAAGGCGTCGAACCTGACCGACGCGGTGGCGTCGCTGGCGGGTCATCCTCGCGTCGAGGACGTGCGCGTGCGCGGCTTGATCGCCGGAATTGAAGTCGACACCGCCGAACGCGCCGCATCTGCCGCCGAAGCGATCCCGTACGCTTCGGCTGCGGGCAACGTGGTGATCGTGTCCCCGCCCGTCGATGTGTCCGACGCGGCGATCGACGGCCTCACGGCCGCGATCATCGCCGCGCTCCGCTGACGCATCGCCGCGTTTATTGTCGAGCTCGATGCGGTTGCGGAGCCAGTTGCTCAACGAACCGCGGACGGCGGAGGCGGTGGGCGATCAGGGACCGGGTGCTACCCCAGGTGCTTGGACAGCGCTTCCAGTCGCTCTTCGACGGTGCCGCGCAGCGGCTCGTAGTCGATGTCGTTGTCGTGCATGATCCGGACCATGCGCTCGTCGATATCGCGCTGGAAGTCCGGGTCCATCGGCCGCAACCCGTCCGGCACGATGTCGAACTCGATCGGCAGGTAGAACACGTGCGAGTACTGGCTGCGCAGATGATGCCGTGCGATCTCGACGCACTCGTCCCACAGGGCGAACTCCTTGCGGCGCTCCTGATGGTCGAGCACCCAGCCGGCGTAGGTCATGACGTCGATCAGCGACCGGTCACCGATGAAGTCGCGGTGGGTCATCTCGTTGCGGTACTGCTTCAGGAAGATCAGCGCCTCGGTCTCGACCGTCGCGTCCTTGTCCAGCTTGAAGCCCATCGCGGCGACCTCGCGCGCGACCTCGGGCAGCAGCGGCAGCTTCAGCTCTTGCGCGGCCACTTCGGCCAGCGTGGTCTTTCCGGTCGAGAACGATCCGACAACTGCGATTCGCGGCATAGTGCCGGGCAGTCTACCCGCGCACGTTCGCGTTCGCGGCTTCGTGTGCCAGCAGCCAGCGCTTCGCGGCGAGCCCGCCGCCGTAACCGCCGATGCCGCCGCCCGTTCGCAGGATGCGGTGGCACGGCACGACGACCGGGATCGGGTTCGCCCCGCATGCCGTGCCGGCCGCACGCGTCGCGCTCGGCCGGCCCGCGCGCGCGGCGAGCTCGGCGTAGCTGACCGGCTCGCCCGGCGGGATCGCGCGCATCGCGTCCCAGACGGCCAGCCGGAACGCGGTGCCGCGCGGCGAGACCGGGATCGCGTCGATCGCGCGCAGGTCGCCGTCGAAGTAGGCGCGGACGCGTTTGAGTGCCTCGCTCTCGGACGGCGGCGAGGACGCAGGACCGTAGATCGCGGCCAGCGGCGTCTCGTTCCAGGCGCCGTCGAACGCGACGTGCACCAGAGCGTCCGCGGCCTGTGCCAGCGTCAGCGTTCCGATCGGCGTCGCGATCTCTTCCACGATCATCGTCATCGCGGCTCCTTGTCCGAAAGCGATCTCCATAGATGCATCGCGGCGTAGGAACGCCAGGGCCGCCAGCGCTCCGCCGCGGCCGCCAGCGCGCGCGCGGAGACGGCCGAGCCCTGGCCGAACGCCTTGCGCAGGCCCAGATCCGCGGCGGGAAACGCGTCCGGGTCCCCACCCGCGCGCATCGCGACGTAGTGCGCCGTCCATTCGCCGATGCCCGGCAGCGCGGTCAGCGTGCCGATCAGCCCGTCCGAAGAGTCGATGCGGACCCTGCCGTCGTCAACGGCCCGAGCCAGCGCGCGGATGGCACGGGCTTGCGCGCCGCGCAACCCGGCCGCCTCGACCTCGGCGTTCGCGAGCGTGGCGGGCGACGGGAACAGATGGGTCAGCCCCTCCCCCAGGTCCGTCTCGACGGGCTTGCCGAACAGATCGACGAGCCTGGATGCGACCGTGGTTGCCCCGGCGACCGACACCTGCTGTCCGACGATCGCGCGGACCGCGACCTCGAAGCCGTCCCACGCTCCCGGCACACGCAGGCCCGGCCGCGCGTTCACCAGATGCCGCAACGCGTCGTCGGCCGCGAGCACCTCGTCGATGCGCATCGGGTCGGCACCCAGATCGGCGATGCGCCGTGCGCGCTCCACGACCGACAGCAGCCGCGCGGGCGACGCGGTCGTGACGGTTAGCAGGAGATACGGCTCGCCCGGAGCATGGCGAATCTCGATGGAGCCGGGCGCTCCGTCGGCAAGGATCGTTCGCCGATACGCATCCGCGGTGGCGGCCTCGACGCCTCGCGTGGCGCGCGTCGCCAGAAACCCGATCAGTGACTCCCAGTCCAGCGGCGGGCGGTACGCCAGCCGCATCGTGATCGCGCCCGCCGGTCCGCGGCGGCCGGAGCGACGAACCTGGCTCGGCGGACGCTTGAACGTTAAGGCGAAGTCGTGGTTGAAGGAGCGGATGCTGCCGTAGCCGGCCGCGAACGCGATCTCGCCCACGGGCCGGTCGGTCTCGTCGAGCATGCGCTTGGCGAAGTGCACGCGTCGCGCGCGGCCGACCGCGAGCGGCGACGCACCGACGTGCGACTCGAACAGCCGCCGCAGCTGCCGCGCTCCGACGCCGGCCAGGCGAGCCAGCCCGTCCACGCCGCCGTCGTCCAGCGCGCCGCCGGCGATCAGCGACAGCGCTCGCGATACCGGCTCGGGCACCGCCGGCCAGGCGGGAATGCCGGCCGAATGCTCGGGCTTGCAGCGCAGGCACGGCCGGAAGCCGGCCGCCTCGGCCGCTGCCGCGGACGGATAGAAACGCACGTTGCGTTGCTTGGGCGTGGGCGCGGGGCAGACCGGCCGGCAGTACACCCCGGTGGTGAGCACGCCGGTGAAGAACCGCCCGTCGAAGCGCCGGTCGCGCGACAGCAGCGCCCGATAGCAGCGGTCCCCGTCCAGATCCATGCGTCAGTTGTACGCCATCGAGTGCTCCCCCGCTGGCAAGAATCGGACGCGATCGACAAAACAGAATGGACTAGTCACCTCGGGCCATCTTCGTTTTGACCCCGAATGCGGGCAGGAGGCCGTCGTTCTGACCCTCGAGGACAACATGGGAGGACGTTCATGCGCATCAAAGCTTCCAAGCTCGTCGTCGCAGGCCTGATCGCCGCGGCCATCGTCACCGCCAACCCCGCCGGAGCCGTCGAGCCCTGCCCGGCGGTCGCGTGTGTGGTCGTCAACGGAACCGTCGTCGCGCCGCACGGCGAGCGCGTCGCCGACTACACCGTGATCGCGCAGCGCGCCGACGGCTACCACAAGACCAGCAAGAGCAACGCCACCGGGGCGTTCACCTTCACGCTGCCGCTGCCCACGCCGAACCAGTGCTATCAGATCGCAGGCATGTCCGATCCGTTCTACACGGTGTCGAACGTGCCGCAGAAGCAATGCTCGTCGAGCACCGTCACGCTGCACCCGAGGTACCGCATCAACGGCCTCAGCGGCCAGCAGAAGGTCTATCTCGGCAGCGCGGCCGAGAACGTCGAGATCCCCGTCGAGGTCAGCGCACTGTCGCGCACCTATCCCGCGCCGTTCGCCAACGATCCGCTGCCGTACGTGTTTTCGCACCACCACCCGGACGACAAGGTCTCGGGGCTGGACGATCATGTGCACCACGGAGCGACCGGGTTCTTCGATCCGCCGGTCGTGCGCAAGATCGCCGACGGCGTGTGGCAGTACCGCTGGATCGACTCGATCAAGCTTCCCGGCGGCCAGCCCGGCTATTACGACATGGACTGGGGCCGCGGCACGAGCGTGTTCAACCCGATGATGGAGTGCCGCATGATCTGGTTCGGCTACGGCATCTCCAAGTCCTCGCCCGCCAAGGCGACGCCGGGAACGATCGTGACGATCGACGGCCAGCGTCTGGGCACTGAAGCCGGCGCGGTCGTGATCAAGGGCAGCGGCCAGGTCACCACCATCAGCGGCTCCTCGATCCTGGAGTGGACCCCGACGCGCGTGAAGTTCATCGTGCCGCCGACGGCCAAGTCCGGCTGGGTCGAGGTCGTGCCGCCCTCGGGAGTCCCGACGAACGCCCAGCCTCTGGGCATCGGCGTCTGAAGCGAAACGAAGCGAAACGAATCCGGCAAACGCTCGTTTATGACGACAACGGAGAAGAGCCGATGATCAAGATCATGCGTCCCAGCCTGCTGTCCCGGCCGCGCAACGTGGCCGAGCGCTTCCCTTGCCCGGATCCCGCGAAGCCGCGGGCCGTCTGGGCGATCCCGGGCTTCGACGTGAACTGCGGGGTCGCGCGTCCGCGCGGCTGGCAGCGTCCGGTCACCCCTCCCTCTCCAAAGCTGTTCATCGGCAGCGGTTCGCGATGCCGAAACGCCACGGGCTCGCTTCCCGCGGCTTCTCCGGCTCGGAGCGCATTAGAGAAGGCGATCCGAGCCGGACACCCGAGCGTCGGGACCGGCTGGCCGTCGGTGCAGCGTCCCGATTCGCGATGCCTGAAGCGAATCGCGCCGAGGCTCCCTCGTCGTGCGCGTCCGAAACGCCGCACTCGCGCCGCCTGACCCCCTCGGATGGGGCTATCGGCCCGCGGCCGGCGCGCCTAGGGTCGAGGCATGCATCTGGTTCTCGGTCCTGCGGCATTGCTCGTGATCGCGGTGATCACGGTCGGCGTGGTCCAGGAAGGCGGCGCGCCCCTTGGCTGGGACGTGGCCGGCTTGGTGTTCACGGCCGCGGTGCTGTTCGGGATTCCGCTCGCGATCATGCGCTCCGCGTGGGTACAAGCTCGCGGAAAGCGACCCATCGAGCAGCATCCGGTGGCACGGTCGGAGTCACCGTGGCGCGCCGCGCATCCGCGGGCGGAAGAAGCGCCGCCACGCAAGGCGGCGTAGGCGCGATCTAGCCTTCGACCAGGTCGCCGTCGATCCGGCCGACCTGCACGCCCATCTCTTCGAGATAGGCCACGCCGGCCGCGATCGCATCCGCATCGCCCGCGACCTCGAGGATCACCCAGCCGACCTCGTCTTCGACGTTGGCACGACGGATGTTGGTGACGATCTCGAACTTGCGACCGAGGTTGTATATGACCGGCTCTTGGATGAGCCGTTCCGGAAACGTCAGGTGCAACCGCTGCTTTCCCACGCTCACCTTCTATCCGCGAGCCGGCTGGATCCGCAACAGCGTACGGTTCATCGACCCGCTCGAAAAGCCCTGCAGGTCCAGCGTCACGTAGGCGAAGCCCAGCTCGGCCAAGCCCTCGGCGAGCGTCTCGCGCGCCGGCGAGGACGCCAGCCGCGGGATCTCGTCCACCGGCACCTCGATGCGCGCCAGCTCGCCGTGGTCGCGGACGCGAAGCTCACGCACCCCCATCGAGCGCAGCAGCGCTTCGGCCCGTCCGACGCGATCGAGCCGCTCGGCGGTGACCTCGACGCCGTAGGCGATGCGCGATGCCAGGCACGCCGAGGCGGGCTTGTCCCAGGTCGGCAGGCCGCGCTCGCGCGACAACGCGCGGATCTCGTCCTTGCCCAGGCCCGCCTCCAGCAGCGGGGCCCGCACGCCGCGCTCACGGGCGGCGCGCTGCCCGGGACGGAAGTCGCCGGTGTCGTCGAGGTTGGTTCCGACCAGCACGGCCTCCACGCCGAGCGACGGGCCGAGCTCGTCGAGCCGTTCGAACAGCTCCGTCTTGCAGTGGTAGCAGCGGTCGGGCTCGTTCGCGCGATACTCGGCGCGTTCGATCTCGCGAGTCTCGATCTCGATGTGTCGCCAGCCGCGCTGCCGCGCGAGCGCCGCGGCGGCTTCGCGCTCCGACGACGCGAGCGACTCGCTCACGGCGGTGACCGCCACGCATCGGTCGGCGCCGTGGATCTCGTGGGCGACGTCGGCCAGGAACGCGCTGTCCGCGCCGCCGCTGTAGGCGACCGCGCACGACCCGATTTCGGAGATGATCTCGCGCAGACGGTCGATGCTCATGGCTCGATTCTAGGCGTCCCGCGACACCGCGGTCTCGGCCAGCACCCGGAGCGCCTGTTTGACGTCGGAGATCAGCGGCGCGGCTTCCAGCTCGGCCAGCGCCTTGGCGTGCAGCTCGTCGATCAGCGCCAGGGTCGCATCCAGCGCGCCGGAGGAGCGCAGCACGTCACGGACACGCTCGATATCGGCATCGGTCAGGTCCGGCGAGCCGAGCGCCGCGTCGAGGAACGTCCGGTCCTCCGCCGACGCCTGCGCGCGCGCCTTGGCGACCAGCACGGTTCGCTTGCCTTCACGCAGGTCGCCTTCGGCGTCCTTGCCGGTGACCGACGGCTCGCCGAAGGCGCCGAGCACGTCATCGCGGATCTGGAACGCCTCGCCGAGCGGCGCGCCGAAGGCGGTCAGCGCCTCGATCACCTGCGGGGTCGCGCCCGCGAGCGCCGCGCCGATCACGAGGGGCTTCTCGACCGTGTAGGCGCCGGACTTCAGCGCGGCGATGCGACGGGCGGCGGGCTCGTCGGCCTCGCGGCGCTCGGCGGCGACGAGGTCGGCGAACTGGCCGGCGATCACCTCGAGCCGCATGCGCGTGAACCAGTCGAACGCCGCGGACAGACGCACCGCGTCGAAGCCGGCCTCGAGCAGCAACCGGTCGGCGAGCGCGAATGCCAGATCGCCGGTCAGGATCGCGGCCGAGGTTCCGAAGCGGCCGGATCCCATTGCCACGTGCGAGGCCGCGAGGCCGCGTCGCAGCGGGGAGCCGTCCATGATGTCGTCGTGCACGATCGCGAACGTGTGCAGCAGCTCGAGCGCCGTGCCGGCACGCACGATCGCATCCGAGTCCTCGCCGCCGGCCGCGCGATGACCCCAGTAGCAAAAGAGGGGGCGCAGCCGCTTGCCGCCCGCGCCCACGACACGCGACAGCTCGTCGATCATCGGCAGCGCGGCCGGATCGGCCGCGGCGACGTCGACGCGAACTGCGGACAGGAAGCCCGTGAGCGCCTCGTCGATCCGGGCGCGAAGCTCGTTCGGGGAAGGTGTCATGCGCCTTTAGTCTCGGCGGCGCGGCGCGGTGCAGGCAACTCCGGCAACCTTAGGTGATGCTTACCCCGATGGCGCTGCCGATCCCGAAGGTGGTGGCCGCCGCGGCCGAACCGATCGCCAGCATGCGCAACCCGCTGTGCATCGGTCGGCGTCCGGTGAAGATCGCCAGCGCCGACCCGACGAAGAACAGCGACAGGCCGCTCGCGATCACCGACGACCAAACCGCCGCGGCCCCGGTCGCGAATAGGTAGGGGACCACCGGCACGAACGCGCCCAGCGAGAACGCCAGGAACGACGAGATCGACGCGACCCACGGCGAGGCGACATCGTCAGGCGAGAACCCCAGCTCTTCACGGGTCAAAGTCTCGAGCGCGACCTCCGGCCGGGCCATGATCTCGCGCGCGACCGTCGCCGCGGTGTCGGGCGACAGCCCCTTGGCCCGGAAGATCAGCGCGAGCTCCTCCTCCTCTTCCTCTGGGAACGCCTCGAGCTCACCCCGCTCGACCTCGACCTCTCGCTCGTAGAGCTCGGTCTGGGACCGGACCGAGATCCACTCGCCCGCCGCCATCGAGAACGCGCCCGCGAGCAGCCCCGCCACGCCCGCGAGAAGCACGATCTTGGCGTTGCCGGTTCCGCCCGCCACGCCCACCACGAGCGATAGGTTCGACACGAGCCCGTCGTTGACGCCGAACACGCCGGCTCGCAGCGCGCCGCCGGCGCCCACGCGATGGCGTCCCTCGCGCGCCGCGATGCGGTCGGCCCGGTCCTGGGCGATGGCCGCGACGGTCTGGCCGTGGCCGCGCTCCTCGGCGGCCATGCCTTCGGCCGCGTCCGCGGCCGCGTCGTACTTGGCCGCGTCGGCCGATTCGGCGCGCAGCACGACCGGCAAGACCGACTCGACGCCGAACGTCCGCGCGACCCAGCCGAGCACCTTCACGCGCATCCCGACCCGCGGCGGGAGAGGCTCGACGCCGGCGAGCCGCAGCAGGGACTCCCAATGAGCGGCATGCTTCTCCTCGAACCCGGCGAGCTTGGAGAAAACCTCGCGCCGTGCTTCGGAGTCCGCGGCCGCGGCCAGCGCCCGGTACAGGGCTGCGCCCGCGAGCTCGTCCTCGTAGTAGGCGGTCCATCGCCTGATCTGATCCGGGGTGGCCCGGGAGCCGTCCGGTGGGGGCGCGGGCTGCGGAGTCGCCATACCGTCATTCTGCCGGTTCGAACCGAGCCCCGCCCGTCGCTATCATGTGCCCCCGGGAAGCCATGACCCGCTTTCGGAAACTCGCGCTCGCGACGACCGCCACGACCTACCTGCTGATCGCAGCCGGCGGGCTCGTGCGCGCAACAGGCTCCGGCTTGGGTTGCCCGACGTGGCCCGGATGCTATCCCGGCCGGTTCTTCCCGCCGCTCGAGAAGGCCGCCATGATCGAGTGGACCCACCGAACGATCGTGGTGTTCCTGACGATCATGATCGCCGCGATGACGGTTTGGGCGCTGCGCCGGTTCCGCGCCGAGCGGCCCGTGATGGTCCCCTCGGTGGCCGCGTTCGGGTTGGTGCTGTTCCAGGCGGCCCTCGGCGCGATCACGGTCGAGCGCGAGCTCGACCCGGTCGTGGTCACCGCGCACTTCGCCACTGCGATGGTCCTGGTCGGGACCCTGATCTCCGCGACGATCGCCACCTTCCGCCTTCGCGAGGTCACCGGACCGCGCGTTCAGGCAGACTTCGCCCAGCTCGCCCTCGTCGCCGCCGCCGGGACGTTCATCCTGTTGCTGGTCGGCGCCTACGTCCGGGGCCTGGGCGCCGGGCTGGCCTTCCCGGACTGGCCGCTGATGAACGGACGTCTGCTTCCGCAGGCCGGCCGGATCGAGACCCCGCACTTCGTCCACCGGCTGCTGGCCCTGTTCGCGGGCGCGCTGGTCGTCGCACTGGCCTGGCGCTCGAACCGCACGGCTTCGCGGGACGCGCACCCGCGTCCGGTTCGCCTCCTCGCCCTGGCGGCCGCGGGCCTGTACCTGGTCCAGGCCTTCGTCGGCGCCCTGAACGTGTGGACCGACTTGTCCGAGCCCACGATCGTCGCTCACGTGGCGCTGGCGGCCCTGTCCTGGGGCGCGGTGCTTGGTCTTGCGGTCGTGTCTCGGGGCTTGAGCAGGCAAAACGAGCAGGACGTTGACGCCACGAGCCCCGAACGGGCGGCCTCGGGCCGTGGCCTGGGCCGCGCCAAGGCCGTCGTGGCGACCTACTTCAGGCTGACGAAGCCGCGGATCATCGTCCTGCTGCTGATCACCACCGTGCCCACGATGATGGTTGCCTTCCGCGGCTGGCCGGGCCTGGGGCTCGTGCTTGCGACGCTGTTGGGCGGATCGCTGGCCGCGGGCGGCGCGAACGCCATCAACTGCTATGTCGACCGCGACATTGACGCCAAGATGGGCCGGACCTCCCGCCGTCCGCTTCCGGCCGGCGAGGTCACGCCCGCCAGGGCGCTGGAGTTCGGCATCGCGCTCGGGATCGTGTCCTTCGCCTACCTGTGGACATTCGTGAACCTGCTCTCGGCGGCGCTCGCGCTGTCGGCCCTGCTGTTCTACGTGTTCGTCTACACGATCGGTCTCAAGCGCTCGACTCCCCAGAACATCGTGATCGGGGGCGCCGCGGGCGCCGTGCCGGTCCTGGTTGGCTGGGCGGCGGTCACCGGGACGCTGACCTGGGCTCCGGTCGTGATGTTCCTGATCGTCTTCTTCTGGACGCCGCCGCACTTCTGGGCGCTGGCGCTGCGGTTCAGCGGCGACTACGCCAAGGCCGGGGTCCCGATGCTGCCGGTGGTGGCCGGCCGGCGCGAAACGCTCAAGCAGATCCTTCTCTATACGGTCGTGCTGGTGGCGGTGACCCTGGCGCTGACCCCGATCGGCGACATGGGCATGGTCTATCTGGCCGCCGCCGCCGCCCTGGGCGCCTGGTTCATCCGCGGGGCGGCGATCCTGTGGCGCCGGGACACCAATCAGGCGGCCTGGTCGCTGTTCAAGCTCTCGATCAACTATCTCGCCTTGCTGTTCGTCGCGATGGCCGTCGACTCGGTCGTCCACGTTGCCGTCGCATGAGCCCCTTCCCCGCCGCGGCCCTCCCTCTCCCGAGGGAAAATGCGGCCGAGGGGTTCTCAAACGCACACGGACCGTGTTGGTGCCCGCCCGGGACGTGTGGTACCTATTGGGCCGCGAAACAAGGGCGTCTCACGGTCGGACCTCGGGTCTTCCCCCCGCATTCTCACGGAGTGACATGACGACGAAGCGCGCGCGGAGAATCGTAAAGGTGCTGGCGGGCCTGGCGGCCTTGGGTCTGCTCGCCGCCTGCAGCAACGTCGGACCGCAGGATTACCTGCATCCCGAAGGCCCCGTCGCCGAGCAGGCCGACAGCCTCTTCAAGCCGGTCTTTTGGATCGCGACGGCGATCTTCTTCGTCGTCGAGGGCCTGATGGTCTACGCGATCTTCAAGTTCCGCGAGCGGCGCGGCGGGAGCGACCCTGTGCAGGTCCACGGCAACACCAAGCTCGAGATCGGCTGGACGATCGCGCCCGCGGTGCTGCTGGCGGCACTCGCCGTTCCCACCGTCGCGATGATCTTCGATCAGGCAGCCGTTCCCGCCGAAGGCGAAGACGTGGTGCGCGTCAAGGTCATCGGACACCAGTGGTGGTGGGAGTACGAATACACCGACGTCGATCCGCCGGTGAAGACCGCGAACGAGCTGGTCATCCCGGTCGGCAAGAAGGTTTTCCTCGAGGTCACCAGCGCGGACGTGATCCACTCGTTTTGGGTTCCGAAGCTGGGCGGCAAGCAGGACGCGATCCCGGGCCGCATGAACAGCATGACGCTCATCGCCGACAAGCCCGACGTCTACCACGGTCAATGCGCCGAGTTCTGCGCGCTCTCGCACGCGAACATGCGCCTGCGCGCCCGCGCGCTGCCGCAGGCCGAGTACGACGCATGGCTCGCCGAACAGCAGAAGGACGCGGTCGTCCCGACCTCGGGCGCCGCCGCCGAGGGCGCGCGCGCGTTCAAGGAGTTCCAGAACGGCACCTGCATGGCGTGCCACACCATTCGCGGCATGGAAGGCGCCAGCGGCACCGTCGGTCCGGACCTAACCCACTTCGCCGACCGGCTGACCTTCGCCGGCTCGATCTTCGACATGAACGAAGAGAACCTCGCCAAGTGGCTGCGCGACCCACCGGGCGTCAAGCCCGGGTCGATCATGCCGAACTATCACATCCCTGAAGAGACGATCGCGGCCATGGTCGCCTTCTTGCTGAGCCTCAAGTAGGAGTCGTTGATGAGTTCCGTCGCCGTATCCAGTCGCAGCAAAGGACTGTTCGCGCGGCCATCCCACCCGAAGGGGATCTGGGACTGGCTCACGACGGTCGACCACAAGAAGATCGGGATTCTCTACGGCGTCACCGCCTTCATCTTCTTTCTCATCGGCGGGCTCGAGGCGCTGCTGATCCGTCTGCAGCTCGCCAGCCCCGACGGCACCGTCCTGTCCGCCGACGCCTACAACCAGATCTTCACGATGCACGGCCTCACGATGATCTTCCTGGTCGTGATGCCGATGTCGGCCGCCTTCATCAACTATCTGGTCCCGCTGCAGATCGGCGCGCGCGACGTGGCGTTCCCGCGGATGAACGCCTTCTCGTACTGGGTGTTCCTGTTCGGCGGACTGTTCCTGTAC
>DATLFO010000376.1:0-10218 GCA_035541035.1 Actinomycetota bacterium
ATCCGCGTCAGGTCGTAGTCAACCGGCGTGTAGATCTTCGCTACGCCCGCCTCCAGCAGCCGCTTCGCATCCTCGTCGGGGATGATGCCGCCGACGACCACCGGAACCTTCGCCGGATCCACGCCGCGCTCCGCGAGTTGGCGCAGCACCTCCGGGACGAGCAGATCGTGGCCACCCGACAGGATCGACAGCCCGATCACATGCACGTCCTCGTCCGCGGCGGCGACGGCGATCTGTTCGGGCGTGAGCCGAATCCCTTGATAGACGACCTCGAAGCCGGCGTCGCGCGCGCGCACCGCGATCTGCTCGGCGCCGTTGGAGTGTCCGTCGAGGCCGGGCTTGCCGACGAGCATGCGCAGGCGGCCGGCGCCGATCTGCTCTGCGACCGACGCGACCTTGTCGCGCACGGACTTGAGCGTGTCGTGGCCGTTCATCGTCAGCGCCGCCGACGACACGCCGGTGGGCGCGCGATACTCGCCGAACGCCTCGCGCAACGCGTCGGCCCACTCGCCCGTCGTGACCCCGGCACGCGCCGCCTCGATCGAATGCGGCATCAGGTTCTCGGAGCCGTCGGCGGCGGCGCGGCGCAGCGCGTCGAGCGCACGGGTGGCGGCGGCCTCGTCGCGCGCGGCGCGGAACGACGCGAGCGACTCCAGTTGACGCGCCTCGGCTTCGGCGTCCACCTTCTCGATCATCTGCTCGGTGCCGGCCAGCGGCGAGGGTTCGGTCTCGGGATAGATGTTGGCGCCCACGACGGGAATCTCGCCCGACTCGATCGCGCGGCGGCGCTTGGCGAGCGAAGCGACGAGGCCCTCCTTCATCTCCTCGATCGCCTCGACCGCCCCGCCCATGCCGAGAAGCCGGTCGAGCTCGGCCTGCGCGGCGTCTTCGATCTCGGCGGTTTTGGCCTCGATCACGTGCGAGCCCGCGAAGATGTCGTCGTATTCGAGCACATCGGTCTCGTAGGCGAGGATCTGCTGCAGCCGCAACGACCACTGCTGGTCCCAGGGCCGCGGCAAGCCGAGCGCCTCGTTCCACGCGGGAAGCTGCAGCGCGCGCGCCCGGGCGTCCTTCGACAGCGTGACCGCGAGCGCCTCGAGCAGGATCCGGTATACGTTGTTCTCCGGCTGCACGGCCGTCAGGCCGAGCGAGTTCACCTGCACGCCGTAGCGGAAACGCCGGTATTTCGGATCGGTCACGCCGTAGCGCTGCTCGGTGAGCCGGTCCCACATGCGCGTGAACGCGCGCATCTTGCAGGTCTCCTCGATGAAACGAACCCCGGCGTTGCAGAAGAACGAGATGCGTCCGACGACGCGGCCGAAGTCGGACTCGGGGATGCGGCCGGAGCTGCGAACCGCATCCAGGTAGGCGAACGCGTTCGCGAGCGTGTAGGCGACCTCCTGGTGGGGCTCCGCGCCGGCTTCCTGCAGGTGGTAGGAGCACACGTTGATCGGGTTCCACTTCGGCATCTCGGCCGCGCAGAAGGTGATCATGTCGGTGATCAGCCGGATCGAGGCGGTCGGCGGGAACACGTACGTGCCGCGCGACAGATACTCCTTGAGGATGTCGTTCTGCGTGGTGCCCTGGAGCGCGGCGCGCGGAGCGCCCTGCTCCTCGGCGGCGGCCGCATACAGCGACAAGAGCCACATCGCGGTCGCGTTGATCGTCATGGACGTGTTCATCTGCTCCAGCGGGATGCCGTCGAACAGCGCGCGCATGTCGCCGATGTGGCCGACCGGCACGCCCACCTTGCCCACCTCGCCGCGCGCCATGTTCGCGTCCGCGTCGTAGCCGCACTGGGTCGGCAGGTCGAAGGCGACGCTCAGGCCCGTCTGTCCTTTGGACAGGTTTCGCTTATAGAGCTCGTTGGATGCCGCGGCCGAGGAGTGTCCCGCGTAGGTGCGAAACAGCCACGGCTTATCCTTATCGTGGTTTACGCCCATGAGCGAATGGTAGCCCGCGAGCGGCGCGGCCGAAAATCAGAAGCGGATCGTGGTGCCGACGCTCGGCATGACGAAGCCGCCGGGCATGGTGGCGGCCAGGCGGTGGACTGCCTTCCAGCCGGTGCAGTGCGCGGGCACGACGCGAGCGACGCCGGCGGCCGCGAAGGCCGCAATCGTCGGCTCGATCAGCGGCTCGAAGACCGCGCCGGTCAAGTGGAAGCCGCCGACGAAGCCGGCGACGCGCGGCTCGCCCGTGAGCCCGACCGCGTTTCGCAGCACGTTGACCGCGCCGGCGTGCGAGCAGCCCGACACGATCACCAGGCCCCTGTCCCGGACGTTCACAATCAGGTTCTGGTCGTCGATGATCAGCGGGTCGGGCTCGAAGCCGCCGCCGGGCGCCTCGCCGAAGTGGATCGGGAACCCGGTCTCAAAGTCGGTGACGCGCGGCACTTGCCCCGAGACCAGCACGCTGCCGTCAAGAAGCAGCGACGGTCCCGTCTCCTCGGTCACCTCGCAGCCTTCGGCCTCCAGATCGGTCAGCGACGGAGGGGGCAGCGCGATCTCGGCCCCGGTGGGCAATACGACCTTGCGCCGCCGCCAGGCTTCAGGGTGGATCAGCAGGGGCAGCGCGGCCCGGCCGTGCCGCTCGAACAGGCCGTGGAGACCGCCGTGGTGGTCGAAGTGGCCGTGCGAGATCACCAGCGCGCGCAGAGCCCGAGGGTCGATGCCCAGCACATCCAGGTTGCGGCCCAGGCCCAGCGGCGAGAGGCCACCGTCGTAGAGCACCGAAGTGCGCGAGCCCCGTTCGATCACCGTGACCAGGGCGGAGAAGCCGTGCTCGGCGACCGGCTGGTCCTGGTCGATCCGGCGCCCGGCTAAGGAAAAGCGCTCCACCCCGTCTTGGGGGGCCATCAAAACGTCGATCGTGTTGTCCATCACGATCAGGATCTCGACGCCGTCCACCGGCCGCACGCTCGCACTATTCATATCGACACCTTAGATATCCTTTGCGGGCGTGAAGCAAGCCCGCCGGGTATGAGGGGATCGGTTGACTTGCGGCCGAGCCTGGGGCTATGGTCCGAAAGTGGTAGAACCTTACAATTGGCGTGTGTGTGGCGACAGACCGATAAGGGGGTCGTGAATGAGCGTTCGACGCCGGCTGATCGTGATCGCGGGGAGCCTGGCCGCTCTCGCGGTCGTTGCTCTGTATCCGCGTACCGACGTTCCGTCCCGCGTCGATCTGCTCGCACACGGCTACAGCTACGGAACCGGCTATGCGGCTTCCTGCCCGACCAGCCTCAGCCTCGGGGTGACCTCGCACAAGGTCGTGTCCGGCAGCCCGATGTCGCTCAACGGCCAGCTGCTCGCCGAGCCGGGCTTCTCGGTTTCGGGCCAGCCCATCCAGTTCTATCAGGCCGTGTTCAGCTCGACATCGTTCACGCAGATCTCCGGAGCCGTCACCGATAGCACCGGTTCCTACGTCAAGGTCGGCTGGCCTTCGCTGAACGCGACGTACAAGACCAAGTGGGGACCGCTCGGTGGTCCGCCCACCGCCTGCCCCGAGGTCAACAGCGGCCGTGCCACCGTGCTCGTGTACGTGCGGGTGCCGTGGCTGTTCGACCGTCAGCCAGTTGCCGGCCAGTCCACGTTGCTGTACGGCTCGGTCCGGCCGCTCCACCCCGGTCAGCGCATCCACTTCATGTACAAGCGCCTCGACGACCGCAACTTCCGCTTCTCGAGCGCGACCATGGACACGAACAGCAACTTCTTCGTGCCCTTCGTGTTCGACCGCCCCGGCCGCTGGTACATGCGAGTCAGCTTCTACGACCTCGACCCGTTCCACGAGGGCAACTACACCGCCAAGATCTTCAACGTCAGATAGACGGGCCATCTAGAGGCCGCGGCCGTTGGCCGCGGCTTCTTGATTACCAGCGAAAGTCGATGTCCGCGGGATCGGGTGGCCTGCCCTCTGCAAAACCGTCGATGATCGCTCGCTCGACCTCCATGATGCTGACCCAACTCAGTCGCTCCCTGAGGGACCGACGCACCGAAAGATCCCCACCCCGCGTCGATGGCTCCTCGACACACCCACGGAGTGCGGCGGCCAGGCCCTCGACATCCTCCGGCGCCACGAACGCGACTGCCGAGCCCACCGTCCTGCGAAGCGTGGGAGTCGCGGTGATCACGATCGGCCGGTCGGTCGACAGGTACTCCAACAGCTTGTTCGGTATCGCCGTGGTCGTGGTCGCGGTCAAGCGAAAGGGCGCAACCAACACGTCGGCCCGACTCATCAGCTCCGGGAGCGCACGGTTAGGGACCGACGGCACATGAACGATCTCCTTCGCAAGGTCGAGTTTCTGCGACAGCCTGCTCAACTCTGCCTTGTACGCGTCGGATCCCTGTCCCAGGATCAGGCAGGAAAGGGTTATTCCCTGGCTGCGAAGTTTCGCGATGGCACGAAACAGCAGGTCCACACCATCGAGCTGACTGATGTCGCCTACGTAGAGGAGCATCGGAGCAGGAAGGATCGGAATGTGCGGGCCGCCATCCTCGACCGGAGCGTGCGGGGACAGAAGCAGCGTCCGGGGGATACCGTGGGGAAGCGAATAGCATCGCGAGGGATCGACCCCGGCTTCGACCCACGCGTCCCTTTGTTCCTTGGAATCCACGATCACTCCGTCGGCACGGGCAGCGAAGGTATTGACCTTCTGGATCGCCGCGCCGACCCCACGCTTCAAAGGCAGATTGGATGACGCGTAGAGATCCGTGTAGAAGTCGCTCAGGTTCGCGACGACCGGGAATCCACGTCCTCGCCGTGCGAGCAACGCGGCCGCGGTAGGAATCGACGATATCGAACGAACGCAATGCACCTTCCGGCGGACAGCGATCTTGTGCACGACCCGTGCCAGCCGAGCTATATCAGCGGCTCGGCTGACGGCTCCGGAGAAGCTCTTCACCCGCTTGTAGGGAGCGATGTAGTGGTAGCGGATTCGTGGATGCCTGAGCGGGAGAGGAGCGTCCGGACGGGGACAAACCACATCGACCTCATAGTCCGTTGCGACGCCGAGATAGGCGACGAGCGGCTCACCCCGATAGTTCATCCTCGCGTGCGGAACCGGCCCGTCGCACACGACCAAGATGCGTTTGGTCACTGCCGGGCGTCCTTGGACGGCGATATGTCGAGAACCCGCACCATAAACGGCTCGCTCCAGCGGAGCCGCGCGAGTCGGCCGTGAAGCCAGTTCGCCCCGGCGGCGCTTCGCGCAACCTTGAACATCAACAGCATCAAGAGCGTGACCGGCCAGACCCAAAGCGCCGCGGCGGTTCGGACCGGTGGAAGGTAGAAGGGATAGGACACCACAGCGCTTCGCTGCCACTCAGCTCCGGGACATGCCAGCTCCAACAGCTCTGTCAGGCGGGCGTCGGTGAAGTGTTGATCCCCGTTGTGACGAGTGTAGAAGGCCATGATCGGGTTGTCCGCGTTCGCTTCGATGACGATCACACGCTGCTTGGCCATCCGCACCAGCCAGGTAGCGGCCGCGGCCGGGTCTTCGGCGTGATGAAGCAGATCCTTCGCGAGGACCACCTCGGCCGAGCCTCCGGGCATCGGAGGCCGGGACGCGTCACCCACCACGAAGCGAACGGACTCGCCGTGCATCTTCCAATCGGGGTGGCTATCGATATCCATTCCCACCACGGTCGTGGTGCGGGAGTCCGGCTCCGCGAGAAAAGAAGTGAACAAGCCCTCACCGCATCCGACATCGACCAACGAGCCTGATTGAACCCACGGGGTGACCGCAGCAGCGAGGCGACGATACTCGCCTCGCTTCCAAGGGTCCCTGTGACTCCCGCGCTTCAGGGCGGCGATCAATCTACTACCCGACATGCAGGTCCTTTCTCGAGCTCCGCGTCCGAACTGCGTAGCCTGCGAGCATCAGAAGCCCCAAGAGTGTGCTCAACCGGCCGGGGAGAATCCATCGGTCCGGAGCGAACGAGACGGCGATCGGGGCGTCGTCGTTATAGATGAACGCGGTAGAGAATCCGTTGACGCGGAAGGGCTCGATGGTTCGGTTACCAGTCTTTGCGACCCAATGGGGGCTGTAGGGCTCAGGGATCCTCTCCACGATCCGAGCGCCTCCCTGAGGCAAAGTCCCGGCGTCGCCGAATGCGTCGCGCGATTCGGTGCGCGAAAGGTAAAGGAGCGCGGTGGCCTCTCCGTCGAGAGCGGCGGGAAGGGCGAGAGAAGTCTCGCCTTGAGAGAGTTCGATGTGGTCGCTGACGAGCCATCCGGAGTTCTCGAACCGGCGGAGCTCAAGGTCCGAAGAGGCGATCTTCGCTTTCGTGTTGCCGGCCACCCGGCTGCGAATCGCGACTCGGTAGCGCCCTCGTTCGGGTAGGGATACCTGCCGCACCGACTCCTTCGAGCCCATCCCGCCCGGGATCATCTCGATGCCCGAAAGATCCGCGGCGACCGAGGCACCGGGGCGCGCGCGAATGTTAAGAACGATCGAATCGATGGCGAAGTCACGCTCGGCCGGCTCCGGCCGGCCACCGAGGTCCACGTGGAAAACCCGATCTCCGGGGGACATCGAGAAGGACGCTCGAGCCGGCGCCGTCGCACCGTCCGAGGCCGCAATCTCGATCTCGGACGCATCTCCAACCTCTGGCAAGCTCATGTGCAACCGCAGTCCGCGCATCCCACGGACGGTGATCGGAGTTGCGGGCTTGAGCACCGCCGACCAAAGACCGCTCGACGGATGAGCCCTTCCGGTCAAGGCAATGCGGCCCGGACTGCGCCGCTCTGCAACTTCGCCGCTCTGAGCGATGACGGACGCGATCGATTCGAGCGCGACGGGAACGCCTTCTCGGATCGCAGCACCGGAATCGACGACAATGTCCGTCCGGCTCAACGCATCGCGGAGCTGTTCCGCGCGAGCTTCCGCGGCTCCGACCGGGGCCACGGCCACCACGTCCACTGCGTTGAACCCACCCACGAACGCAATCTCCACGTGGTGGCGGTTCGGACTCAGCTCGACCTTCGGCCCACGGAGCCACCGCCAGCCTGCCGAAATCTCATCCAACATCGAGTGAGTCACCGACTCGCCCGAGTTCGTCGAAGCAATGACGGAGCCGCCACGCGGGCCGACGAACGCCCTTACCCAGATCTGACACGAGCACGGCTCCGCTCTTTCGATGGGCACGGTCAGATGCGCGTTCGCAGAGGTAACGAGGAAGTTGCTGCTGAGCGATGGATCCTGCAGCCTGCCTTGCATCCCCCTCAGGCGCGAGGGGAGCCACGTGTTGCTCTCGAAGAAATCCTTGTCCCACTCGCTCAAAGGGACCGTCTGATGGACGAGGTCGGCGGCGGAGAGGTGCGTGACCGAGTCACTCGGGGAATCGAGTGCAAGATCCAGCCACCCCCGGCCGGGCGCAAAGGTGACCTGTCGAACGGCACGCCACCACGACAACGATCGCGACTCCTCGGGAAGATGCGCCGAAAGTACGTAGGGCCGGCGAAGGGGCCCTTCCGATCGCGCGGACTCCGCCGCGATCTGACGGATTCCGCCAACGACGACGGTCACCCCCTCGGATCGCGCCGGCAACGTAGACAATGAACGGGGCTCGTACACGGCCAATAGATCGTCCGCATATCGCTGCCGGAAATCCGTACGGCGCGCCAGCTTCTCTCCGGTTTCACGTCCTCCGGGGAAGTCCAAGCGAACCACCACTGCCGAACGACCGTTGGCGGAAAGGAACCGCCCCAGATCGTCCGGCGACTCACCGTCAATGAGCTCGCTGACGATTAGGTCAAGCGTTCGCCCCTGCGCCGGCCCGAGCCATGAAACGCCGCGGGAGGAGACATTCGCCGGAGAGACCCACCCCGGGAGCGGCGCCGCGGCGCCGCTGATCAAGGGGATCTCCGCGCGCCGATCGATCCACGACGGCGGGACGTTCCCATCCCGCTGGAACGGAAGCCAAACCGCGCGACCCGGGGTCTTCGAATCCCCGAGACCACTGCGTACGAGCGATTGCCGGAACTGCTCCGGCATCGACACGGGAGCCATGTAGCCCGCAAGGTCACCCGTAAGGAGCGGCAGGCCGCCGACCATCGACCAAACGACGATCGAACCAGACATGACGACGGCCCCGACACGGCCGGCGACCGACCGCAGATCGATGGCTGCCAAAGCGAGGATGCTCAAGGTCACCAGGCAGAAGACCGTCAGCGGGATGAGCTTGTACGGGCCCTTGAACAAGATGAACGCGATCCGCCGCAACCCGGGAGCTGCTGCAAGGGCCGCATAGGCGTCACCGCGTGGAAATCCTGTTCCTTTCGCGAGCCAGGCGAAGAAGAACACACTGAAGACCAATCCTCCTTCTGCCCATCGTCGACGCGTGCTCCGGACCACGAAGAAGAGCACGACGCCAAGGAGAAGACCGTAGCCGCCCACCAGAGCGATCGAGGCCACATCCGCTCCGGCGGCGGTGTTGATCAAGAACGAGGTGGTATCCCGGTAGAACCCGGCGATGTTCAACCAGAGTGGCGTGAACGGGCTCAGGACGAAGAGATCCTTCGTCGTGAACAGAGCCCACGACGTTCCGGACGAGAATCCGGCGCGGAATCCTAGTATGACCGGAAGGATCCAATACATGCTCGCGATGATCAGACCGAGCGAATACCCGGAGGCTCCCACGAGGATCAGCTTCGCGCGGTCTCGGAACTTCGCCGGTCCGCTCGCCAAGAACGAAAGTCCGAGGATCCCCACGAGCATCGAATGAAACAAGATGCCGTAGGCCGTGAGCGTGGCGGCCACGATGAGCCCCGCTCCTACGGATCCCCGAAAGGCCCCGCTGTTCGTTTCCGAGGTAAGCGCTGCTCGGGTCCAGTGAACCGTCAGTGGCAGCAGCGCGTAGAGCAGCAGGTAGTACAGATGCACGGATTCGACCGACACCCATGGATTTACCGTGTAAACGATTGCGGCTGACACTGCGAGGATTAGGGCACGTCGAGGCGCAAGCGATCGGATCCAGGAATAGGCGGTCAGTCCCGCGGCGGCCGCCATCAAGAAGTACACGCCCAGCAGCAGCAGCTTCTGCGCCCACTCGGTCCCGACGAGAGGAACGAGGAGGAGAAACGGCGGCGCCTGACTGATGACGGCCGAGTTGTCGTCGCCCAGGAAGGGATTCCACGCCCCGCGCCAGTGCCCGAGCTCCTGCGCGATCTCCGCATGAATGCTGAAATCGGCTGAGTACTGAATCAATCCAGGCCGAGTAAGGATCCCGCGCGTCATCAACACCGCTAGAAACGCGGCGAGCACGAGCACGATGAGGATGTCCAAGCGCGGCGCCCGCGCCCTCCCATGGGGCTCGGCATGAACTGCCTGCCGAACTTCACCCGTCGTTGAGATCATCGAAGACGTACCTCTTCGGACGAGATGACGTCCCGATACCGCGACATCGTCGCTGCTGCCACCGAGGACCATCCCCGCGCAGCCCGGATCTCGGCAAGACGGTCCTCGAGTCGCGCTCGAACCGAGGCGTTGTTCAGAACACGCAAGATCGTCGTGGTCAATGATTCGTGACTTCCGGCGACGAAGGTCGCATCCGGAAAGGAAAGATCGTCGGCGAGCGTAGGGACGTCGGAAACGACGACCGGGAGCCCGTAGGCGACCGCGAGCGAGAAGGGCCCGCTCGTTGAAAGACCGATCCGGTGGGGAAGGACCATGACATCGGCTGCGGAGAGAAGCGCGGGAATGAGCTCTTCGGCCACATATCCCATCCGGCGGATCGGACCCCAATCCTGTGCCAAGACGCGGTGGGTCGGCCGGTCGTCGCCCGTATCGGATCCGGCCACGACGACCTCCACCCCGGCCTGCGTCAGAGCGGGCGCAGCGGCCCTCAACGTATCGAGTCCCTTGTAGGGAAGGAGATACCCGAAGAACAACACCCGCGGCCGATCATCGAATCCGAGGATTCTCCGCGCTTCGGAGCGCGAAAGGGGCGCCAACTGTCCCTCGATGCCTTGCGGGATCACCGACACCCGCCCTCGAACCCCGTACTGCCTGAGTGAACGTTCAAGGGAGGCACCATGCATGATCACATCCGCGCTCAGGCTCGCCATCTTCTCGATAAGACGGCCATAGATCCAACGGATGATCGATTTCGGAGCACGACCCGCGTAAGCCTGAACCAATGCATCGCTCCAGGCCTCGAGCGGCAGCACCCCGTGGATCGTGGTGATCGTCGGCCGGCGACGCAGCCTGCGGAGCAGAAG
>DATLFO010000377.1:0-4144 GCA_035541035.1 Actinomycetota bacterium
AGGCCGGCACCGGGGCGAAGCTCAAGCGGATCGGCGTCGACGGCTTCGGCGAATCCGGTGGCACCGCCGAACTGTACGAAAAGTACGGTTTGTCCAGCGGTCATCTGGTGCGAGCCGCGAAAGGATTGCTCGGGTAACCTAGCGCGGATGATCAAGACCATTAACGTCTCGAAGGTCTATAAGAACGGCGTCACCGCGCTCCGCGACGTCAGCGTCGAGATCTTCAAAGGCGAGTTCGTCTTCCTGGTGGGCCCGTCCGGGTCGGGCAAGTCGACGTTCATCCGCTTGATGATCCGCGAGGAGCAGCCGAGCTCCGGCGAGATCTACGTGGCCGGCAAGAACATCGCGCAGCTCGCCTCGTGGAAGATCCCGATGCTGCGGCGCAACGTCGGCTGCGTCTTCCAGGACTTCAAGCTGCTGCCCAACCGCACCGTCTTCGAGAACGTGGCCTTCGCGCTCGAGGTGATCGGGCGGCCGAAATCCCAGATCTCCAAGCAGGTGCCGGAAATGCTCGACCTGGTGGGTCTGGCCGAGAAGGCGCATCACCGGCCCGACGAGCTCTCGGGCGGCGAGCAGCAGCGGGTGGCCGTCGCGCGCGCGTTCGTCAACCGGCCTCAGATCCTTCTCGCCGACGAGCCAACCGGAAACCTGGACCCGGCGACCAGCGTCGAGATCATGAAGCTGCTCGACCGCATCAACCGGCTCGGCACGACCGTGCTGATGGCCACCCACGACCACGCGATCGTCGACGCGATGCGCCGGCGCGTGATCGAGCTGGAAAAGGGCGGCGTCGTCCGCGACCAGGAGCGCGGCGTCTACGGTTACGGCGCGAAGAACTAGAGACCTCTATGGCGATCAAGCTCGATTACGCGGTTCAAGAGACCATCACCAACATCCGGCGAAACGGCTTCATGACGCTTGCCTCGGTGCTGGTGGTCGCGGTCTCGCTGTATCTGGTCGGCGGCGTGCTGCTCGGCCGTTTCGCGATCAACCGGATCATCGAGCTTCAGACCCGCAAGGTCGAGGTCGCGGTGTTTTTGAGCCCCGAGGTCACGGAGGATCAGCGAACGTCGATCCACGACGATCTCAAGCTGATGCCCGAGGTTCAGGACGTCGATTACGAGTCCAAGGACGAGGCGTACGAGCGCTTCAAGGAGATCTTCCGCGACCAGCCCGACATCGTGGCCAACACCGATCCGGAAGCGCTGCCCGAGTCCTTCCGCGTAAAGCTGCGCAACCCCGAGCAGTTCGAGATCGTCAACGACCGGCTCGAGGGCCGGCCGGGCATCTTGCGAATCCAGGACTACCGATCGCTGCTCAAGCAGTTCTTCGGTGTGGTCAACGACATCGGCCGGATCGGCCTGGTGCTGGTCGTGCTGCTCTCCGGTGCGGCCGCGATGATCATCGGCACCACGATCCGCATCGCGATCTACGCGCGGCGAAAAGAGATCGCGATCATGAAGCTGGTGGGGGCCTCGAACTGGTTCATCCGGATCCCGTTCATGCTCGAGGGAGTCGTTCACGGCGTGCTCGGCACCATCGCCGCCGTCGTGCTGCTGCTGGCCACGCGTCCCTTCTTCATCCGCGTCGCCGACCACATCCGCTTCCTCCATGTGAACGTCTCGAACATGGAGGTCCTCCAATACGGGCTCTGGCTCCTTGTGGGCGGGGTCGTCCTCGGAGCCCTCGGGTCCTTGCTCGGCTTGCGCCGCTTCCTCGAGGTCTAGCCCTAGGAATCAACCATTTGATCCACTAGGGTGTCCTTTCGGCGCCCTTTTTGCCCTTGTTGAAAGGGTCGCTAAAGGGAAAAGCCGGTCGCGCCGATGGGAAAACTGCGGTGCGAGTGTTGACACCTGTTGCGTTTGGTTATGTACGATGCAGGTGTTCCAACGCCTTTTTGCTGGGGGAGTGCTGGTGCGACCCAAACGAACCACTTCGATCGGCTTGATCACGGCCCTGCTTGCCGGGCTGCTGTCGCTGACCGCCCCGCCGGCCACCGCCGCCGACAAGCAGCCCTCCGCGAGCCGCTGGTCCGAGCTGCAGAAGAAGATCGACCAGACCCGCAAGCGCATCAACGAGGCCAAGAAGCGCGAGCGCGGCATCATCGCCCAGATCAACGCCTCCGACATCCGCCGTCAGGCGCTCGAGGACAAGATCGAGAACCTGAGCGCCCAGCTGTCCGACGCGATCGCGGCGCTCGCGGCGCTGGAGGCCGCGGCCAACCGGACTCAGATGGAGCTGGACCTTCGCACGCGCGATCTCGAGCAAACAATCGCGCTGCTCGAGCAGCAGCAGGACGTTCTCAACAACCGGGCGGCCAGCAAGTACATGGCCGGGCCGATGTCGCTCGCGCCGGTCCTGTTCAACACGACCGACTTCAGCGCGTTCCTGACGGCCGATCAGTACGTTGAGAGCGTGCTCAGCGCGGACGTGAAGGTCGTCGAGGAGGTGCGCGAGGTTCGCGACGAGGTCGAGGTCGAGCGGAACGCGATCGGAGCGCGCAAGGCGGAGCTCGACAAGCAGGTCGCCACCGCGCAGGCCGAGCGCGACCGCATCGCGGGCATTCGTGCGAGCCAGAACCGCGCGCGGCGCGCCGTGATCAACGAGATCAACTACCGCAAGAACCTGCTCGAGAAGGTCCGCGACGAGCGGCAGGCCTACGAAGAGGCGTTGCAGTCCTACATCCGCGAGTCGGATTCGATCAGCGGCATTCTCAAGGGCGCGCAGCGCGGCCAGAAGGTCATCCAGGGCGCCGGCAAGGGCTATCTGGTCTGGCCGGTCAGCGGGCGCATCTCCTCGGACTACGGCGAGCGCGTGCATCCGATTTACAAGAAGAAGTCGTTCCACACCGGCATCGACATCGCCGCGCCGCAGGGAACCAAGGTCATCGCCGCGCGCGACGGCAAGGTCGTGTTCACCGGCTACAAGGGCGCGTTCGGCTTGATCGTGCTCGTGGACCACGGAGACTCCGTCGCGACGATGTACTCGCACCTTTCGCGGGCCTACGTAAGCGCCGGCGAGAAGGTCAAGCGAGGCGAAGGCGTCGGCGCGATCGGCTGCACCGGCTGGTGCACCGGCCCGCACCTTCACTTCGAGGTCCGTGTCGAAGGCGAGCCGACCAACCCGATGCGCTGGCTCAAATAGACGCAGCACCCCCTGCTCGACCCTGTACCTTCGGCCCGCCCACGACGGCGGGTCGAAGCGTTTCTCGCCTCCGGGGTCGCTCGCGGCCGGGTAGCATTCGCCCGTGGCCAAGACCAAAAAGTCCGAGAACCCGAACATCGCGACCAATCGCAAGGCGCGGCACGACTACCACATCGAAGAAACCTTCGAATGTGGGCTCTCGCTCATGGGAAGCGAGGTCAAGTCGCTGCGCGCCGGCAAGGCGTCGCTCGCCGATGCCTACGCCGCCGTGCGCGACGGCGAGGTCTGGCTGCTGGGCGCGCACATCCCGCCCTACCTCGAGGCCTCGTACCAGAATCACGAGCCCACCCGCTCGCGCAAGCTGCTGCTGCACCGCAAGGAGATCGAAAAGATCGCGGCCACGACCGCGCAGAAAGGCATGACGCTGGTGCCGCTGCGCCTGTACTTCGTCAAGAACAAGATCAAATGCGAGATCGGCCTGGCGATCGGCAAGAAGGCTCACGACAAGCGCCAGACCATGATCGGCCGCGAAGCCGAACGCGAGATGCGCCGCCGCGAAGGCGCCGTCCGCCGCGGCAAGGTCCGCTAAGGTCAGTTTTTCGCGGTGTAGTATGCTACACCCGTGGAGATCACCGTTCCCGAGGCGGCCGAACGGACCGGTCTGGCCGCCGAGACGATCCGGCGCTGGATCCGCAGCGGCAAGCTGCCCGCGCGCAAGGCCGGCACGCAGCACATGATCGAGGAGTCCGACCTCGATCGGATCTCCGCGCAGCCGCGGCCTGCGGTCGTCTACGAGCAGGCGCCCGCATACGACGACGAAAGGGCTCGTCCGGGGCCGAGCTCGCTGCGATTGATGAAGCGAATCGTCGCGCATCCCGATGTGCTCGGCGATGTGGGGGTAGGCGGCGAGCACGTCCGGCACCGAGTTTCCGGCAGCCAGGAACTCAAGGATCAGCTCAACCGAGATGCGAGTGCCACGAATCGCCGGCTTGCCGCCGAG
>DATLFO010000378.1:0-5075 GCA_035541035.1 Actinomycetota bacterium
GAGTGCCTCATCGCATCGCTGCGGCTGCAGGAAGGACCCGACGCGGGAGAGATGATCGATCTCGATGTGCCGGAGCGGCTCGGCGAAGGCACGCTCGAGCGAGGCGACTCGATCGTCGTGGTGCATTACACCAACCCCGAAGCCGTCGACGCGGGCGTCGAGTATCAGTTCGCCGATCGCGACCGCAAGCCGGCATTGATCGCGCTGATCGTGGTGTTCGCGGTGGCGGTGGTCGCCTTGGGACGGCTCCGCGGGCTCGCGGCGCTCGCCGGCTTGGTGGCGAGCCTGGCCATCCTGCTGTCGTTCGTGCTGCCGTCGATCCTGGAGGGAAACAGCCCGTTGCTGGTGGCAGTGACCGGCGCGTCGGCGATCGCTTTCGTTGCGCTGTATGCCGCGCACGGCATCAACGTGCGCACCACGGTCGCGTTGCTCGGCACCATCGCGAGCCTGGCCCTCACGGCATTGCTCGGCACCATGTTCTCGGGCGTGGCCCGGCTGACCGGGCTGCTTTCGGAAGAGGTTCCGTTCCTCCAGCTCGCTGCGGGGCGGATCGACTTCGAGGGGATCTTCCTCGCGGGGCTGGTGATCGGCGCCCTCGGCGCGCTCGACGACATGACCGTCACGCAGGCGTCGGTGGTGTGGGAGCTGCGCACCGCCGGCTTGCGGGACTCGCGCGAGCTGTTCCGTTCGGCGATGCGCGTGGGCCGCGATCACGTGTCGTCCACCGTGAACACGCTGGCGCTCGCCTACGCCGGCGCCTCCACGACGCTGCTGCTGCTGTTCGTGCTGTCGGGCGAGCGCATCACGCAGATCGGCAACGGCGAGATCGTCGCGACCGAGATCGTGCGCACGCTGGTGGGCAGCATCGGTCTGGTCGCGTCGGTTCCGATCACCACGATGCTCGCGGTCCGCCTGAGCGCCGCCCCGCCCGAGGCGGAGGAACCACCGGAGACCGCGCCACCGGCGGACGCTTCGCCTTCGCCGGTCGAGTAGGCCGCGCTTCGTCGGGTCTAGGAGCCGACTCGCACGATCTCGGCGACCGATGGTGTCGGGCCGCTCCCGTTGTCCTTGAGAACGAACACGTAGTAGTGGCCCGGCGGGACAACGGCGGCGTCCGGCACGGTCACCCGCACGCTCCCGTCGCCCTCGATCACGTGGCCGAGCAGGACGGTGCGCTGATCGTTGTCGATCACGTGCGTGGTCGCCGGCAGCCGCGACAGCACGACCTGGAGCGTGGCGTTGTGCGCATCCGGCGTGTCGATCCGCAGGGTGGCTCCGTTCGCGGCGGCCGCCGGCGACAGGCCGGTGATGCGCGGCCGCTCGCCGCGGAACAGGTACGGCGGACGGAAGATCTCGAACGAGGGGTCCTTGAAGTTGTTCGACAGTCCGGGAACGTTCGTGGTGTGGGCGCCGTAGTGCGCGGGCACGGGGGAGTGGCCGCCCGTCAGGATGCTCCCATCGCGCAGAAGCACGGCCGTGTGATGGAGCGTGCGGTCGCGCGCGGCCCGCGCGAGCTTTCGCCACGTTCGGGTCGCCGGATCGAACAGCTCCGCGTGGCGGACCGGCAGTCCCGACCCCGGATCGACGACCTCGTCCTTGTCCGCGCCGCCGAGCGCCACGACTTCGCCGGTTGGAAGCGTGACGGCGCTTGCGTGCCAGCGCGCGGCCGTCATCGGGCGCGCCGCAGCGCGCTCGACCGAGCCGCCGCGCCACGTGAGGATCTCGGTGAGCGTGGTGGCGACGTGGCTGCCCGGCCAGGGACCGAGCGTGCCGCCGCCGACGAGGATCTGCGCCGAGTCGTAGGGCGGCGTCAGGCGCATCATCGAGGTGAAGGCGTTGCTGCGCGCGCCGAGCAGCGGCCGTCCCGCCGCGGTCCACGAGCGCGAGGCCGGGTCGTAGATGCGGTCCTCGTGCCACCGGTCGGCCTCGGCGTCCGCTCCGCCGGGCGGATAGAACATGCCCGCGCCCGGGTACAGGACGCGGCCGTCGGGCATCAGATGCAAGTGCGCGAAGGGCGGCAGGGCGGTTTTGCTTTCGGGATTCGACGGGAGGGTCCATGTTCCGGTTGTGGGATCGAAGACCTCGACCTCGTGCACGTTCGCGGGACGCACGTCGCCGGACGGATGCGGACCGGGGAAGATCGCGCTGTCGTAGACGAGGCGGTCGGCGCCCGATGCCACGAGCATGCGGCCGTCGGCGAGCGTGACCATGCTCGGGTAGTAACGGGGGCGGTTCATGTCGGCGGCGCGCGACCAGGTTCCGTTCAGCGGATCGAACACGCGCGCGTCGGGCAGTCCGTACAGCTCCGTGCGGCCGAACCCGCCCGGCGCGCCGGGATCCTCGTTGCTCCACCGGGTGCCACCGATCACCAGAACACGCCCGTCGGCGAGATGCCGCTGGTCGGTGCCGACCATGTCGCCGCCGGCGCCGTCTTCGGGAGCAGGCGTGGCAAACGCAGCCGGTGACGGCAGCGCTCCGGACGCGAAGTAGGACGACAGGTCGAGCACCCGCGAGCGGCTGCGCGGTCCGGCCGGCTGCTGGAACGCGATCGAGTGCTCCACCGACTCGCTTCCCTCGAGCTGGCTCCAGTACAGGACGGTGCCGTCGGCAAGCACGACCGCGTTCACCGCCGGCGGCAGCGACGCCGATTCGGAGCGATTGAGCGGCGGCCGCGCGTCGAAATCTCCGATGCCGTCGCCGTCGAAGTCCTCGGAGAACGGCGAGAGCCACTGTCCGGCGGCGGCAGGAGATTGCGCTTTCGAGACCGGCATCTGCCAGGCGAGCAGCACCATGATGGAAAGAGCGGCGACGGCGAGCTTGACGGCGACGGTGCGCATGGCGGACTCCTCTACCTCGGGGGCGGGACGATACGGATCGTGTGCGTACCAGGTGGAAGCGATACCTCGAACGCGGCATCCGGGACGGCGGTGCCTGCGGCCGTGCCACCCACCACGACGGTGCCGGCGAGGCCCGTAAAGCGGAACGTGGTGTGCTCGTCGGTCGTGACCGACAGGGTCGCGCCTTCGTGCGAACGCAGGCCCGCCGCCCGCAGGTCGGCCAATGCGGCCGCGACGTTCTCGAGCGTGATCGTGACCGTTGCGCGGCGTGGCCGCGGGCCGCCCTGCAGCCAGGTCAGCTCCTCAACCAGGATCGGCGTCGAGTCCGATCGCAGCGACTCGTAGGTCGCGCGCTGCGGCGTGATCGTGCGGTTGGGAAGGGCGTGGCTGTGCGCATCGACGCGTGCGGTGAGGCCGGGCCGGATCCGTGCGGCACGGAGCTCGCGCATCCACCAGGCGCCACGCACGGCCATACCCCATTCGGGACGGTCCGCATTCGGATACCAGCGCAGGGTCGCGCGCGCCGGGCTGCTCTCGCGCACCGGCTCACCCAGACCTTCCGCGGCCGGGAACCACGCATCCTGCATGTACCACGGGATGTGCGGCTGGCCGAGGGCGTGCTCGAAGCGATAGCGATAGCCGAGCCGGTCCAGCTCGCGGGCCTGAAGCAGGGCACCGGTGAACGGGAGCAGCTCGTCGGTGGTGCCGTGCGTGATGAAGACGGGAAGGTGCCGCGCGTTCTCGAGCAGCGGCGTGGTGTCGGCGTCGGTGGTGCATGGGCCCGGATGCTGCGAATGGTCGACGCCGGGCGCGAACCGCTCTCCGCAGATCTGTGTCGCCGCGATCGCCGCGACGCGTGCGAACAGGTCGGGATGGGAAAGGCCGATGCGGTATGCGCCGAAGCCGCCCATCGAATAGCCGGCGATGACGGTGCGCTCCGAATCCAGCGAGTAGGCACGCGCGACGCTTCCCCAGACCTCCCAGAAGTCGAGCTCGGCCTCGTCGAAGAACCAGCCGTCGTGGCCGCGGCCGAGTGGGGTGACGCAGATGTTGCCGCGCTGCTCGCACGCCGCCTCGGCGAAAGCGGGAGTCATGGCCGCGAACGCGGTATGCGGCTGGAACGCCGAGTGCAGCAGCCAGGTCAGCGGCGCCGGCCGGCCCGGCGCGTAGGAGGAGGGCACGAAGATCGCGTACGGCTGCACGCGTCCCAGGTAGTTTGGACGGCCGTCCTGCGGCTCGCGCTCGTCACGGATGATGCCCTGGCCGAGCTCGATCGAGGACACGTACCAGCGGCTGGACCAACCGCGCGGTTGCGGCTCAGGCGTGGTCGAACGCGACTGCAGCAGCGACCAGTCCACGTCGGCGAAGAACGCCGAGACATCCCCTTCGGCGAGCGCCGCTGCCTGCGCGTGCTCCATCCAGTAGCTCATCGTCGCGGTGGACTTCGGCGTTCCCATCACCGGCCGTTCCTGCTCGTTCGTCCGGAACCCGACGTTGTAGATCGACGGACCGCCGCGGCGCGCGCCGTGGCGTTCGGACACCGGGGCGAACTGCTCCCCATCGCCGGTTGCGAGACCGGAGGCCAGCCGCACCCGCCACGTCCCCCACACCGGCAGCACGGTCATGGGTACGCGAACGACGAACGATCGGGCTTCGATCTCGACGGCCGGTGCCGGCAGCGGCACACGCGTCCCGGCCGCCAGGTCGTAGAGCCACGCGCCGGCCGACGTGACGAAGATCGCCCGCTCGATGCCGGCCGACCGGATTCCCGCGTCGGCCGGCCAACGAGTCGCGCCGGTCGAGGCGTCACCGTCCAGGTCGAGCGCGAACATCGCGGCCGGGATGGCCGGATCGATCAGCGTGTTCCAGTCCACGCGCCAGTAGGTCGCCTCGTCGTCGAGCCCGATCCCGGCGCGGAAGATGTCGGCGCCGTTGGCGGCGGCGTCGGGGTCGGCGTACTCGTACGTGCCGCGCGGCCAGGCGAGCGGCGTGACGGGCGTGGCGACCGGGTGGCTTCGCGCGCCGCGGTCGTCGTAGATGAAATCGGTCCACAGCAGTGCGCCGCCGGCGAGCCGGCCGGTACCGCTCGTGCGGGGGAACACCTCGGGGAACGGCCAGCCGGCCGGTGCCGGCAGCGACGGTTCGGCGCGACGAGCGGCCGGGGGAGCGGAATCGGAGAGGCTCCCGGCGGATCCGTCCGCTGCGGTTGCGGGGCGACGCGTCGCAGCGGTTCGCACC
>DATLFO010000379.1:0-12986 GCA_035541035.1 Actinomycetota bacterium
GTCCTCTTCGGGGCGATGACGCCGGGCCGCGAGCTTGATCACGCCGTTGACGACTGCGGAGGTAAGCGACAGCGAGGCCATGCCGCGGAGCGCGGCTTTGCGTTCGCGCGGGCCGGTGAAGGCGAGTGCGGCCGCGATGCCCATCCAGAGCCGGCCGCCGTTCGCAGAGCGAGAAAGCGCGGGCAGCAGGCGATCCAGGGACGAGGCGGGCATGGCCGCGACCCGCGCGATGCCCGCCTCGTCGAGCCGGTGTGCCCACTCGGGGAGGAACGGCCGGTCGTGGCGGGCGAGTATCAGCCGAATGATCGCATCGCGCATCGCATCCCGAATGTTCCTTGCTCTGACGGATGACAAACCTTGCTCGCGGGTACAGTGGAGTCGATGCCTAGACGATCTCCGGAGCAGCGCATGATGAAATGGATGACCGCGGGCGCCTACACGATGCGCCACTGGCGGGGCATCCTGCTCAGCATCTGGCTGGGAACCGTGGCGACATTCGGCCTGCTGGCCTGGTGGGGCTTCGGCAATCGCGACAGCGGTTTCGGCGCTTTCGTGTTCACGGTCTTCACGCTGCTCGTCATCGCGATGGTGTTTCGATATCCGCGACGGCTCCTTCGGTCGTGGCGTACGTCACGGCGGGGGCCTCCCGCTGTGGGACGACCCGGCGGCGTGATCGATGCCGAGGCCGATGTCCGCGACCGCCCGCGGCGCGAGCCGCCACCGCTCGGACCGCGGCGTCCTTGACCGCAACGGGCCGCAGCGCGGCTTCTCCGGACGCGCGGAGGCCCGCCGGCCGTTCCCGACATCGAGAGCAGCAGGCGGGCCTCGGCGAGAGTCGTCCGGCCTAGGCGGAGCCTCCCGGCGTCGCCTCTTCCCAGCCGGTCTCTTCGCCGTTCCGACGCTTCTTCTTCAAGAAGAAGAACACGGCGCCCACGGCCGCAAGCAACACGGCGAAGATTCCCTTCTTCGAGCGCTTCTTCTCTTCCTCGGCCATCAGCCGCCCCCTCCTCTCGCCGCGCCGGAGCGCGCTGGTTTTTTTTGGATGATATCCCCGACTTTGCCGCCGCAACAAGAGCGACAGTTGCAAGCGATCCTACGCGCGGCGCCTCGTCGGCTTGTCCGGCTTCCGCGCTTTCCAGATGCATGTGCCGGGCACCATGCTGGTTCGCTCCCACCGGAAATTTCCCCACTCCATGTGGGGGGCGCCGCGCGGCGCCTGCGGCTCGACGAGATCTTCGAGCATCAATCCCGCGCGAGCGAAGGCACGAACCCAGTCGCCGTAGGTGCGCTTGAACTCGAAGGTCGCGTCCCGCCCGCCGTCCACCCACGGTGTGCGGTCGAAGTAGGAGTACTTGAATGCGAGCAGCGGCGGCTCGCCCGCGCCGGTCATGCAATCAAGAATCGGCGAGGTCCACGCAAGCGCCACGAAGCCGCCCGGCCGCAGAACCGCCGCGATCTCGGGCAGCAGCAGATCCAGATCCATGAATCCGGCCGCGAAATCGCTGACGACCGCGTCGAAGGTGCCTTCGCCGAATCGCGCGCGCAGCTTTTCGGCGTTGCCGGTGATCAGCCGCATCTTCACGCCGGCGGCCTTGACGTTGGCGCGTCCGTGAAGGATCTGCTCGCCCGACAGGTCGATCCCCGTCATGCGCGCGCCCCGTCGCGCGAGCTCGATGCCGAACTGCGCGGCGCCGCATCCGATCTCGAGGACTTCGAGGCCGGCGACGTCGCCGATCACGCCCAGATGCTCGTCGTCGAACTTGTTCGGCCCCCAGTGAATACGTCCGGCATACATGTCCCGGCCGCCGACGGCTTGCTGATAGCGGGCCGCCCGGTCGTCCCAGCCGCGCCGGTTCGCGGCGATACGGTCGGCGCGCACCCTGCGAACACGATCCGACTGCGTGGACCGGGCCCGGATCCCATCCGAGTCGCTCATGGCGGCCATCATAGGTCGAGTCCGAAATCTCTCGGCGCCCACCGGCCGTTTCGAACGCGACCCGCGAGACTCGGATAAAGTTCCACCCGATGCCCAGGGTGGGCCGGAAGAGGTGACGCTGGTGTCGGACACGCCCCATACGGACCGGCTCATGGCCGAGCTTCGCGGAAAGCTCGACTCCATCTCCAACTCCGCCGAGCAATCACGCGCCTTCAAAGCCGCCGACGACGCCTACGCCACCTGGCTGGCCCGTCATGCCGACACCGGCTACATCCTTCACCGCAAGACCGCGGCCACCAAGACCGCCACGCTCCACCAAGCCGCATGCGAGCGCATCGCCCCCTCCGAGGAGGCCGAGCTGTTCAAAGGCCCCCGCGTCGGCTGCCCCACCAAACCCGTCGCCCTCGCCATCGCCCTGAGCAAAAAGTGGAAGGTCCGGGACGACTGCCCATCCTGCGTCGCCGCCGAAACCCCCGAGATGTAGCCTCGCAACAAGGGCCAATCGCTCGAGTCCCCGGACGAGTCGCTGCTGAACGGTCCCGCCTGTCCGAGTGAAAGCGCGGCGTTATCGACCCCTCGTAAGAATCGGCCAACGCTCCGACCGCGGACGCGATCTTTTCGCGGGGGTTTGGGGGCAGAGGGCGCCGAGCGAAGCGAGGGGCCCGGAGCCCCTAATACATCCAAGTGGGCCTGGCTGGACTCGAACCAGCGACCTCAGCTTTATCAGAGCTGCGCTCTAGCCACCTGAGCTACAGGCCCGTGCGAATGCAGAAGGGTACCAGGATCCGCGCTCGGCGTCGCAGGGGTGACGGGCGAGGCTAGTCGCGCTGGCTGACGCTGATCTCGACGCCCCCAACGACGTCGGCGATCAGGTTGTACAGGAAGGCCAGGAACACGGTCACGACGGTGGACACAATGGTCCCGAGCAGGCCGAACAGGAACACCCAGCGGAAGATCGCTCCGCCCGAGATGGTCACGTCCGCGAAGAACGTGCCGAGCAGCTCTTCGATCCGGCCGATCACGCCGAAGGCCTTGAGCAGAGCGAACACGATGGCGCTGCCGAGCAGCATGATCAGCAGCAGGCAGAAGTAGAACAGCACCGAGAACTTCAAGGCCGACCAGGGGTCGACCTTGCGGATGACCAGGCGGGCCTTACGCCACTGCCGCGAATACTGCACGGGCCCGGCCGTTGCGGGCACGACGTCCCGGCTGGCCGTCTCGCTACGTGCGGTAGGCGCGGTGGCGCCCGTCTCGTGCTTGTCGATCGTGTCCCCTCGGAATGCTTGCGGCCCGTGCATGGGCCTTGATGTTCCCCGGCTCGCTTGTTCTTACACGGCCGAGCCGGGATCCGCCAATAGCCCGCGCTAGGGGCCCTCCTCCTCGTCAGCGATCACCGGCGCCATCGCGGCAACCGTTTCGCCCGACCCCAGGCGCATCACTCGCACGCCCTGGGCGTCACGCCCGGTGCGGCGAATCTCCTTGGCTTGGATCCGGATCACCTGGCCGTTGGACGAGATCAGGAACAGCTCGTGGCCCGGCCTCACGACCATCGCGCCGGCGACGAAACCCTTGCGCGCGGTCAGCTGGACCGTGCGCACTCCCGAGCCGCCGCGGTGCTGGCGCGGATAGTTCGTCATCAGCGTCCGCTTGCCGTAGCCGTTGTCGGTCACGATCAGGAACTCGCCGTTGGGATCGACGACCTCGAAGGCCATGACCGTGTCTTCGGCCTTGATCTTCATGCCGATCACGCCACTGGCGGTGCGGCCCATGGCGCGGACCTCAGATTCGGGGAAGACGATCGACTGGCCCTTGCGGGTGGCCATGACCAGCTCGTCTTCGCCCGACGTGGCACGCACCTGCACGACCTGATCGCCTTCGCGCAGCTTGAGCGCGATGATGCCGTCTCGCCGCGACGAATCGTAGGCCGAGAACTCGGTGCGCTTGACGATGCCCTTGGCGGTGGCGATCACCAGATATTTGTGGGTCTCGTAGTCGCGGGTGTCGATAACGGCTGCGATCGCGTCCTCGCCCGACAGCGGCAGCAGGTTGCGGATCGAGATCCCGCGCGCGGTGCGATCCTTTTCGGGGATCTCGTGCGCCTTGATCCGGTAGACCTTGCCCAGCGACGAGAAGAACAGCACGTAGGCGTGCGCCGTCGTGGTGAGCAGATGCTCGACGATGTCGCCTTCCTTCGGCTTGGCGCCGCGCACGCCCTTGCCGCCACGGCCTTGCGTCCGGTACACGCTCAGGTTGACGCGCTTGATGTAGCCGGAGCGTGTGATGGTGATCACGCATTCCTCGTCGGGGATCAGGTCCTCGAGGTCCATGTCGCCCTCGTCGGCCTGGACCGCGGTGCGGCGATCATTGGCGAACTTGGCGCGGATCTCGCTCATCTCATCCTTGATGATCGTGCGGACACGCTCGGGCTTGCCGAGGATGTCCTTGTAGTCGGCGATCTGCGCCTGCAGCTCGGTGTGCTCGTCGATGATCTTCTGCCGTTCCAGCGCGGCGAGCCGGCGAAGCTGCATGTCCAGGATCGCGTTCGCCTGGATCTCGCTCAGGTCGAAGCGTTCCATCAGGCCGGTGCGCGCGGCCTCGACGTCGTCCGAGGCGCGAATGAGCGCGATCACGTCGTCGAGGTGGTTGAGCGCGACCAGCAGACCTTCCAAGATGTGCGCGCGCTCTTCGGCCTTGCGCAGGCGGTAGCGGGTGCGCCGCGTGACGACCTCGACCTGATGGCCGACGTAGGCGGTGAGCACGTCCACCAGCGACAGCGTGCGCGGCACGCCGTCCACCAGCGCGAGCATGTTCACGCCGAACGAGTCCTGCAGCTGCGTGTGCTTGTAGAGGTTGTTGAGCACGACCTGGGGGATCGCGTCGCGCTTGAGCTCGACGACCAGTCGCAGGCCGTGACGGTTCGACTCGTTCTTGAGCGAGTCGCGCGTGGTCGCGATGCCGGTGATGACTTTCTTCTCGACCATCTCGGCGATCTTGGCCAGCACCCGGTCGCCCGAGACCATGTAGGGAAGCTCGGTGATGATGATGCGCTGACGGCCGTTCTTGCCTTCTTCGATCTCTGCTTTGCCGCGCACCTTGACCGAGCCGCGGCCGGTCTCGAGCGCCTGCCGCGCGCCGGCGCGGCCCATGATGATGCCGCCCGTCGGGAAGTCGGGGCCTTTGACGAACTTCATCAGGTCTTCGACGGTCGCGTCGGGATTGTCGATCAGATGGATCGTCGCGTCGATGACCTCGCCCAGGTTGTGCGGGGGTATGTTGGTGGCCATGCCGACCGCAATGCCGGTCGAGCCGTTGACGAGCAGGTTCGGGAAGCGCGCCGGCAGGACCGACGGCTCGGATTCCTCGCCGTCGTAGTTGGGCACGAAGTCAACGGTCTCTTCGTTGATGTCGCGCAGGATCTCCATCGCGAGCGGCGCGAGCCGGCACTCGGTGTTGTGGCTGACGAAGCCGTTCGTGATGAACGCGTGGTCTTCGGAGTCCACTCGGACGGAGTAGACCTCCGCAAGCCCTGCGGACGAGATCTCGGCGACCTCCGCGAAGTAGTAACCGCTCTCGACGATCGGCTCGACGACCGAGCGCACTTCGGCGTTGGTGATGTGCGACCAGATCTCGTCTGCGTCGCGCTCCCACCGCTCGATGCGGTCGATGTTGTGCTTGGCGAGCCATTCGCGATCGACCCATCGGCCGGACTTCTCGCCACGGATGTAGGCGGCGATGTACGGGAAGTGGTCCGAGCTGAGCGAATGGCTCTGCTCGGGGATCTCGACGAACTGCGCAAGCAGGCGGTGCTGCTTGTGCTCCAAGAATCCAACGCGTGTCGCGAACAACCACGCATCACGCCGGTTCGAGATGTAGACGCGATGCTCGCCGCGCGCGACCGTGCAGGTCAGCCGGGAAATGATCCCGAACTCGAGCAGAAGCTGCTGGACTTCCTGTGCCAGCAGCCGGCTGCGCGTCGTATAGGAGATCCCGATCGACGACCGGTTACCAACCGACGACGAGCCGTCCCCTTCGAACAGCGCACGGAGGAACGCAGCCTTGAACGCGGGCCCTGCGCTCCACACAAAGGACGGCACGTGTTTCGAGGCGCTCCGGTCACCCATCAGCTCGCCGAGCGGACTTGCCGCGAAGTGATCCATCTTCTGCACGTCGAGTTCATACAGAAGGTTGCCGGACTTGATCACCCGCGACGACACGTAGCGCGAACCGCCCACGATCTCGTCGAAGGCGGCCACGACCTGACTGAAGAAGTCCTTGTCGAGGTTATTGAACCCGGCGCGCGTGTCGGACGCGAAGCCTTCCGAGACCATCGCGCCCGCCAAGATCGCCAGATGCCAGTCGTGTTGCGAAAGCACCTCGGACTCGCCCGGCTCGCGGCGAAGCATCGCCACGCGATCGCCGGCGACGATCTCGTGCAGTTCCTTCCACTGGAACATCGGAACGCCGGCGACCGGCACCAGACACAGCACCGGATGGTTGCCGGTGCCTTCCAGTGTGAACCCTTCTCGCGTCTTCAACCGCAGGATCGGATGCGTACCCGAATGGAAGAACATCGAGGCGCGCACCGGATCCCCATTCCGGTTTATCAGCTTCTCGACGATCGGCGTGTCGCTGTTCGGCTTTGCGTCGGGAACCAGATCGCGGATGCGCACCGTTCCGCTGACCGTGCGGACCAGCGTGTCGCCGGTGACGCAATAACGCTGTGCGGCCGGCGGGTCGCCGTCCACGCTGCCGAAGTTGCCGTGACCTTGGATCAGCGGCGCGCGCATCGCGAAGTCCTGCGCCATGCGTGCCAGCGCGTCATAGATCGCTTGATCGCCGTGAGGATGAAATTTGCCCATTGTCTCGCCGACGACCCTGGCGCTCTTCTTGAACGCCGTTCCGGGGCGCACGCCCATCTCGTTCATGGCGTGCAGGATCCGGCGGTGCACCGGCTTGAGACCGTCGCGCACGTCGGGCAGCGCGCGGCCGACGATGACCGACATCGCGTAGTCGAGGTAGGACTTCTTTACCTCTTCCTCGATGTCGATCGCTTCGATGCGTGGTTCCAGCGGAGTATCGGTCATCGTTTTCCTTACACGTCCACGAACGCGTCTTTGGCGTTCTTCTGGATGAATGCGCGGCGCGACTCGACGTCTTCGCCCATCAAGATGGTGAAGATCTGATCGGCGAGCGCGGCGTCTTCCATCGTGACCTGCAGCAGCGTGCGCGTCTCGGGGTTGAGCGTGGTGTCCCACAGCTCATCGGCGTTCATCTCACCCAGACCTTTGAAACGCTGCACGTTGATCTTCTTGTTCGGGTACTGCTTCACGATCTCGTCGCGCTCTTTGTCGTTGAACGCGTAGAACTTGGTCTTGGCGTCCACGGTGACCCGGTACAGCGGCGGCTGCGCGATGTAGACGTGACCGCCCTCGATCATGATCTTCATATGGCGGAAGATGAACGTCAGCAGCAGCGTGCGGATGTGCGCGCCGTCCACGTCGGCGTCGGCCATCATCACGATCTTGCCGTAGCGCCGCTTCGACAGGTCGGCCTCGTCGCCGATACCGGTGCCGATCGCCTGGATCAGCGCGGTGATCTCGGCGTTCTCCAGGATCTTGTGCAGCCGCGCCTTCTCGACGTTGAGGATCTTTCCGCGGATCGGAAGGATCGCCTGAAACTCGCGGTTGCGCGCCGCTTTGGACGAGCCACCGGCCGAGTCACCCTCGACGATGAACAGCTCGGTGTTGTTCGGGTCGCTGGAGGAGCAGTCGGCGAGCTTTCCGGGAAGACCGCCGGCGTCGAAGACGCTCTTGCGCGCGATGTCGCGGGCCTTCTTGGCGGCCAGCCGCGCCCGCTGCGCGCTGAGCGCCTTGGCGACGATGCGCTTGGCATCGGCCGGGTGCTCTTCGAACCAGTCGCCGAACTTGTCGTTCATGACCTTCTCGACGAACGAGCGGATCTCGGTGTTGCCCAGCTTGGTCTTGGTCTGGCCCTCGAACTGCGGCTCGCGCAGCTTGACCGAGATGATCGCCACGATGCCTTCGCGGATGTCCTCGCCCTGGAGGTTCTCTTCCTTCTCCTTCAACAGACCCTTCGCGCGGGCGTACTTGTTGACGATGTTGGTCAGGGACTTCTTGAAGCCCTCTTCGTGCATGCCGCCTTCGGCGGTGTTGATGGTGTTGGCGAAGGTATGGATCGAGTCGGTGAAGCCCGCGTTCCACTGGATCGCGATCTCGACCTCGCGCTCTTCCTCGCCGGCCTCGAAGTGGATGATCTTGTTCAGGCCCTCGCGTCCGGCGTTGAGCGCCTTGACCATGTCGGCGATGCCGCCCGAGGCGACGAACCTCTCTTCCTCGACCGTCTCGCCCCGCTCGTCGCGCAGCGTGATCGTGACGCCCTTGGTCAGGTAGCTGAGCTCGCGGAGCCGCTGGGCCAAGATGTCGAACTTGAACTCGATCTCGGGGAACAGCTGCGGGTCGGGCCAGAACCGGACCGTGGTCCCGGTGTCCTTGGCCGTGCCGGTCTTCTCGAGCTTGCGAGTGCTCTTGCCGCGCGCGAAGGCGGTCTCCCAAATCGCCCCGTCGCGGTGCACCTCGACCTCGCACTTCTCCGACAGCGCGTTGACGACCGACACGCCGACGCCGTGCAGACCACCCGAGACGGCATAGCCCTTGCCGCCGAACTTGCCGCCGGCGTGCAGCACGGTGAGCACGACCTCGACCGCGGGCCGCTTGTCCTTGGCGCCGGGGATCGGCTGCACGGGGATCCCGGCGCCGTTGTCGGTGACGCTCACGCCGCCGTCGCCGCGCAGGACGACCTCGATCAGGTCGCAGCGGCCGGCGAGCGCCTCGTCGATCGCGTTGTCGACGACCTCGTAGACCAGGTGGTGGAGGCCTCGCTGGTTGGTGCCTCCGATGTACATGCCGGGCCGGCGGCGAACCGCCTCCAGCCCTTCGAGTACTTGGATGTCGCTCGAGCCGTATTCGGACGAGGCGCGGGCCACTCGATCACTCCTTCATCCCCGGCTGCGGCCCGGCCCCGCAGGGCCCGCCGCGCGCGAGGCAAGCATGGGTATGACAGCAAAAACGCCCCCACCGGCAGGTCCCACGACCCGATCCGGACACCCGGGGCGAGCTCCGGCGGGAAGGATGCCGGAGGCACACGTTTATTATAGCGCCCGAGGGCGGGAAAAGCCGCTTCGGCGGCCTCGATTCCGGGGTCTGCGAACACTTTCCGGATCGATCCGAAAAACCCGTTCTGACCTGCGGTTTTATCCCCGCTTCGAGGCCCGTCCGCCGCCGCGGGCGACCACCTTGACCTCCCGCACCAGACCCCCGCCCAAAAAGGCATCCGCCTTGACCGCCAAACGGCCCGCGAGCAAGGCAAGCTCTGTGGCCCAGGCGCCCGATTCGGCGAAGATGAGCAGGACCCCGTCCGAGAGCTTTCCGGGGTAGGAGTTGGCCCCGATCTGAGGCCCGACGATCTCGCTCCAGCTCGCCCGCAGCCGGCCGAGCGCGAGGCGGGGACGCCATCCCTCGCGATGGATCATCTGGCCGAGCACCGATCCGATGCGCACCGGGTCGCGTTCGCTCATCGCGGGCTCCGATACCGGTCCACGTCGATCACGCGCGCTTCGAGC
Organism: Actinomycetota bacterium; assembly: GCA_035541035.1. Classification (GTDB taxonomy): domain Bacteria; phylum Actinomycetota; class AC-67; order AC-67; family AC-67; genus DASWHR01. The sequence goes on from DATLFO010000379.1 coordinate 9,576, forward strand.
CCGGCCGGCACCTCGGCCGGATCCGCGGCGCTGATCAGGATCTGGGTGCCGTCGGGCAGCGCGCCGGCGAGCCGTTGCCGCCGCGCCGGGTCGAGGGGGTTGAACGCATCGTCGAGCAGCAGCACCGGCGCCTCACCCAGGTGCGCGCCGATCGCGTCGTGGGATCCCAGGACGATGCCCACCGCCGCCATCCACGCCTCGCCTTGCGAGGCATGGGTGCGAGCGGGAAGGCCCCCGATCGTGATGGTCAGGTCGTCGCGGTGCGGCCCGGCGAGCGTGGTGCCGCGAACCATCTCGTCCGTGCGTCGCTCGGCGAGCGCGACACGGATCGCGTCGGTCCATTCCGCGGAAGCGGGCTCGGTCGCCCCCGGCTCGAATCCGGCCGGCGCCGTCCGCGGCGTGTAGGAGACCACGAGCGCCTCGCCCTCGCCGACGGCGGCGTAGGCCTTCCCCGCGAACGGCGCGAGCGCGGCGACGGCCTTCGCGCGTCCCGCCGCGAGCTCGCCTCCCGGCTTGGCGAGCGCCTCATCCCAGGCCTCGATTCCCTGCGGCCGGGCCCGGCCGGCGGCCACGTCGCGCAGCAGGGCGTTACGTTGCCGCAGCGCCCGCTCGTACTCCTTGATCACCGCGTGGTAGCGCGGATGGAGCTGCACGAGCAGATCGTCGGCGAAGCGGCGCCGGTCGCCCGGATCACCGCGCACGACCGAGACACGCTCGGGCGCGAAAATGGCGGCGCGCATGATGCCGAGCACGTCGCGCCGGCGCGGCACGTTGGCGCCGCCCAGCTTCGTGCGCGCACGTCCGCCCGTGCGTACCTCGAGCTCGATCTTCTCGATCCGCTCGCCGCCCCCGACCACCGCCCGGGCCACGTCGGCCCGCACGAACCCGGAGACCTCGCCCCGGCGCACGAGCACCTCGTCGCTGCTGGTGCGGTGCGAGCCGAGGGCCGCGGCATACCAGGCGGCCTCCAGAACAGTGGTCTTTCCGGACCCGTTCGGCCCTCGAATCACCGTGACGCCGTCCTCGAAGGTCAGCGCCAGGGACTCCCACGAACGGAAGTGCTCCAGCGAGATCGCGGCGAGCCGCACACGCGCCCCGCTAGATGCGCACGGGCATCAGCAAGTACGTGAACCCGTCCTGCTCCGTCGAGGTCACCAGCGCCGGCTTGAGCCCGTCCCGCAGCGACAGCTTGATCTCGGCGCCGCCCGCGGCCGCGATCCCGTCGTTGAGGTAGACCGGGTTGAACGCGACCGTGATCGCCTCGCCTTCGAACGTTCCGCCCGCGGCCTCGTTGGCCTCCCCCAGGTCCTGGGTTCCGGCCAGGAGCTTCACGCCGTCGGCGTTGAGCTCGAGCCGCACCGGCGCGCCCTGCTGGGCGAGGATGCCGACGCGGCGGACCGAGTCGGCGAACGCGTCCCGCGCGATGGTCAGGTGGCTCGGGATGTCGGTCGGGATGAGCTGGCGCCAGTTCGGGAACTCGCCTTCGATCAGCCGCGACACCAGCGTCCGTCCGCCGGCCTCGACCGAGACCTGCGACTCGCCGAGCGTGATCTTGATCTCACTCTCGCCCTCGGCCGCCTTGACCGCCTCGACGAGCGCGCGGGCCGGCACGACCCGCTTGCCTTCGATGCCCGGCGCGGTCCAGTCGATCTCGCGAACCGCGAGGCGGTAGGAATCGGTGGCGACCAGCGTGAGCGTCTTGGCGCCGGCCTCGAGCAGCACGCCGGTCAGGATCGGACGGGCCTCGTCGTGTGATGCGGCCTTGGTCACCTGCGCGACCGCGGACGCGAAGAGCTTGCCGTCGATCGTGGCGGCGTCGGCGTCGGGCAACGCGATCTGGGGGAAGTCCTCGACCGGCAGCGTGCGCAGCGTGAACTCGGCGGCGCCGCAAACGATCTTGCCCATCGACTGATCGGCGGTCAGCTCGACCGTTCCTTCCGGCAGCGACCGCGCGATGTCGCCGAGCACGCGCCCGGGCAGCAGGACCTTGCCTTCCCGTGCGACCGCGGCCTGGACCTTGGCTTCGCTCGAGACCTCGAGGTCGGTTCCGGTGAACGTGATCGTGTCGCCGTCGGCCTCGATCAGCACGCCGCCCAGAACCGGCAGCGTGGCGCGCGATCCGACGGAACGCAGCACCCAGGCGACCGCATCCGCGAACACGTCCCGCTCGATCTTGATCTTCATCGAAGAGCCCTCCTCCACAACCTTAGCGCTGCGCTACGACAGTGATCTTTTTCTTCACAAAAACTAGAAGCAACAGTAGGGGCTGGGGATTCGGTGGATGAACCCCCGTTCGTGCAGGCCGAAGCACACGAAACCGTTCACATTCGGGTGTGGGAAACCGGTCATGCCGAAAGCCCCGTGGCGCCCCGCTGGCGGATTCTGGCCGTCAGCTCCTGAACCTGTGAGTACACGGGACGCTTTTCCCCAAGCCACTTGCGGATCTTGGAGTCGGCGTGCATGACCGTGGTGTGGTCGCGTCCGCCGAAGGCTTCGCCGATCTTGGGAAGGGACAGCGGGGTGAGCTCGCGGCACAAGTACATCGCGATCTGCCGGGCGTGCACCAGATGCCGCGACCGCGACGGGCCCAGCAGCTCGTCGCGGGTGAGACCGAAGTAGGACAGCGTCTCGGCGATGATGGCGTCCACGGCGATGTCGTTGGCCGAGTCGGGCGGCAGCAGCGGCCGCAACACCTCTTGGGCGAGATCCATGGTGACCGGCTGGTTCGACAGCGACGCGTAGGAGACGATGCGGATCAAGCGTCCCTCCAGTTCGCGGATGTTGTTCTGCACGCGGCCGGCAAGGAACTCGAGCACGTCGTCAGGAACGATGAATCCCTCGGCGTTGGCCTTCTTCTGAAGGATGGCCATGCGGGTCTCGAGGTCGGGCGCCTGCATGTCGGTGATCAGGCCCCATTCGAACCGGGTGCGCAGCCGGTCCTCGAGCGGCGCGATCTGGTTCGGGGGACGGTCTGAGGTGATCACGATCTGACGGCCGTCGTTGTGCAGCGCGTTGAAGGTGTGGAAGAACTCCTCTTGGGTCTGCTCGCCGCGAGCGAGGAACTGGATGTCATCGACGAGCAGCACGTCGGCTTCGCGGTAGCGGCGCCGAAAGGCGGGCATCTTCTCTTCGCGCACGCCGAGGATGAACTCGTTCATGAACTGCTCGCTGGAGACGTAGCGCACCGCGGCGGTCGGATACAGGCTGCGGACGTGGTGGCCGATCGCGTGCAGAAGATGCGTCTTCCCCAGCCCGGGTGGCGCGTAGATGAACAGCGGGTTGTAGGAGCGGGCGGGTTGCTCGGCGACCGCGAGGGCGGCCGCGTGGGCGAACCGGTTCGACGGGCCGATCACGAACGTGTCGAACACGTACTTGGGGTTGAGCACGCTCTTGTCCGGCTGCTCCTTGGGC
>DATLFO010000380.1:0-3488 GCA_035541035.1 Actinomycetota bacterium
CACATCTATGCGCAGGTGATCGACGACACGGCCGGCGCGACGCTGGCCGCCGCCTCGTCGATGAAGTTGAGCGTGGACGGCGACAAGAAGTCCGCCGCACGCAAGGTCGGCGAGATGGTCGCCGAAGCCGCGAAGCAGAAGGGTGTCTCCAAGGTCGTCTTCGACCGCGGGGGCAACAGGTATCACGGCCGCGTCAAGGAGGTCGCCGAAGGCGCCCGCGCGGCAGGGCTGGAGCTTTAGGAGGAATACGTGGTCGAGCGACGCAGGTCGGGTAAGGACGAGGACGCCGGTCGTCCCGCGCTGGAAGAGCGCGTGGTGTCCATCAACCGCGTGGCCAAGGTGGTCAAGGGCGGCCGCCGGTTCTCCTTCACCGCGCTCGTCGTCGTCGGCGACAAGGACGGGAAGGTCGGGATCGGGTACGGCAAGGCGAAGGAGGTTCCGACCGCGATCCAGAAAGGCGTGGACATCGCGCGGCGCTCCATGTTCACCGTGCCGATGGTCGGCCAGACGATCCCGCACGAAGTGATGGGCGAGCTGGGCGCCGGACGCGTGCTGCTCAAGCCGGCCGCCCCGGGGACCGGCGTGATCGCCGGCGGTCCGGTGCGTGCCGTGATGGAGTGCGCGGGAATCCACGACGTCCTTTCGAAGTCCTTGGGGTCGGGGAACGCGATCAACATGATCCACGCCACGGTCGAAGGTTTGAAGCGCCTTCGCCGGCCGGAGACGGTGGCTGCGACCCGCGGATTGGACATTCGCCGCGTCGCTCCCCGCCGCATGCTCGAGGCGGCCGGCGTGTCCACCGACGCCATCGACCGGCTCGAGCGTCAGGACGAGCGTGCCGCCGCGGCCGAACCCGCCCCGGCAGCCGGCACGTCCGCCCCGGAAGCGCCCACCGCCGAAGCTCCGGCCACCGAGGCAGCGGCCGGAGGTGAGAGCTGATGGCGAAGCTCAAGGTCACTCAGGTCAAGAGCGTGATCGGGACGACGCAGGACATGCGCGCCACCGTCCGTTCGCTCGGACTGCACCGCATCCGTGACGAGGCGATCGTGGATGATCGCCCGGAGATCCGCGGAATGATCAACAAGGTCAAGCACCTCGTGAAGGTTGAGGAGGTCCGCTCGTGAAGCTGCATCATCTGCGTCCCGCGCCGGGCGCCAAGCGCCCGAAGAAGCGCTACGGCCGCGGCGAGGCGTCCGGCCACGGAAAGACGGCCGGCCGCGGAACCAAAGGCTCGCGCGCGCGCGGCGAGGTCCACCCCTGGTTCGAAGGTGGGCAGATGCCGCTGCACCGCCGGATTCCCAAGCTCGGCGGGTTCACGCCGCGAACCAGGACCGAGTACCGTGAAGTGAACGTGGATCGCTTGAACGAGTTCGGGTCGGGCGCGACCGTCTCCCCCGAGGACCTGATCGCGAAGGGCTTGCTCCGCAAGGGCAAGCAGCCGGTCAAGGTGCTGGGTCGGGGCGAGCTCACCGTCGCGCTGACCGTCAAGGCGAACGCCTTCACGGCGGGCGCCCGTCAAAAGATCGAATCGGCCGGGGGCCGCGCCGAGGTCCTCTAAGGAGCGCACATGTTCAGCGCGTTTCGCAACGCATTCAAAGTCCCGGATCTGCGCAACAAGATCCTGTTCACGATCTTCGTGATCGCTCTGTACCGGCTCGGGTCCCATATTCCGGTGCCGGGCATCGATTTCGCGAAGGTCGAGGAGCTCAAGGCGCAGGCAAGCCAGGGTGGCATCTACTCGCTGATCAACCTGTTCTCGGGTGGGGCGCTCACGCAGTTCGCGATCTTCGCGCTGGGCATCATGCCCTACATCACTTCGTCGATCATCATGCAGCTGTTGACGGTGGTGATCCCGCGCCTGGAGGCCTATCAGAAGGAAGGCGAGGCCGGGCAGAAGAAGATCACCCAGTACACGCGCTACATGACGGTCGTTCTCGCGCTGCTGCAATCGCTGGGCATCGTGGTGACCGCCAACAGCGGGCGGCTCTTCGGTGAAGGTATCCGCGACCTGTTCGGGCCGAATCTCACATCAGGGCGAACGTTCATCGTCGTTCTCACGCTGACTGCCGGAACGGCCATGATCATGTGGCTGGGCGAGCTGATCACGCAGCGCGGCATCGGAAACGGCATGTCGATCCTGATCTTCGCCTCGATCATCTCGCGGTTGCCGGCCGAATCGACCGCTCTTTGGACCAACGCGGGCAAGCTGAAGGCGCTAGTGTTCCTCGGGGTCGGCATCTTGATCATCGTGGCGGTGGTGTTGGTCGAACAAGCCCAGCGAAGGATCCCGGTGCAATACGCCAAGCGTGTGGTCGGGAGGAAGATGTACGGCGGAACCTCGACCTACATCCCGCTCAAGGTGAACCAGGCCGGCGTTATCCCGATCATCTTCGCCTCGTCGCTGCTGTACCTGCCGGTGCTTGCATCGACGATCGTGCAGAGCGCGGGCTTCCAGCGGTTCGTGAACCGGTTCCTCGAGAACGGCTCGCACCCCGCGTACATCCTGATCTACTTCCTGCTGATCATCTTCTTCACGTACTTCTACACCTCGATCACCTTCAACCCGGTCGACGTCGCCGACAACATGAAGAAGTACGGCGGGTTCATCCCCGGGATCCGGCCCGGCCGGCCCACGGCGGAATACCTCGACCACATCCTGACTCGGATCACGCTGCCCGGATCGTTCTTCCTGGGCATCATCGCGGTCATGCCGTTCATCCTTCAGGGGATCTGGAACATCACCTCGTTCCCGTTCGCGGGGACCTCGATCCTGATCATCGTCGGTGTCGCCCTCGAAACGAACAAGCAGATCGAGTCGCAGCTGATGATGCGTCACTACGAAGGTTTCTTGAAGTAGCCGTGCGGATCGTGATGCTGGGCCCGCCGGGGGCGGGGAAGGGGACCCAAGCAGCGATGCTGGCCGACAAGTTCGGGGTGCCGCACGTCTCGACGGGCGACATCCTGCGTGCCGCGGTTGCGGCCGAGACCGAGGTCGGTCTGCGCGTCAAGAGCTTTATGGATGCGGGCAATTTGATCCCGGACGACGTGATGCTGGACGTGATCCGCGAGCGACTGTCGCAGCCCGATGCGAAAGCAGGATTTGTGCTGGACGGCTTTCCGCGGACCGTGGTGCAGGCCAACGCGCTGCTGGACCTGCTGCTGGAAGCCGGCACGCCGATCGAGCGTGCCGTGCTGATCGAGGTTCCCGACGAGGCGATCATCGAGCGAATCGAATCGCGCCTGTCGTGCCCGACCTGCGGCCGCGTCTACAGCATGAAGACGCGCAAGCCGCAGTTCGATCATGTGTGCGACGTGGACAACACGCCGCTGGTGCGCCGCAGTGACGAATCCGAGGACGTGGTGCGCAAGCGGCTCGACGTCTACCGGGAGCAGACGATGCCGGTCGTCGAGTTCTATGCTGATCGCGGCTTGCTGCGGCGGGTGGACGGCGTCGGCGAGGTCGCCGAGGTGACCGACCGCATCGCCGC
>DATLFO010000381.1:0-5191 GCA_035541035.1 Actinomycetota bacterium
ATCCCGATGGGCTCGATCGGGCTCGAAGCCTCCCCGATCGGCTCGATCGCGCTCGACAACATCTTGCTGTCCTCGATCGACGCCGACTTCGCGGCATTGCTGGCCGGCTCGGCCCTGCAGGGGCTCGCGCCACAGACGATCACGCTTCGGCAGGCGCTCGCCGACCCGGTCGTCGGACCCCGGCTCCGTGCACTCACCATTCGCGGTGCCGGCCTGGCCGACACGCTGCTGCGCGGCGTGCAGGTGAGCTCGGTCCTGCTCGGGGGTCTGACGCTCAACCAGATCGTGCTGCCCGGAGGCCTGAGCGTGTGCCAGGCGCTTGCGCAGGCCGGATACTCGTGCGCCGCCAACGGCGTCGACGAGAGCCGCGACACCGTGCTGGGGCTCGACATCGCGAGCGCCCCGATGGGCTCGATCCCGATGGGTTCGATCCCGATGGGTTCGATCCCGATGGGCTCGATCGACGTGCTGTCCACGCCGATGGGCTCCATTCCGCTGTCCCAGATCCCGAACGTCAATGCGGTCGTGGACTGCGCGCGGGTCAACTGCTCGACGGGCACGCTCGGCGAGGCCGCGTCGCTCGTGCCCACGGCCATTCGCGCCGAAGCGGTGCTCTCGGACCTCGGCGCGGTGCTGGATCAGATCACGCTCGGCCAGCTCATCGTGGGGCTGCTCGCCCGCGCCGACTATCCGTGGGAGCGGCTTCCGATCGACGGGCTACAAACCGACGCGGGCGGGCCGTCACTGGTCTACCACGTCGATTACGACTTCGACTGCACGCCGTTCTCGCCGCCGACCGACATCACCGTCTCGCCGCCGCCGGGCTTCCAGTACGTGCCCGGCTCCAGCCTGTTCTCCTTCGGGGCCTCGTCCCCGCAGGCCGCGGTGGATCCGGTCGCCGCCGGCGGAACGCTGCGCTGGTCGGCCCTGCCGTCGAACCCGTGCGGCGGCCTGGAAGGCGAGGAGCAGCACGTGCGCCTCTCGTACCGGATGCGTCCGGGCTTCACGCTCGGCCAGTTCTCGAGCAAGGTGGACGCGGTCGTGTTCCGCGCGGCGGCGTCCGCGTCGGGCGCGCCGGTCCACGTGACGCAGAACTTCGAGCCCAACGAGGATCCGGCAACCGCGCCGGTGCTCGCGGCCGACACGCTCGCGTTCGGCCACATCGCCACGCCCGACGACATCGATCTGTTCCGTGTGGCCATCCCGGCCGCGCCCGGAACCCGCGTTCGGTTCCTGCTGTCGCACATCGCGGAGGGACAGGACTTCGACCTGACCGTGTTCAAGCCGGCCGCGCCGGCGCTGCAGTCCACGCCGATCGGATCGATCCCGATCGGATCGATCCCGATCGAGGACGAAGGCGCCGACCTGTCGGGCACCTCGCGGCCGATGCAGTCCGAGACGCTGCGCGACAGCCCGATCGGTTCGATCCCGATGGGCTCGATCCCGATCGGCAGCCTGTCGCACAACCGCGGCAATGCCGATGAGGCCGCGATGATCGTCACCGCCGGGGAGACCGGTCACTTCACGGTCGCCGTCACCGGCTTCAACGGCTCGCACTCGAACCGGGCCTACGTGCTGCGCGTGCAGACGTCGGCGCCGGCCCCGCTGCCGCCGTGCCCGGCCCGGACCTTCGCTTTCGACGCCGACCCGTACGCAGGCGCCGACGAAGCCACCACGGCCGGGACGCTTCCTGCCACCGTGACGCCCGACCGCAAGACGCTCATCCTGGTCGCGAGGAACCGGATCGCCGACCTGTACGGCCCGAGCCAGGCGGCCGAGCTGATGAGCTCGCTCGAGACGCTGGCCGCGCGCACCGAGGTCGCCGGTGCGGTGCTGTCGGTCGATGCCGATCCCGGGGTGACGGGCGCGCTCAAGGGGTGGGACGCCGATCCCTGCTCGATCGACAAGGCGAACGGCGTCGTGCGATCGATCAACGACGTCGTGACGCGGTACCGCACGGTCGCGACGGGATTGCGCTACGTCGTGCTGGTCGGCTCGGACGAGGCGCTGCCGATGGCTCGCGTCGCCGACTCGGTCTCCCTGTCGAACGAGAGCGACTACGCATCCTCGCTCGCCTTCACCACCCAGAACCTCACCAAGGGCAACGCCACCTACGCGGCGGCGGTGCGAGGCCAGATCTTGACCGACGACGCCTACACGGCCTTCACCCAGACCCCGTGGCTGGACCGCTCGCTGTACCTGCCCGACGTCTCCGCCGCGCGACTGGTCGAGACGCCGTCGGAGATCCGGGGCCAGATCGCCCAGTACATCGCCGCGAACGGACAGCTCGCGCCACAGACGGCCATCGTCAGCGGCTACGACTTCCTGTCCGACGGCGCGGCCGCGATTGCCGCGGGCGTGGACGACGTTCTGTCTGCCGGCAAGACCGCGGAGCGGCTGATCAACGATCAGTGGAACAAGAACGATCTGCTGTCGCGGTTCGTGCGAGACATCATCTCGGCCAACGCGCACTACGACCACTGGCGCGCGCAGCCGGCGTCCGCGACCCGCGAGGAAGAGCTGATCACGACCGACGACGCCGTCTTCGGCGTCGATCCCGTGGTCGGATCGCAGCTCGCCAAGCGCGTGTCGTTCACGATCGGCTGCCACTCCGGGCTGAGCGTGGCCGACTCGCTGATCGCCAACGCGTCGGCGGCCGAGCGCAAGATCCTGCGGGACTTCCCGCAGACGTACGCGCAAACGAAAGCCGCGGTCTATATCGCCAACACCGGGTTCGGCTACGGCGATACCGAAGCCAACGCGCTGTCCGAGCGGCTGATGACCGAGTTCGCGCGACGTCTGCGCGACAAATGGTCCACGATCGGCGAGAAGCTCGTCTACGCCAAGCACGCGTACTTCGCCAACGCCGGCCTGTACGGAGCCTACGACGAGAAGGTGCTGATCGAGGCGACGCTCTATGGCTTGCCGTTCTGGCGGCTGGGACCGGCCGAGCCGCTGCCGGCACCCGCGCAGCCGCCGGCGACCGCGACGGACCCGGTGACCGGCCTGACGGTCGCCTCGGTGTCGATCACGCCGCAGACGACTCGCGTCGACTCGCCGCGCGGCACCTTCTGGCGGGGCGGCTCGGGCGTGCACTTCATGCACTACCGCCCGGCGCAGCCGCTGGAGACCAGGAACGTGACCGTGCCGGGCCTGCGGGCCCACGGCGTCATGATCAAGTCGCTGCAGACCCAGGACGTGCCCGGCATCGACCCGGTGCTCGGGAACCCGACGATCGCCAAGAAGGCCAACGAGCCCGAGCGTCCTGCGGTCGATCTGGTCTACCCGGCGAACCTCGCCACGCTCGCCCGGTCGCGCAGCTTCGGAAACGAGACGGCGACGCTGAGCCTGATCGCCGGTCAGTTCCGTGGCAACAGCCCGTTCGACGGCCGCGGCGTGCAGCGGTTGGTGAAGTCGGTCACGCTCGAAGTCGCGTACTCGAACTCGGGCAGCTTCATCCCGCCGTCGATCGCACAGGTCGCCGTGGTCAACGCGCCGGCCGGGGCGCAGGTCGTCACGGACGTGCGTGACGTCGGCGGCGGCGCGGTCAAACGCGTCGCCATGCTCGTCCGGCACTCCGATGACGGCTCATGGGAGTTCGTCGAGGCCGTCAATGTCGCGGGGACGAGCATCTGGATCGCTAACGTGACCACCAAGTCGCAGGCCGACACCATCGACGTCGCCGTGATGGGCCAGGACGTGAGCGGCAACGTCGGCTGGGGCACGAAGAAGGGCCAGCTGCACACCACCGGAACCGGCGTCATTCGCCCGGTCGTGACGATCTCGTCGCCGCTGGACGGCGGCTCCTACCCGCGCGGCGCGAGCGTGACCGCGGACTACGGCTGCTACGACCCCGCGGGCGTCATCTCGTGCACCGGCACGGTGCCGAACGGCACGCCGGTGGATACCTCGACGACCGGCACCAAGACCTTCACGGTGCGCATGACCAACACCAAGGGCGAGGTGCTCGAGCGCACGGTCCGCTACACGGTCGGCTTCGAGTTCGTCGGATTCCTGTCGCCGGTGAGCAACTATCCGACGCTCAACTCCGCGTCGGCCGGCTCGGCGATCCCGGTGAAGTGGAGCATCAAGGACGGCCAGGGCGGCTTCGTGCGCGACCCGGCGACCGTGGACACGATCCGGTCGCAGACGATCTCGTGCGCGAACCGGCGGTCCAGCATCGCCGAGGACACGAGCACGCCGGGCAAGGTTGTGGTCACCTATGACCTGCCCAAGGAGCACTTCCACTACGACTGGAAGACGGACCCGTCGTGGCAGGGCACCTGCCGCAGGCTGTTCCTGACCTTGTCCGACAAGACGAAGCACTTCTTCGACGTCTCGTTCAAGTAACGGGACCGAGACGCGGCCCCCGGAGATTTCTGCAGGTTTCCGGGGGCTGCGGCTCGAGCAGCAGGGGAGCCCCTTCGGGGTCGCGTTCACGCGTGGCAGCAAATCGGGAGACGAGCGCGACCCGAGCCAAGGCGATGCTTGCCGCGCCGGCGCAGCCGGCCCCGTGCGTTGATCTCTCGGCGAAATTACGATTGAAGGAAATCTCCTCAGAAGTTTAATTTAATCTTTCGAAAACCTTTGGTCGGGCAGGATCCCTCTTGTGCCGAGGAGAAGTGGAGCCCCTTGACGACGAGTCTGCGCCTCCTTCTCTCCCCGCCGGGTTCTCAGCCGGCTGCCCTGATAGGGGAGGAGGCGCGGCCTGTCTCCTTGGGGGCACCGCCCCGGGTGGGAACGAAGGACGCGCATGAGGACCGGACCGAAACCGAAGGCCGCACCGACGGTGGCGGGCGCCACGAGCTCGCTCCCGCAAGACGGCGCAACCCGGCCGATCCGGTACGGCTTGCTTGGCCGTTTCGGGCGCAGTTGCTCTGATGTCGCGAATGTCCGCAACCCTCGCTGCCACCCTCCGTGTTCGGCGGACGAGACCTGGGAGGGTTTCCCGGCTGCTGTGACGAAAAGGTAGTGGGGCGGGATCCGGCCCGGGCAGGTACCATTGGCCGCCGCCTTGAAGGCGAGAGGAGGAGCGCGAAGGTGTCGAAGGAAGATAAGAAGCTCAAGGTCTACGCCAAAAAGCAGACCGGAGCGAACAAAAAGAAGAAGCTGAAGCTGCCGAACATCAAGTTCAAGGCGCTGATCGGGCCGATGCTGCTCACCCTCGCGCTGGTGCTGATCGGTGTCTGGT
>DATLFO010000382.1:0-10677 GCA_035541035.1 Actinomycetota bacterium
GTCCCAGCTGAAGGTCAGATCCTCGGCGTAGAGCACCGACCTGGGCGGCGCGAAGCGGGCGGCCTCGATCGCGACCTGCGCATCCGGCGGCGGGATCGGCGAGACCGAGATCGATCCCTGGTAGACCGTGACCGCTCGTCCGTTCAGCGAATGCAGCGCCACGCCGGCAAGCGGACAGGTCGAGGGATCCGACGACGCGGCGATCGTCCCGGCATCCACCACCGGCTGCACGACGAACTGCCACGACAAGGCCGTTTGGTTTCCCGCCCGGTCGGCCGCGACGAGCCGCGCGGTATGCGTACCCGGCGCGAGCGAGCTTGCCTGGTGCGATACCGAGCCGGACGCGGCGGTGAAGGTGGCCGGCACCGCCGCGCCGTCGATCGTGAGCACGATCGACGAGGCATCGATCCCGGCCGGACCGGGATCGGTCACCGCCGCGCCGACCAAGGGCGCGGCCGTTGCTCCATCACCGTTCGGACGCGGCTTGACGATCGTCGGAGCGATTCCGTCCACGACGTAGGAGAGCGTCACGATCTCGCTCATCAATGCTCCGGGAGGCGCGCCGTGGCAGGACTGCGCCGGGGACGCGGCGTCCAGAATGCAGATCGAATAGGCGTAGGTGCCGTCCCAGGCATTCGGAGGAACGTCGATCGAGCCGCGCCATGCCGACGAGCCGTCGGGATGTGACACGACCGGCGCGAGCGCTCGGTCGGTTCCCCCGGCGCGGCCCACGAGGCGACCGCCCGCCACCGATGCGCCCGCCCACGCGTCGACACGGATGGATGACGCGGAACCCCGCGGGACCGCAAACGGCGACAGCGACGGCACCAGCGCGTATGGCAACAGGACGTTGACCCCGGAGACCGCACTCTCCAACGGATCGGTCACCGCGGTCGCCTTCCAGACGTGCCTCGGGTGTGTCGCGATCAGCGTTACCGGCTTGGATGCCCAGGTCGCGATCACGTATCGCCCCGCTGCGTCGGTGGTGGTCTGCGCGTAGGTCCAATACACGGAGGCGCCCACGATCGGAACGCCCTTGGGATCGATCACGAGCCCGCGAATCACCGTGGTGCCCTCCGACGCCGGAATGCACTGTGTGCACGACGGGGCCACGGGGGGCGGCTCGCGCCGGCAGATCCCCTCGTTGCATTCGAGGGTCATGCTGGCCGGGGCGCGGTCAGCCACGGACAGCGTGGTCAAAACCAAAAGCGCCAGGACGAGGAACGCAAACGAGCGACGCATGATCGACTCCCCTCGGTCGAGCGCCACGGGACGCGCTATGCGGCTCGACCCTCACCCGAATATTGATGCTGATATATCTGCTTTACGAGGTTTGGTCAAGATGTTCCTCTTGCGAATTTCTTGAAAGGCGGGTCCGACTGGTCCTCTATGCTCCTGGTCGTATGGCGACCATGACGACCTGTGCGAAGTGCGGCGCGCCTCTGCCTGCCGACGCCCGCTTCTGCGCCCAGTGTGGCGCTCCCGTCGATGCTTCAACCACCGAGGAACGCAAGGTCGTCACGGTGCTGTTCGCCGATCTCGCCGCCTCGACCGAGCTTGCGGCGACACTCGATCCCGAACGGTTCCGCGAGGTCATGGCCGCCTTCTACAACGCGATCACGGCGGAGCTGTCGAACATGCGCGGCCGGGCCGAAAAGTTCGCCGGCGACGCGGTGATGGCGGTGTTCGGCGTGCCGCAGGCGCACGACGACGACGCGGTACGCGCGGTACACGCGGCGCTGCGCATCCGCGAGCGGATCGCGAAGCTGTCGAAGCAGCTCGCGCTTCCCGTCGAGCTCTCGGTGCGGATCGGCGTGAACACCGGGCCGGTCGCGACCGGCACCGGCCCGGCGGATCAGTTCCTGGTCAGCGGCGCTCCGGTCAACATGGCCGCGCGTCTTCAACAGGCAGCCGAACCGGGCGAGGTGCTGTGCGGCGACACCACGCACATGCTCAGCTCGCATGCGGTCGTCTACGGCGGGCCGCGCACCATCCGCGCGAAAGGCTTCGACGACAGCGTTCGCGCATGGCCGGCCGAGATGCCGACCGGCCGCACCGCCACGCGCCGCCAGCTTCCGATGGTCGGACGCCGCCGCGAGCTCGCACTGATGCTCGATTCGTTCGAGCGTGCGCGCGAAACCGGCCGCGCTCATCTGGTGACCCTGCTCGGAGAAGCCGGGGTCGGCAAGAGCCGCTTGATCGAGAGCTTCATCGAGGCGCTGCCCGACGACGCGCGCGTGATGAGCGGCCGCGCGACCGAGTTCGAAGAGGACCCGACGTTCTCGGCGCTGGCCGAGATGATCCGCCGGGAGCTCGGGGTCAAACGCGAAGCGCCGCGCGAAGAGGTCTCCAAGCTGCTGCTGGACATGGTCGCGGGCTGTTGCGATCCGACCGAGAGCGAAAAGACCGCGGCCCGGCTGGGTCTGGCGATCGGGCTCGGCGAGAACACCGAAGGCAACCCCTACGAGGTCGCCGAGGTCCGGACGGGCTTGATGAGCCTGCTCGAAGGCCTCGCCCGGACCGGGCCGGTCGCGCTGGTGTTCGAGGATCTGGAGATCGCGCGATCGGGGTTTCTCGATCTGATCGAGCAGCTCGTGGTGCGCGCGAAGCGGCTGCCGTTGCTGATCGTGTGCGTCGCGCGCGACTCACTGCTCGAGATGCGCCCGACCTGGGGCGGCGGCCTGCCGGACGCGCTCACGATCCGGCTCGAGCCGCTCGGCGATCACGACGGCAAGGACCTGGCGCGTGCGGCCGGCCCGGATCTTCACGAGGAAGACTTCGAACGCATCGCGCGGCACGCGGGTGGCAATCCGTTCTTCATCGTCGAGACCGCGGTGATGCTCGCCTCGGAGCACCACGATCACACCCACAACGTGCCGCACAGCGCGCTGCTGCCGCCGACGGTGCAAGCGGTGGTCGCCGCGCGTCTGGATCACCTGCCGGCCAAGGCACGCGCCCTGGTCCGCAAGGCCTCGGTCTTCCCGCGCGCGGTCGTCAACGAGATCGAGCTCAGCCTGATCGCCGACCTCGACGAGGAAACGCTGCAGCTACTCGAGGACGAGGACGTGCTGATCCGCGACGACAAGCGTACGGGCGTGTGGCGTTTCCGTCACGAGACGCTTCGCGATGTGGCCTACGAGACGCTGCCCAAGCGCGAACGAATGCGCCTCCACCTGGCCGTCGCCGAAGGCCTGCCCGACCCGGAACGCTATCCATCGGTCGTGGCCTACCACCTCGAGCAGGCCGCGCGCGCATCGCTCGACCTGACCCCGAACGACCGCACGCTCGCCGACCGGGCCGTGGATGCGCTCCAGCATGCCGGCGACGTGCAGCGGCGGCGCATCCAGTCGCGCATCGCGATCGAGCTCTACGAGCGCGGCCTCGCCCTGGCCGGTCCCGAGTCCTCGTGGGGCGTGCGCGAGGCGCGGATGCTCAGCGGCATCGGCGAGGCGCGCTATTGGCGCGGCGAGTACGACGAGGCCGACGCGGTGTTCGGCCGTGCGCTTGCGCTGGCGGGTCCGGACCCGTGGGTGCGAGCGCACGCGAACCGGTTCGCCGGCGACATCGAGCTCAACGTGCGCGGCAACCTCTCGCGCGCCGAATGGACCTTCGACGAGGCGCTGTCGGCCGCGCGCGAGCTCAGCGACCCGTGGGCGATCTCGCGCACGCTGCTCGTCGCCGCATGGGCGCCGTACGCGCGCGGCGGCGATCTCGGGCCCTCCCGCGCGATGCTCGAAGAGGCGCTCGAGGCAGCACGCGCCGGCGATCCGCGCGACCGCTGGGCCGAGGCGCGCGCGCTGACGTTCCTGGCCATCGTGACGATCCACGAGCGCAGCGCCGCCGAGGTGCTGGACCTGGCGATGCAGTCGCTCGAGGTCGGACGGGACCTCGACGACGCCTTCACCATCGCGGTGGCGCATCAGACCGTGGCAAACGCCATGCGCCGTCTCGGCCGCCTCGACGAAGCTTGGACGCTGGCGGACCAAGCGACACGCTCGTTCGTCGATCTCGGCGCGCCGTGGGAGCGGGCCAGCGCGCAAGGCGACCGCGGCAACATTGCGCGTCTGCTCGGGCGGTTCGACGAAGCCGAGACGGACCTGCGCGAGGCGCTGGCGACCTGCCGCGAGATCAAGGAGCGCACTCTCGCGGCCTGGACGTCCAGCGAGCTTGCTCGCGTGCTGATCGCGCGCGGCGAGCTCGCCGAGGCCGAAAGCCTGCTGCGGCACCCCTCGACGCTGTTCGCGGTAACCGAGGTCGGATCGCGGGTCGCGCTGGTCAACAGCAGCGGGCTGGTCGCACTCGCCACCGGCAATACCGACGTCGCGCGCGAACGGTTCGCCGAGGCGCTGTCGCTCGAGCGAGAACGCGGCTGGCCGAACCAGACCGCCGCGCAAACATGGGCGGTTGCGTCGCTGTGCGGCGCGGGCGCGGCCGGCGGAACGCAGGCGGTGGACGGGGCACGCTCGCGCCTCGAGCAGATGGAGTGGCGGCTCGTCCTCGAGCGGCCGCGCGACGCACTCGCTTAGCCGCTCGCGGGAGCGCGCTCCAGGATCCCCGGCAGTTCGCGCATCAAGCGGGCCTTGTCTACCCAGCGCAGCCCCATCCGCGTCGCGGGAATCCGCGTCTCGGGATCGCTCGACATCACGATGACGGTCGAACGCGGACTCGCACGGTCGATCTGCTCGACCGCATGCAGACCATTGCCCTTGGGCATGTGAACGTCGAGAAAGATCAAGCCCGGCTGATGCGCGGCGGCCTGCACGATCGCGTCGGCGCAATCAACCGATTCCGCGACGACCTCGCACCCCGCAACCCGATCGAGCACCACGCGAAGGAGAAAGCGGAACTCAATTTCGTCCTCGACGATCAGAACGCTGGTGCGGCGGGTGTCGTTGTTCATGCATGCATCATCGGCCGTCGAACCTGTGGCCGCGGTCCGATCCTTGTAAAAAGATTGCAAAGACGTCCGCTTTCGTCCGTTCTCGTCGCAACCCAATCTGAGTAATCGTCCTCGGGTGCTTGCATCGTCTCTGCGCTTCATCCGCAGAATGCGCTCGCTTCGGCTTCAAGACGCACTTGCACGGCGTCGAGGTCACAGGGGCGGCGACTCTTTCGAAAGGACTTGACCTTGACGACGCACGCATCCGAAAACGACCGGCGTTCGCGGGGACCGAACCGGCGCACGCCGTTGCTTCTCGCCGCGGGCCTGGCCTGCTTGCTCGCGATCGCCGGGGCCTCGGGCGCCGCGCCGCGCGACATCGCGAGCAGCTCCGCCGCGGCGCTCGGCCGCGCGATCGTGAGCGAGCCGTTGCAGCGCCCCTCGATTCGCGTCTCACCCCCGGCTTCGCCCGGGCCCTCCGCCTCCGCGACAGCCGCAGTCGCGACCCCGGCCGCTGCGGCACCGGCGGCCGAGACGCCCGACTCGCGTCCCACCCGCCCCGCCGCGCGGGCTCGCTCGGCGGCAGCGGGCGCGCCGGTCGACGGCAAAGGCATGTGGATCTGGCACTACGGACGCATCGCGGGCGGCAACCACGAAACGATCGTGCGGCACGCCGAGAATCTCGGGCTGACGCACATCTACGTGCGCGTCGGCTCGGGCTACTCGGGCCTCGACACGCTCGCGCAGGTCGCGCCGGTGATCCCGGTCGCGCATCGCGCCGGCATCAAGGTGATCGCCTGGTACTTCCCGTACTACAACGACATCCAGGCCGACGTCCGGCGCAGCGTGGAGGCGATGAGCACGCAGGTTCGCGGCGAAAGCTTCGACGGCTTCGCCGCCGACATCGAGCCCGCCAAGGGCGCGGACTTCTCGGCGGAGACCGCCGCGGCCTACTCACGCGCGCTGCGCGCGGCGCTGCCGGACCGCCATCTGATCGCGGTGCCGATGCGGCCGACGAAGTCGACGATCGCGAGCGGCATCTTCGACGCGATCATGCCGCACTACGACGCCGTCGCGCCGATGACCTACTGGGGCCGCTTCGACCCGGCCGAGACCGTGCGCTACACGATCGAGTACCTGTCCCGCTACGGCAAGCCGGTCTCGCCCGTCGGCCAGACCTACGACATGGGTCCCGAGGGCGGTCCGCGCGGCAACCCGCCGCCGCACCAGACGTGGGCGTTCATGAAGGCCGCGGGGGCCGCGGGTGCCGTGGGCGTGTCGTTCTGGTCGTGGCAGCACGCGACGAGCCCGGAGTTCGACGCGATCCGCAAGTACCGCTGGTAGCCCGCTCGGCGGACCGTCCGCGCCGCGCACACGCAGCCCCCGCCGGATCCACGGCGGGGGCTGCGTGGCGAGCGGACCGAGACGCGGACTATCCTTCTTCTTCGCCCACGCGATCGATTCGCTCGAGCGCGAGGCCCCGACAACCAAAAGCGATCAAGGAGGACCGCCGTGTCCGAGAGCGAGAACCCAGCAATCCCAGCACCGGATCCGAAGCCGACGCGGCCGCGCACCAACCGCGACTGGTGGCCGAACCAGCTCGACCTGTCCGTGCTACACCAGCACGCGCCGGCGTCCAACCCGATGGACCCGGGATTCGACTACGCGGACGAGTTCAAGAAGCTCGACTTGGATGCGCTCAAGCAGGACATCGTCCAGGTGATGCGCACGTCCCAGGACTGGTGGCCGGCCGACTACGGCCACTACGGCCCGCTGTTCATCCGCTTGACCTGGCACGCGGCCGGCACGTACCGAACCGCGGACGGCCGCGGCGGCGCGGGTGACGGCTCGCAGCGCTTCGCGCCGCTCAACTCCTGGCCCGACAACGCGAATCTCGACAAGGCGCGGCGTCTGCTGTGGCCGGTCAAGAAGAAGTACGGCAACAAGATCTCGTGGGCGGACCTGCTCGTGCTCGCCGGCAACGTCGCGCTCGAGGACATGGGATTCAAGACGTTCGGCTTCGGCTTCGGCCGCGAGGACATCTGGCAGCCCGAGGAGATCTTCTGGGGCACCGAGGACACCTGGCTGGGCGACGAGCGCTACGCCGGCGACCGTGAGCTTCAGGGTCCGGTAGGCGCGGTCCAGATGGGCTTGATCTACGTCAATCCGGAAGGCCCGAGTGGCAACCCGGATCCGCTCGCCGCCGCGCGCGACATCCGCGAGACGTTCAAGCGCATGGCTATGAACGACGAGGAGACGGTCGCGCTGATCGCCGGTGGCCACACGTTCGGCAAGACGCACGGCGCCGGCGACCCGAGCCTCGTCGGCCCCGAGCCCGAAGGCGCGCCGCTCGAGAATCAAGGCATCGGCTGGAAGAGCAGCTTCGGCAGCGGCAAAGGTAAGGACACGATCACCAGCGGCCTGGAAGGCGCGTGGACGCCGACGCCGATCAAGTGGGACAACAGCTTCTTCCAGACGCTGTTCGGCCACGAGTGGGAGCTGACCAAGAGCCCCGCGGGCGCGAAGCAGTGGAAGCCCAAGGACGGCGCGGCCGCGGATCTCGTCCCGGACGCGCACGACCCGGCCGTGCGTCACGCGCCGATGATGGCCACGACGGACCTGGCGCTGCGCTTCGACCCCCAGTACGAGAAGATCTCACGCCGCTTCATGGAGAATCCCGATCAGCTCGCCGAGGCGTTCGCGAAGGCGTGGTACAAGCTGCTGCACCGCGACATGGGTCCGGTGGCGCGGTACCTGGGCCCGTGGGTGCCGGAGCCGCAGCTGTGGCAGGACCCGGTTCCGGCCGTCGATCACGCGCTGATCGACGACGCCGACATCGCCTCGCTCAAGGACAAGCTGCTCGGCTCGGGCCTTTCGGTTCAGCAGCTGGTCACCACCGCGTGGGCGGCGGCGTCGAGCTTCCGCACGACCGACAAGCGCGGCGGCGCGAACGGCGCGCGGCTCCGTCTGGAGCCGCAGAAGAACTGGGAGGTCAACCAGCCGGCCGAGCTCGCGAGCGTGCTCCAGGCGCTCGAGCAGATCCAGAGCGAGTTCAACGCGACGGCCTCAGGCGGCAAGAAGGTCTCGCTGGCGGACCTGATCGTGCTGGGTGGCTGCGCCGCGGTCGAGAAGGCTGCCAAGGACGTGGACGTGCACGTGACGGTTCCGTTCACGCCGGGCCGCACCGACGCGTCACAAGAGATGACCGACGTCGAGGCGTTCGCGCCGCTCGAGCCGACGGCGGACGGGTTTCGCAACTACGTCCGTCCCGGCGAGAAGCTCTCGCCCGAGACGCTGCTGGTGGACCGGGCCTACCTGCTCAACCTCAGCGCTCCCGAGATGACCGTGCTGGTCGGCGGCATGCGGACGCTGGGCGCAACCTACGGCGGAGCGAAGCACGGAGTGCTTACCGACAAGCCGGGGACGCTGACCAACGACTTCTTCGTCAACCTGCTCGAGATGATCGAGTGGACGGTGTCATCGTCGGAGGAAGGCGTCTACGAAGGCCGTCCGTTCGGATCTGAGGAGGTCAAGTGGACCGCGACGGCGGTGGACCTGGTCTTCGGCGCCAACTCGCAGCTTCGCGCGCTGGCCGAGGTCTACGCGAGCGACGACGCCAAGGAAAAGTTCGTGCGTGACTTCGTCGCCGCGTGGAACAAGGTCATGATGAACGACCGCTTCGACGTGAAGTAGCTCCGCTCCGTTCGCGGCCTGGTGGCCGGCCCGGAAACGGGGCCGCCACCAGGCCGCTTTTTCGTGCGCTCTAGGCGTCGGCTTCGCCGCTGTGATCCAGGAAGATCGGCTCGGGCGGGCCCTGAAGGCCTCCCTTTTGGAAGATCTCCTTGGTCTTGGGATCGGCGATGAATCCTTCGTAGCCGCTGCGATCCCAGTTGAACATGACCCAGACCGTGTTGGGATCGCCGGAGTCTTGGTAGACCTGCGAGCCCTTCGATCCGTGCTTGGCGCGGTGCTCGGCACCGATCGTGCTGAACACCTGCCAGAACTTCTCGAAGCTTTCCACGCGTGCCTTGGCGAGGACCATGGTGTTCTCCCTTCCTCCGCCTGTCCCGTCCACCCTACTCCCTCAGCGCAAGGCATCGCGGCAGAGCAAGCCCCCTGGCCGCACGCGACCAGGTGCGTCCGCGATCCGTGGAGCGGTACAGTTCGCCTTCGGCGGTGACGAAGGCGGCCTGCGAGCCGTTCGCGGCGAGCCAGAAAGTGTCGATGTTGTGCTCGCTGGGATGAACGGGCTCGATCCGCTCGAAGGGCCCGTCGCCGCGAAGGTCACGTCGGTACACACCCGCGTCCTTGCCGGCATGGCTGTAGGCGGCGCTCACCAGCAACGCATCGCCGGCGATCGCGACCGCGCGCATGTAGGTGTGATCGAAGCCGTCGCGATGCTCGGTCCAGGTCTCGCCTGCGTCCTCGCTGACGTGCAGCGCGTTCCAGCCGGGTGCGATCACAAGATCGTCATGCGTGATGACTTGATGGATGTCGGTGTCGATGTCGATGGTTGGCGTCCAGGTCTCACCGCCGTCGCGCGAACGCACGATGCCGCCCACGTGCACGCCGGCGTAGATTGTGCCGTCCGGCGCCTCGGTCATCGAGCGCACGTCGGGCGGCCCACCCCACGGCGTATGCCACGTGTCGCGATCTTGAACCTGGTCGAAGGATTCGACGCGCTGCAGCGACGATCCGTCCAGACGGTACAGCCGCGCGTCGGCCGCGCCGACGAAGAGCCCGTGGCGGCTCGGCAGCAGACAGTTCGCCTCGATGCCGTCCAGCGGCGCCACGGCGCGCAGCGCATCGGGCTCACCTTGCAGGATCTGCTCGGTCGTCAGAACCCACGCACCGTCTTCGCCATCGATGACGTGCGTCACGTCACCCTCGAGCAGCGCCGTGCCGTCGCTCGTCACCAGCCCGTTCTTCGTTCCGATGAGGATCATCGTCATCACTCCTCGCCGTCGTTGCCGTCCACTCTGCCACGCGACGCAACGTGAAACACGGCATTCGCGATAATCTTCTCTCATGGTTTCCGAATCGCGCATCGATCGGGTAACCGGAGCGGCCTTCGTCGGAATGGTCGCGGGCATCGCGGGCAACGTCGTCGCGGTCAAGTACGTCGCGCGCGCCGGGGATCAGGATCCGATGTGGGCAGCGGCATCGCGCTTCGCGCTCGCGACCGCGATCTTTCTCGTCATCGCGATCGCCGTTCGCGCGGCGTTCCCGGTCGGACGCGCGCTGGCCGGCGCGTTGCTGTACGGCTCGCTGACCTTCGGCGGCTTCTTCGTCTTCGCCTACTTGGGTCTTCAAAGGGCGCCGGTCGGCATCGCCAGCGTCGTGCTCGCCACCGGGCCGTTGCTGACGTTCGCATTCGCGCTGGCGCACCGGCAAGAGCGGTTTCGTTGGGACAGCTTGATCGGCGGCGCCGCGGCCGTCGCCGGGACTGCGCTGGTATTCGTGTCCGGTTTGGATCAAGGCGTGCCGGGCTGGTCGTTGCTGGCGATCCTGGCGGCGTCGGCGTGCGCCGCGGAAGGCACGGTGATCGTCAAGGCGTTCCCGCCCATGCATCCGGTGATGCGCAACGCCATCGGGACCGGCGTGGGTACCGCGATCCTGGCGCTGATGATTCCGTTGTTCGGTGAATCGATCGCGGTCCCGTCCGAGCCGCAGACATGGGTGGCGCAGGCGTACCTGATCACGTTCGGAACAGTCGGCGTCTTCGGCCTATATCTGTTCCTGTTGAGCCGGTGGACGGCAAGCGCGGTCTCCTACGAGTTCGTGCTCGCCCCGCTGGC
>DATLFO010000383.1:0-15826 GCA_035541035.1 Actinomycetota bacterium
GCCACCAGCACGTCGAAGGTGAAGGTCGCATCGCCGATCGAGCCGCCGTCCGAGGGCCGCAGCGATGCGGGGATCCCGCCCTCGTCGAGCCGTCCCGACGCGAGCAGCGCGTCTTCGGCGGGAAGCGTGGCGACCACGCGCATCGTGGTGCCCGGCGTGGGCCCGGCCATGCGGCGCTCGGGCGGAGTGGCTTCGATGAGCGGCGAGCCGCACTCGGAGCAGGCCGTCTCAGGCGCGTGGTACTCGACCCGGCAGGTGTGACACCAGGGCACGGCGGCGGCTCCTTTCGATGCCTCGGATCGACTCGTCAACTTTCTTGACGGTGCGTCGTTCTTCGCCTCAGACCGACTCGTCAACTTTCTTGACGGTGCGGTCGTCCTTCGCCTCAGACCGACTCGTCAACTTTCTTGACGGTGCGGTTGTCCTTCTTGACGGTGCGGTTGTCCTTCTTGACGGTGGGTTGTCCTTGACGGTGGGTTGTCCTTGACGGTGCGGTTGCCCTTCGCCTCGGATCAATGCGTCAACTTTCTTGACGAGTCCCGTGGACAGGGAATGGTAGCGCGCGCCGGCCGCCCGGCGCACCGGCCCGAATTCCTCGATACCATGGACCTATGAGCGAACAAACGCTTCCCACGGTCGAGGAGGTCCGCGAGATCCTCCGGGCCGTGATCGATCCCGAGATCGGTCTTCCCATCGTGGATCTGGGGCTGGTCTACGAGATCGAGGTGCACGAGGGGGGCAAGGTGCGCGTGGTTTACACGCTCACCTCGCTCGGATGCCCTGTCGGACCGATGATCGAGTCCAACGTCCGCCAGCTGCTGGAGTCGATCCCCGGTGTCGACGAGGTGGAGCTCGAGATGACGTTCCGCCCGCCGTGGACGCCCGACATGATGGACGAAGAGGCCAAGGCGGCCCTGGGTTACTTCTAGCTCCGGGCTACTTCTAGCTCCGGGCCACTTCTCGCCCCGGCTCCTTCTAGTTGGCCGCCGGCGCGGGCGCGCCGAGCACCAGCTCCATCATCGACCGGATGCCGGCCACGTAGAGCCCGGCTTCCTCGGGCCAGCATGCGCGCGTGACGCGCGCCTGGTGCGGCCCGTGGGCATATCCCCACCACAGATCCCCGTACTCATCGAGCATCAGCGCATCGCCCGCTCGGGCCGGCCCCCCCGACGCAAGGATCATCCACGCACGGGCATCGACGCCGGAAAGCCTGACCGGCGGCTTGATCCCCCGCGCCGCGGCTTGCGCCGCCAGCGCTGCGGCTTCTGCAGCCGCCCCCACGATCGCCATTGCCGAAACCTCTCCTCTCCGGCGCCCGCTCATCTAACGGACCAGCAGCCGAAAGCGTTACGCGATCGGGCGTATCAGGAGGAATCGGGCAAGCAACCGCGCATAGCGTGCGAGGAGCGACAGGGGGAAGCTTCGCGGAGCAACAGAACGCTGCGCGGTCTGCCAGGGGAACGATTGCGAAAGGTCGTAGGGCTCGTGGTCGTCATGGCCGCGTTGCTGCTCGCCGGGGCAGGCGCTCGGGCGGGCCATTGCGCCTCCGCCATCGTCGTTTTCAGCCGCACCCAGGCGCAGAAGGATGCCGGGCTCGGGGCGATCAATCCGTGCGCAGGAGGCTCCCGCGCTATCCGACGGTGACGGTCGTGGTCAAGGACCGCGTCTCGTCGGGAAAGCCCGGGCATCCTCGGGTCGTGACCGTGAGCGTCACTGGATAGGCGCCGCTTTTCGTAAACTTGTGGCTCCACTGACGAGGACCCCAGTTGTCGCCGAACACGCACGCGTTCACGAGCTGGGCGGTGGTGAGCAGCCGTACCTCCTCGTCGCACGGCGTTCCGTCCCCGTAGCAGAGCCTGGCCGAACGCACGGCTCCGTCGTTGTCGGAGGCTGTCGCGGTGAAGGTAGTGGTCACGCCGACGGGGGGCCGCCCCGGGCTCCAGCTGAGCGACAATTCCATCTGGCCGGCGGCCGGGATCGAGCGCGCGGGCATGGCGGCGCTCGCGAGGGCGAGCGTCAGCGCACCGAAAAGGACTGCCCGTCTCACATAGGCCGTATTCGGCCCGTCACGGCCGATCCCTCGCGATTCGGAAGCGGAGCCGCGGCAGGGAGTTCCGCCGTGGCCGGATTGCCCCGAAGCGAACTAGCCGCGGGCGTTGGCGATGCCGCCGAGCGGCGCCGACGCGCCGTCCGCCGGTCCGGCGGTCGCCGTGACCACGCGAAGCTCGTAGCCCTTGACGCGGGTTGCGTCCTGCAGCGCGCTGGTCAGCGGGCACGAGCCCGACACGATGGTCAGCTTCGCCTGGTAGGTGCCCGGGCTGGCGTAGCGATGCTTGACCGAGCCCGAGAAGGTCTCGCCGAAGGCGCACGCGCTCGCGTCCCGCAGCGTGGAGCGCGGCGGCACGGCAAGGTTGGCGTGCGTGCCGTCCCCGAAATCCACCCTGACCGAGATGATCGGCCCGTCGGAATCGCGGGCGGTGATCCCGAAGGTCACGTCACGATCGGCGGTGGGCTGGCCGGGCGTCCAGACCATCGAGCCGTCGGGGCCTCCCGGAACGATGGCCGAGGCCGGCGGACCCGCCATCGCCAGGGTCGCGGCAAGGGCGGTGAGCAGGAACCTGATCTTCATCACGCTCCCGGGTTCGATAGAGACCTCGGCCCCTCCTTCCGGGCCCGCGCCCGATACGCGAACCTCTGCAGCAACGCCCCGAAGGATCCCCCGGCGCTTTGCCCCCGACGCCGGAACTGCCCCATCCGGATCAAGGAGGCCGGGAGATCGGCGCGGGGGCCTGAGCCGCTCGGCCGCGTCCCGCGGATAGAGGAGCGACCACCATGCCGGCACCCGGAATCGGACCTCATTGCGGGAACAAAATCCCTGGTAGGGGGAGTTTTTCCTAGGGTAATCAGACTGCTAAAGTAGGAATTCGATTTAGCCGGAGCGGGAGAGAGGTTTTCAGCATGGCAACCAAGCCTGCGGATCTGGGACTGGGACAGGGATATGCCCTCGGTTGGCACGACCCTTCCACGTCCGTCAACGAACCCAAGAAGGGCTTGTCCGCCGCCGTCGTCGAGGAGATCTCGAAGCTCAAGGGCGAGCCGGAGTGGATGACGAAGAAGCGGCTCAAGGCCTACAAGCACTTCGTGGATCGTCCCATGCCGACCTGGGGCGGCGACCTCGGCGAGATCGACTTCGACGACATCTACTACTACATCAAGCCGCTCGACCATCAGGTGAAGTCCTGGGACGATCTGCCGGAGGACATCAAGAACACGTACGTGAAGCTGGGCATCCCCGAGGCCGAGCGTGAGTTCCTCGGCGGCGTGACCGCTCAATACGAGTCCGAGGTCGTCTATCACCAGGTCAAGAAAGAGCTCGAGGACATCGGCGTCTACTTCAGCGACATGGACACGGCGCTGCGCGAGAAGCCCGAGCTGGTCAAGGAGTACTTCGGCACCGTCATCCCGGCCAATGACAACAAGTTCTCGGCGCTCAACACCGCGGTGTGGTCCGGCGGATCCTTCATCTACGTCCCGCCGAACACGCACGTGGACATCCCGCTCCAGGCCTACTTCCGCATCAACCGCGAGAACATGGGCCAGTTCGAGCGCACGCTGATCATCGTGGACGAAGGCGCCTACGTTCACTACGTCGAAGGCTGCTCCGCGCCGGTCTACACGACCGACTCGCTGCACTCGGCAGTGGTCGAGATCATCGTAAAGAAGGGCGCCCGCTGCCGCTACACCACGATCCAGAACTGGTCGCCGAACGTCTACAACCTGGTGACCAAGCGCGCCGTCGCCTACGACAACGCGGTCATGGAGTGGGTGGACGGAAACATCGGATCCAAGCTCACGATGAAGTACCCGTCGATCTACCTGATGGGCGAAGGCGCCCGCGGCGAGGTCCTGTCGGTCGCCTTCGCCGGCGAAGGCCAGCACCAGGACGCGGGTGGCAAGGTCATCCACGCCGCTCCGAACACCTCGTCGTCGATCATCTCGAAGTCGGTCTCGGCGCACGGCGGCCGCACGTCCTACCGCGGCCTGGTTCGCGTCGAGCCCGACGCCGACCACGCGAAGTCGTTCGTGCGCTGCGACGCGTTGATCCTGGATCCCGAGAGCCGCAGCGACACCTATCCGTACATGGAGATCGAGGACGAGACGGCCTCGACCGGTCACGAGGCCACAGTGTCCAAGGTCGGCGAAGATCAGCTCTTCTATCTGATGAGCCGCGGCATCCCCGAAGCGGAAGCGATGGGCATGATCGTCAACGGCTTCATCGAGCCGATCACCAAAGAGCTCCCGATGGAGTACGCGATCGAGCTCACGCGCCTGATCCAGCTTCAAATGGAAGGCTCCGTTGGCTAGCGCGGCCTCTTTCGACGCGGCGGCAGTCAAGGCACTCGCCCAGCGGGCGGGGGATCCCGGCTGGCTGGCCGACCGGCGGCTCGAGGCGTTCGAGCGCTTCGAGGCGCTTCCGTGGCCGAATCCCCGGCTCGAGGCGTGGCGCTATTCGACGCTCGAAGGCTTCAACCTCGAGGAGTTCCGCCCGGGGATGGGCGACCATCCGGCCGTGGACGAGCCCGGCAAGGTTCATGCCGACGTGCGCGCGCAGATGACCATCGAAGGCGAGCGCAGCGGCCAGGCCGTCCAGGTGGACGCGGACGTGGTGCTCGCTTCGGTCGATGCGGCGATGCGCGACAAGGGCGTCATCGTCACCACGCTCGCCCGGGCGGCGACCGACCACGAAGAGCTGGTGCGCGAGTATCTCGGCTCGGCGGGCGTGACCGCCTCCGACGAGAAGTTCCAGGCGCTGACCGCCTCGTTCGCGGGCGCGGGCCTGTTCGTCTATGTGCCGGCCGGGGTGGACGTGCCGCTTCCGATCCGCTCGTTCCGCTACATCACCGCCGCGGGCCGCGCCGCGTTCGCGCGCACGCTGATCGTCGCCGAGGAAAACGCTTCGGTCACCGTCGTCGAGCATCTGCGCTCGCCGCATCTGGGCGGAAGCGCGCTGTCGGCGGCCACGACCGAGATCCATGCCAAGCAGGCGGCGAACGTGTCGGTGCTGACGGTGCAGGACTACGCGCCGACGATGTGGCACTTCGCGACGGCGCGCGCGGTGATCGACCGGGACGCCACGGTGCGCACGCTCGCCGCGACGCTCGGCGGAAAGTTCTCGCGCAGCGTCGTCGAGTCGATCCTGCAAGGAAACGGCGGCTACAGTGAGCTGCTCGGCCTGTACTTCGGCGACTCCAAGCAGCACTTCGACAACCGGTCGTTGCAGTCGCATCTGGCGCCCAACGCCAAGAGCGACCTGTACTACAAGGGCGCGCTCAAGGGCCACTCGACCTCGGTCTACAGCGGCTTGATCTCGATCGCGAAGGAGGCACAAGGCACCGACGCGTGGCAGGGCAACCGCAACCTGATCCTGTCCGAGCACTCGAAGGCCGACTCGATCCCGTATCTGGAGATCGAAGCCAACGATGTGCGGTGCGCGCACGGCGCGAGCGTCGGCCCGCCCGACGAGGACGTGCTGTTCTACCTCAACAGCCGAGGACTGGATTCCGCGGCGGCCGAGCGTCTGGTCGTGAAGGGCTTCTTCCAAGAGGTGCTCGACCGCGTGCGCGTGAAAGAGGTCCGCGAGCTCCTGGAAGCCGCGATCGAGGCGGAGCTCGCGCTGGAGGACGCATGAGCCGCGTGAAGGTGTGCGCGAAAGGCGAGCTGCCCGACGACGGAGCCGTTCGCGTGACGCTCGACGGCATTCCCGTCGCGGTGTTCCACCACGACGGCGAATACTACGCGCTGGCCGACACCTGCTCGCACGAAGAAGCGTCGCTGTCGGAAGGCCTGATCGACGACGGTGAAGTCGAATGTCCCAAGCACGGCGCGCTGTTCAGCCTGGAGACCGGCAAGCCGCTGACGCTGCCGGCGACCCGGCCGGTCGAAACCTACGCCGTCGTGATCGAAGACGGTCAGATCTACGTGGAGAACAAGTGATGAGCGAGACCCAGATGATCGAAAAGAACGCAGACGTCAAGCCCGGCGAGGAGCTGCTGGTCGTCGAAGACCTGCACGCCGGCATCGACGGCCGCGACATCCTGAAGGGCATCTCGCTGACGATCCGACGCGGCGAGATCCACGCGATCATGGGCCCGAACGGCTCGGGCAAGTCCACGCTCGCGTACCTGCTGATGGGCCGGCCCGGCTACGAGATCACCGCCGGCACGGTCACCTTCAAGGGCGAGGAGATCCTCGAGCTCGCGCCCGACGAGCGCGCCAAGCGTGGCCTGTTCCTGGCCTTCCAGTACCCGCAAGAGATCCCGGGCGTATCGGTCGTGAACTTCCTTCGCACCGCGCGCAACGCCATCCACGAGGAAATGAACCCGATGCAGTTCATGAAGTTCCTCAAGGAAAAGATGGCGTCGCTGGAGATGGACGAGTCGCTGGTGCGCCGCTACGTCAACGAAGGCTTCTCGGGCGGCGAGAAGAAGCGAAACGAGATCCTCCAGATGGCCGTTCTGGAACCCGACCTGGGCGTTCTGGACGAGACCGATTCCGGGTTGGACATCGACGCGTTGCGCGAGGTCTCGGCCGGGATCAACGCGGTCGCCTCGCCCCAGCGCTCGATGCTGCTGATCACGCACTACCAGCGCATCCTCAACTACGTGAAGCCGCACGTGGTGCATGTGCTGATCAACGGCAAGATCGTCCGCAGCGGCGGCTTCGAGCTCGCGGAAGAGCTCGAGAAGAGCGGATACGATTCCTTCCGGGACGAAGGCTAAAGGCGCAGGAGGCCCGTCATGTTCGACGCGCACGTGATTCGCAAGGACTTTCCGATCCTGGAAAAGCGCGTGCACGGCGACAAGCCGCTGGTCTACCTCGACTCGGCAGCCACCTCGCAGCACCCGCGGCAGGTCATCAACACGATCTCCGACTTCTACGAGCACTCCAACGCCAACGTTCACCGCGGCGTGTACGCATTGGGGGAAGAAGCGACGCAGCGCTACGAAGGCGCGCGCGACAAGGTCGCCGCGTTCATCGGCGCGCCGGGCCCCCAGGGGCTGGTCTTCGTGCGCAGCGCGACCGAGGCGCTCAACACCGTCGCGGGCGGTTGGGGCCGCAAGTTCTTGAAGCCCGGCGACGAAGTGCTCATCAGCGAGATGGAGCATCACAGCAACCTGGTGCCGTGGCAGATGATCGCGGGCGCCACCGGCGCGAAGCTGGTGCCGTTGCCGGTGAACATCGAGACCGGCCTGCTGGACCTTGACGCGCTGCCGGCGCTTCTGACCGAGCGTACGAAGCTGGTGTGCGTCACCCAGATGTCGAATGTGCTCGGCACGATCAACCCGATTCGGCAGATCGCCGACGCGGCTCACGCGGCCGGCGCTCTCGTGCTGGTCGACGGGGCGCAGGGTGCGCCGCACATTCCGACCGACGTGGTGGCGATGGACGCGGATTTCTACGCGTTGTCGGGCCACAAGATGCTCGGCCCGACCGGCTCGGGCGCGCTGTGGGCCAAGCCCGAGCATCTGGAAGCGATGGATCCGTTCCTGGGCGGCGGCGAGATGATCCGCGAAGTCTGGTTCGACCGCTCGACCTACAACGAGATCCCCTACAAGTTCGAAGCCGGGACGCCGCCGATCGCGCCGGCCGTGGGTCTGGGCGCGGCATGCGACTACCTGACCGATCTCGGCATGGACGCCGTGCACGAGCACGAAGTCGAGCTGACCCGTTACGCGATCGACCGCCTCGACGATCTCGGCGAGGTCACGATCCACGGTCCGCGCGATATGAGCGTCAAAGGCGGCGTGGTCTCGTTCTGGTACGGCGACATCCACCCGCACGATCTCGGCACGATCGTGGACACGTTCGGCGTGTGCATCCGTGCCGGTCATCACTGCGCGCAGCCGCTGATGCGGCGTCTGGGCGTTCCCGCGACCGCGCGTGCGTCGTTCAACGTCTACAACACCACCGAAGACATCGACGCGCTCATCGACGCGCTCACCCACGCGAAGGAGATCTTCGCGGGCGGGGGAGGGCTGCCGTTCTGATGAGCCGCCACCGGGTATCCTGACGCCGCCATGTCACTCGACGATCTGTACCGCGAGGTCATCCTCGACCACTACCGCAATCCGCGGAACAAGCACGAGCTGGAAGGCTCGACCGTCGATCTGACGCACAACAACCCGTTGTGCGGCGACGAGATCACCATCCACGCGGTGGTGCGCGACGGGGTCGTCGCCGACGTCGCCTTCGAAGGCCAGGGCTGCTCGATTTCGCAGTCCAGCGCGTCGATGCTGACCGATCTGGTGAAAGGCAAGCCCCTCGCCGACGTCGAGAAGCTGATCCTCGACTTCCGGGCCATGATGGCCGGCAAGCCGGTCGAGGACGAGGAGGCGCTCGGTGATCTGGTCGCGCTCAAGGGCGTCACGAAGTATCCGGTGCGGATCAAATGCGCCGTCCTGGCCTGGGACACGCTGCAAGAAGGCGTCCAGCAGACCGAGCCCTAGGCGCTCCCGGGTCACGACCACCTGTCTCGAACGTTCGTTCTCGCAGCCGTTCCGGAAAAACCGGCAAAGGCAGGCAGGGCTAGCAAAAGCCGGAAGGGACGAGGGCGCCCGGCGCGAATAATCACCGAAGGCCGGGGTTCCAAATTGGGTGCACCGGCCGTAGACTCACAACGGCCGCAAAGGGGATGGAAATCCCGGAGGGGGTGAACGGCCCTGTCGATCGAAGCACGCTTTCTCGAGCCCGACATTCCGCCCGAGCTCGATCAGACGTATCGGCGCACGTTCGCGCGGCTCAAAGGCCTGTTCCGGGCCCGGGGCTGCACGCCCGAGGAAGCCGCCGACCTCGCCCAGGAAGCCGCCATGCGCGCCTACGTGCACGTGCGGCGCTGGG
This sequence comes from Actinomycetota bacterium, assembly GCA_035541035.1. Classification (GTDB taxonomy): domain Bacteria; phylum Actinomycetota; class AC-67; order AC-67; family AC-67; genus DASWHR01. The sequence continues at coordinate 8,899 of DATLFO010000383.1, forward strand.
GCGTCACCGGGGACGGGCTCGACCCGCTGATCAACCGTATCGCCCGCAATCTTCTGATCGACCGTCATCGCCGCGTCGCGCCGCATCTGGTGCCGCTCGACTCGGCTGAGGACGTCGGCGATCCGGCGGCCGACCCCACCGAGGAGGTCATCCGCCGCCAGCGAAGCCACGAGGTTCGCAGCGCCGTGAGCGAGCTTCCCGATCGCCACCAGACTGCGCTGCTGTACTCGCTGGGCGGCATGACGCCCGCGGAGGTCGGCGACAAGCTCGGCATCGGCCGCAACGCCGCCGACGCGCTGCTGCATCGCGCGCGCCGCTCGCTTCGCGACCGGCTCCGCCACGTCGGCGAAGGAGCCTTCGGCGTGGTCTTTTGGGTCAAGATCCGCGTCCGGGACGCGGCCGCTCGCGCCGGTTTCGGCGTGCCGGTCGAAGCGGCCGGCGCCGCGACGGGATCCGTCGCCGCCGCCGTGGCGATCGTGGCCGCGATGAGCGTGGTCGCACCCTTGTCCGGCGGATCCGAGGGCCGGCTGTCCGCGAGCCCGGTCGTGTCGGTCGCGGCGACCGAGCCGGTCTCGGCCGGCGGGGGCCGCGTCGCTCCCATGGGCGCGACGGTCCCCGGCGAGCAGCCCGAAGACGGCGTGACCCGCTTCGGGATCCCCGGCGGCCCCACCGTCGAGAAGGGTGACCGGCGGATCCGCGGCAACGCCGACATCGACAATCCCGCCGCGCCCGACCAGAAGCTGCTCGGCGTCGGTCCCGATGTGATCCATCAGAAGAACGAAGCGTCGGCCGCCGGCACCGCGTTCGACTCGGCCTGCAAGGGACGAGAGACGACCTGCAACGCGATCTACCAGGACCCGCGCGGGGACGACGGGGAGGACCGATGAAGCGTCTGCTCGCGCTGGTGGCGCTCGCGGCTGCCGTGCTCGGGGTAGGCGGCTCGCCCGCGCGTGCCGACTCGATCTGCTTCCGCAGCGGTCTGGTGATCCTCGGTGAGCCCTGGCTCTCGCACCAGCAGTGCGTGCCCTGCCCGACCGTCGACTGCTTCGCTCCGCGCAACAGCTAGCGCGCAAACCCGACCGTAAGACGGCCCTTTCCGGGTCGTAGTTCTTAGTGTGCGGGCCGGGAACGCCAACAGCAGGCTCGCAGGGCCGGTCGCTCACCCTGGGAGCGGGCGGCTCAAGACCTGGCAGTGAGGGGATGTTTCGCCGGCGCCCGCCGGCGAGCCCGAGCCAACCTCACCGCGGTCTCCTCAGGGGGGTGGGAACCCTGGCCCGCCCCCCTTTCTCTTTGCAGCGTCCGGCCTCGGGGGAGAGCCGGCCGAACGGTCGAAGGGGCCCGATCGCGGGCCCTTTCGGCACGCTCGTGGGCGGGCTAGGAGATCTCGAGCATCCGCTGGAGCGCCACGCGTGCCCACTGCGCCGTCTCCGGCTCGACGTGTACACGGTTGACGACGCGCCCTTGTGTGAGGTTTTCGAGCGCCCAGACCAGATGCGGCAGATCGATGCGGTTCATCGTCGCGCAGAAGCACACGGTGCGGTCCAGGAACACCACGGTCTTATCGGGATGCTCGGACGCGATGCGCGTCACCAGGTTCAGCTCGGTGCCGACCGCCCACTTGGATCCCGGCTCGGCGGCGGCGATCGTGGAGATGATGTGCTCGGTCGAGCCGACGTCGTCGGCGGCCTCGACGACCTCGTAGCGGCACTCCGGATGCACGATGACCCGCACGCCGGGCACCCGCTCGCGCACGGCGGCGACGTGCTCCGGCTGGAATCGCTGGTGCACGCTGCAATGGCCCTTCCACAGCAGCACCTTCGCCGATTCGATCTGCTCGTCGGTGAGCCCGCCCATGTCGCGATACGGATCCCACACGAGGCAATCGTCCATCGACAGGCCCAGCGCGCGCACAGCCGTGTTGCGGCCCAGATGCTGGTCGGGAAGGAACAGGATCTTGTCTTTGCGCTCGAACGCCCAGCGCATGGCGGCGGCCGCGTTCGACGAGGTGCAGATCGCGCCGCCCTCGCGCCCGGTCAGCGCCTTGATCGCGGCCGAGGAGTTCATGTAGGTCAGCGGAACCGTGCTGCCCGCGGAGACCGCCTCGATGGCGGCCCAGGCTTCTTCGACCTGGCCGATCTCGGCCATGTCGGCCATCGAGCAGCCGGCCGCGAGGTCGGGAAGGATCACCTGCTGGTCGTCGCCGGTCAGGATGTCGGCGGACTCGGCCATGAAGTGCACGCCCAGGAAGACCACGTATGGTGCGCCGGCTTCGGCGGCGAACTTCGCGAGCTTGTAGCTGTCGCCGCGCGCGTCGGCGAACTGGATGACCTCTTGCTTTTGGTAGTGGTGGCCGAGGATCACGACCTGATCGTCGAGCGCCTGCTTGGCCGCGGCGGCGCGAGCCACCAGCGCCGGGTCGGATGCGGGCGGCAGGTCGGTGCATTCGGTGCCGAGCTCGCTCGTGGCGGGGCTGGGCGCGCGGTCCAGGACCAGCGGCAGCAGAGGTTTCGTGGCCATGCGTTCATCGTAGTGCCCTCGCAGGGCGGCCGCGAATGCGTTCCCCTCTATGATTGGGCGCCGTGGACCTTGCCGGCATCCCGTACCTGCGCGAGATCGACCGTCCGATCGAGCGCGGCCCTCGCGCGGATCCGAACTTCCCGCACGCGTCCGAGGCCATTGCGGACAAGGTCGTCGATCCGGTCGCGATCATGCTCGGCGTGCCCTACAGCGGCGGCTCGCTGTCGGGGGCCAAATGCGATCAAACGCCCGCCGCCGTCCGCGGAGCGCTCCCTCGCTTCTCGGCCTACTCGACCGACTACGGCGTGGCGCTCGAGGTCGCCTCGATCCTGGACGCCGGCAACGTCGACGCGAAAGGGGACGTCGAGGACGTCGAGCGGCGCATCGAGGCGTGCGTGCGCGCGCTGTCCTCGGCCGGTGTCCCGCTCGCCGTCGTCGGCGGCGACAACTCGATCACCGCCGGCGCGGCGGCCGGCGCCGACGCCGACGCCCTGATCACGTTCGACGCGCATCACGATGTGCGGGACGGCGCGACGAACGGCTCACCCGTGCGTCGGCTGGTCGAAGCAGGGCTGCCCGGTGAGCGCATCATCCAGATCGGCATCCACGGCTTCGCCAACTCACGCTTCTACACCGAACGGGCCGCCGAGTACGGGATCCGCTGGGTCCCGGCGACCGCCGTCCGGGATCGCGGGATGCGCGCCGTGCTCGAGGAAGCCATCGGAGCGCTCGCGGCAGCGGGGGCATCGCGCATCTGGTGCGACTTCGATATCGACGTGCTCGACCGTGCGTTTTCGCCCGGGACGGCCGCCTCGCTTCCGGGCGGGCTGTGGCCGCAGGATTTGGAGCAGGCCGCGTTCATCGCCGGCGCCGACGAACGGGTACGCGGCATCGACATCACCGAGGTGGACCCGTCCACCGACCTCGCGGGCATGACCGTGCGGGTCGCGTGCGCCGTGCTGCTGTCGTACCTTGCCGGCGTGGAGTCCCGATGAGCGTTCGCATAACGGGCGATCCGTTGGGGATTGCCGACGTCGTGGCGGTCGCCCGCGAAGGCGAGCACGTCGCGGTCGATGGGGCCGTCGCCGAGCGGATGCGGCCCGGCCGCGCGCTGGTGGATGCCGCCGTCGAGCGCGAGCAGATCGTCTACGGCATCACCACCGGCTTCGGGGCGCTCGCCAACGTGCGCATCCCGCGCGAAGCCGCGGTCGAGCTGCAGCACTCGATCGTGCGCTCGCACGCGGCCGGGGCGGGCGAGCCGATCGACAACGAGATCGTGCGCGGCATGATGCTGCTGCGCGCCCGCACGCTCGCGGCCGGGCACGCGGGCGCTCGCCCGGTGCTGGTGGAGGCGATCGCGGCGCTGCTCAACGCGGGCATCACGCCGGTCGTGCCGCGCTACGGCTCGGTGGGAGCCAGCGGCGATCTGGCGCCGCTCGCGCATTGCGCACTCGCGCTGCTGGGCGAAGGCATGGTTCGTGTTCGCGGCGGCGCGCCCGTGCCGGCGGCCGAAGCGCTGCGCGATGCGGCCATCGAGCCGGTCGTGCTGGAGGCGAAGGAAGGGCTCGCGCTGGTCAACGGCACCGAAGGCATGCTATCGATGCTGTCGCTGGCCCTGCACGACTTCGATCTGCTCACCCGCGCGGCCGACGTCGCGTGCGCGATGACGGTCGAGGCGCTGCTCGCGACCGACCGGCCGTTCGCGCCGGCGCTTCATGCGCTGCGTCCGCACCCCGGGCAAGGCGTATCTGCTGGGCGGCTGCGGACCATGACCGCCGGGAGCGAGATCATCGCCTCGCATCGCAGCGTCGAGCACGCCGTGCAGGACGCCTACTCGCTGCGCTGCGCGCCGCAGGTGCACGGCGCCTGCCGCGACACTGCCGCCCACGCGCGCGCCGTCGCCGATCGCGAGCTTGCCTCCGAGGTCGACAACCCGGTCGTGCTGCACGAGATCGGCGCGGTCGAGTCGGCCGGAAACTTCCACGGCGAGCCGGTCGCGTTCGCGTTGGACTTCCTGGCGATCGCCGCATGCGAGCTGGCATCGATCAGCGAACGGCGCACCGACCGGATGCTCGACCCGGCGCACTCCAACGGCCTGCCGGCGTTCCTGGCGCCGGACGCGGGCGTGAACTCGGGCTTCATGCTTGCCCAGTACACGCAGGCGGCGCTGGTCTCGGACGCGAAGCGGCTGGCGGTCCCGTCGTCGGTGGACACGATCCCGACATCGGGCACGACCGAGGATCACGTCAGCATGGGCTTCCACGCCGGCCTGAAGCTTCGCCAGTCCCTGGCGAACGCGCGCACCGTGCTCGCGATCGAGGTGCTGTGCGCGGCGCAGGCGCTGGATCTGCGCGCGCCGCTGAAGCCGTCACCGGCCGCGACGGCCGCCTGCGCGGTGCTGCGCGAGCAGGTCGATCCGATGCCGTCGGACCGCGAGCTGTCCCCGCAGATCACGCACGCCGTCGCGCTGTTGCCGGATCTGGTCGCGGCGGCCGAGGCCGCAGCCGGGCTCTAGGCCGCGGTCTCGGCCGGGAACGCGAAGCGGCGCGCCGTCCGGTCAAGCCTGCGTCGTGGGCCGATTCGTGTTCGATCGGTCCCGGCGGGCCGGCTTCGTGTTCGAGCCGTCCGTCCTTCGCAGCCTCGCCCGGGGCGCGCCGCCCCGATCGTGCTCGCCTACTTCGCTTCGAGACTTTCGATGATCGTCTCGAACTCGTCCGCATCGATTGTCGTGCTCTTGGTGTTCCCGAAGATGAAGTAGTACTCGTGGCCCGCGACCTTCGGTGCCGGTCCGGTGTTCTTCGAGAACACGTACCCGTCGTAGCGCTGGTCGTCGATGCTGCAGCCTTGACCGCCCGTGCAGTCGTCCTTGGAGACGATCTCGAAGCGGTTGCCCTTGACCTCGTAGCGCCAGACCGCGTCGCTTTCGTAGCCCGACCCCAGCGGGTCGATGGCCACGATCACGTAGCGGCCGTCGGCATGGGCGTAGCGGATCGCCTTCTTCGCGTCTGCGTCCTTGGTGATGTCGGTGCGAACCCAGCCGACCGGCGTCACGATGGTCCAGTTGTCCTCGGTGTGGGTCGTCGTCCGGGGCTTTTCGCCTCCGGGATCGGCGCCGCCCGCCGGTTGCGACGTGCCGCACGCCCCCAGGACCAGCGCGACCAGCAGTGCAGCCGCCCCCAGAGTGATGCCCTTCGCTTTCATGACTCCTCCTGTCCTTCCATCGCATCTATGACGACGGGACCGGCCGCGGGGTTCCGCTACCTTTTGCAAGCGATTCCGCCCCGGGTCCGAGCGCCCGGCACGGCCGGGAAATTCCCGATGCGCGGTAGTCTGGCCTGCGTGAGAACGATTCGGGCTCCGCGGGGTGGCGCTCTCACGGCCAAGGGCTGGCCGCAAGAGGCGGCGCTTCGGATGCTGCACAACAATCTGGATCCCGAGGTCGCCGAACGGCCCGAGGATCTCGTCGTCTACGGCGGTTCGGGCAAGGCCGCGCGAAGCTGGGAGGCATTCGACGCGATCGTACGCGAGCTGACCGCGCTCGACGACGACCAAACGTTGCTGATCCAAAGCGGCAAGCCCGTCGGAGTGTTCCGGACCCATCCAATGGCGCCGCGCGTGCTGATCTCGAACGCGATGCTGGTCCCCGATTGGGCGGACTGGGAGCACTTCTGGGAGCTCGAGGCCGCCGGGCTGACGATGTACGGTCAGATGACGGCCGGGTCGTGGATCTACATCGGGACGCAAGGGATTCTGCAAGGCACCTACGAGACGTTCGCGGCCCTGGCGGCCAAACGCTACGACGGGACCTTGCGCGGCAAGGTGGTGCTCACCGCGGGGCTGGGCGGCATGGGCGGCGCGCAGCCGCTGGCGGTCACGATGAACGAGGGCATCGCGATCTGCGTCGAGGTGGATCCGGCCCGGATCGAGCGCCGCATCGAGCATCGCTATCTGGACGAGCAGGCGTCCTCGTTGGAGGACGCGTTCGCGCGGGCCGAGGCGGCCCGCCGCGAGGGGCGCGCGGTCTCGATCGGCGTGTGCGCCAACGCGGCGGATGCGTTCCCGGCGGTGGTGCAGCGCGGCCGGGCGGTGGACGTGGTGACCGACCAGACCAGCGCGCACGATCCGCTCAACGGCTACGTGCCCCGCGGCCTGACCGTGGCTGAGGCCGCCGATCTGCGCGCGGCCGACCCGTCCGGCTACGTCAAGCGCGCGCGGGAATCCATGGCCGTGCACTGCGAGGCGATGGTCGCGCTGATGCGCGGCGGCGCCGAGGTCTTCGACTACGGCAACTCCCTGCGGGCCGGCGCGGTCGACGGCGGCCTCGACCGCGACCGGGCCTTCTCCTATCCCGGGTTCGTGCCCGCCTACCTCCGGCCGCTGTTCTGCGAGGGCATGGGCCCGTTCCGGTGGG
>DATLFO010000384.1:0-17105 GCA_035541035.1 Actinomycetota bacterium
GCGGGCCCCGGCGCGGCAAGCTCGTCCTGCAGCTCGTGGCCGACGAGGAGGTGCTCGGCCCGCACGGGACCATGGCACTCCACCAGCGCGGCCTCGCCGGCGCGGACGCGGCGATCGTGGGCGAGCCGACCGACTTGAACGTGGCCGTGGCCGAACGCGGCATGCTCTGGATCATCGCCCGCACCGCCGGGGTGGCGGCGCACGGCTCGCGGCCCGACCTCGGCGTGAACGCCATCGAGGAGATGGCGCGCGCGATCCCGGTCCTGCGCGCCCTCCGCACGGGGCGATCTCATCCGCTGCTGGGCGAGCCCTCGCTGAACTTCGGCACCGTCGAGGGCGGCTCCAAGATCAACATCGTCGCCGACGCGTGCCGCCTGGCGATGGACCGGCGCACCCTGCCCGGCGAGACCGACCAGGGCATCATCGATCAGATGCAGGCGGCGTTGAAGGACGCGGGCCTGTCGGTGACGCTCGAGATCGTGCACCGCGCCGACCCGGTCGAGGTCGATCCCGGCGAGGAGATCGTGCGACGCGCGGTCGAGGCGCACGAGGCGGTGCGGGGCCGGCCGGGTGCGATCGGCGCGATGACCGGTGCGACCGACGCGCACGTCCTCGCCGGCACGGCCGGGATCCCGACCATCATCTTCGGGCCGGGCTCGCTGGATCAGGCGCACACCACCGGCGAGCACGTTGCCATAACCGATCTGATCGACGGCGCGCGAATCTATGCGGAGCTGTTCGACGCGTACCTGTCGGGCTAGAGCAGCGCGCGGGTCATGCCGCCGTCCACCTGGACGGTGACGCCGGTGAGGAACGCGGCGGGCTCGCCGCTCAGGAACGCGACCGTCGCGGCGATCTCCTCCGGCTTGCCGAGCCGGCGCATCGGGATGTCGGCCTCGAAACTTTTGATGACCTCGTCGAAGGAAACGCCGCCTTGGCGCGCGCCGTCCTCGGCCAAGGTGCGGATGCGATCGGTCAGCGTGGGACCCGGACAAACGGTGTTGGCGGTGATGCCTTCGGCGGCGAGCTCGTTGGCGAGCGTCTTCATGAACCCGGCGACGCCGGCGCGCGCCGTGTTCGACAGCACCAGACCTTGCAGCGGCTGCTTGATCGCCACCGACTGCACCGTCACGATGCGGCCCCAGCGCTGCGCGCGCATGTGCGGAACCGCAGCGGTGCACAGCCGCACCACGCTCATCAGGTCCAGCTCGAGCGCGCGCTTGTAGGCGTCGTCGTCGAAGGCGTCGAAGGGACCGGGCGGCGGGCCGCCGGCGATCGGCACGAGAATGTCGAGGCGGCCGAACTCGTCGGCCGCTCCTTCCACGACGCGCCGGCAGTCCTCCGGTTTGGAGACGTCCGCGACGGTCGCGCGCACGCGCACGCCGAGCTTCGACAGCTCGGATTCGGTTTCGCGAAGCGTGTCCTCGCCGCGCGCGCAGATGGCCACGTCGCAGCCTTCGCTCGCGAGCGCGAACGCCGCGGCACGGCCGATGCCCTTGCTCGAGGCGGTGATCAGTGCGGCGCGTCCGCGCAGGCCGAGGTCCATGACCGGCGATTGTAACGGCGCTTCGATACGATGACCGTTCAAGGAAGGAGCGGCCAATGGGCAAGCCCGAGAAATACGTCTACGTGTGCACCAACGAGCGGCCTGAAGGGCATCCGAAAGGATCGTGCGTCCAGCGCGGCTGCCTCGACGTTTTCCAGGAGCTTCGTGACCAGCAGGGCGAGAAGGCCCTCACGCACTTCAAGGTCGTGGCGACCGGATGCCTCGAGCCGTGCCTGGCGGGGCCCACGCTCTACATCGCTCCCGACGACGTCTGGTACGGCGGCGTCACCGTCCAGGACGTGGAGCAGATCATCGACCAGCACCTGGTCGGCGGAAAGCCCGTGGACTTCCTCACGCTCACCGACGACGATTTCGAGCGCAGCCAGCGCGCCGCCAAGCTCGCGCCGCCCTCGATGTAGCCCTCCCCCGAGCGAGGGATCGGCGCTGCTCCGTGGCCGGAGTGCGTCCCGCGACGCGCTCCCCCTAGAATGAGCCTCCATGACCGAGACCGTGCCGGAGACCACCACCGTCGAGCGGCCGTACGGCCAGTGGAAAGAGCTTTTCCACGAGGTCGTCACGCCCAACTACTGCACCGGATGCGCCGCATGCGTGATGGCCTGTCCGCGTGACGTGCTCGGCTACGACCACTCGAAGGCCTACAAGCCGTTCAACATCGAGGATTCGACGCCCATCGACGACTGCGTCCACGGCCAGCGCGGATGCGACATCTGCACGAAAGCCTGTCCGCGCTTTCGCGTCTGGGAAGTCGAATGCGACGAGGCGCTGTTCGGCCGGGCGCGCCGTCCCGACGAGGTGTTCGGCATCTACAAGGAGATCCTGCTCGTCCGCGCGAGCAACCCCGACATCTTCAAGGCCGGCCAGGACGGCGGCCTGGTATCGGCGCTTCTGATCTACGGGCTCGAGAACGACCTGATCGACGGCGCATTGGTTTCGAAGTTCAGCGATGAGCGTGCCTTCGACGTCGTGCCCGGGCTGGTCACCGATCGCGAAGGCGTGCTCGCGACGGCGGGCTCGCGTTACACCTACTCGGCGAACCCGCTCGCGATGAAAGAAGCCGAGGCGTTGAAGCTGAAGAATCTGGCGCTGGTCGGCATGAGCTGCCAGGCCTCGATCAACGGCACGCTCACCGCGCGCAACGTCGCCAAGTACAAGCGGCGGATCGCGCTCACCATCGGGCTGCTGTGCTCGAAGTCGTTCGACTACGACGGGCTGATGGTCGGCAAGGTGCAGAACGAGCTCGGCATCCCTCTGGAGGACGTCGCCAAGGTCAACGTCAAAGGCAAGTTCCAGATCTGGCGCAAATCCACCGGCGAGCAGATCGACGTGCCGCTGAAGGAATGCCATCCGTTCACGCGCGAAGGCTGCAAGCTGTGTCCCGACTTCGCGGCCGAGCACGCCGACATCTCGACCGGCGGCCTGGGCCAGTCGGACGGGTGGACGCTCACGATCGTCCGGACCGAGCGCGGCGCCGAATGGATGCGCGCGCTCACCGACGCGGGCTGGATCGAGACCCGGCCCGGCGAAGAAGACCCCGGCGCGATCGCGCTGATGGGCAAGCTGGCGGCCAAGCAGCGCAAACGCTGGACGGCCGGCGGAGACCGGGCCGCGCCCGGCGTGCTTCCACCAGAAGACGGCAACCTTTAGGAGGAACCGATGTCCGATCCGATGGTCCTTACCTACGAAGAGCGTGGCGGCGGCCCCGCCTTGGTCCTGATCCACGGCTTCCCGCTCAACTCCTCGATGTGGATCGAGCAGCTCAAGGGGCTCGCGAAGGTGCGCACAGTCATCGCCGTGAACCTGCGCGGCCACGGCTACACGCAGGTGGACTCCGCCGACGGCTTCTCGATGGATCTGTTCGCCGACGACGTCGCCGCGACGCTGGACGACATCGGCGTGGACAAGGCCGACATCTGCGGGCTGTCGATGGGCGGCTACGTCGCGATGGCGTTCTGGCGGCGGCACAAGGACAAGGTCCGTTCGATGATCTTCGCCGACACCAAGCCCGAAGCCGACTCCGACGAAGCCAAAGCCGGCCGCGAGAAAACCGCCGCCGCGGTGCGCGAGCAAGGCATCCAGCCGCTGGTGGACGGGGTGCTTCCGAAGATGTTCGGCCCGAACCCGTCCGAGGAGCTCGTGGCGGCCACGCGCGCGATGTTCGAGTCCACACCGCCCGAGGTCGCGGCCGCGGACCTGCTCGCGATGCGCGACCGGCCGGACTCGGACCTGTCGGTCATCGACGTGCCGTGCCTGTGGATCCACGGCGAGGGCGACCAGATCATGCCGATCGACGCGGCCCGCACTGCCGCGGGCACGATCCCGGACTGCACCTTCGTCGCGGTCCCGGACGCCGGTCACATGTCGCCGCTGGAGAATCCCGGCGTGGTCATCCCGGCGATGACGGAATTCCTTCAGAAGGTCGGCAAGTAGCGCGGCTCGCAAAATAAGAAGCGGCCGGTGGTCGCCCACCGGCCGCTGACTTCTCGCTTCGAAGGACCTCGGGAATCAGCCTGCTTGCCAGTTCGCGACGACGGGGTGGTCGACGCCCTGGGGACCCGCCTTGGCGGCGCCGCCGGGAGACCCGAGACCGGTCTGGTCGAACCACTCCTTGTTCACCGGGGTGAACTGCTTCCACATGTCGGGCACGTCGTCTTCGTAGAAGATCGCCTCCACGGGGCAGGCGGGCTCGCAGGCGCCGCAGTCGACGCACTCGTCCGGCTGGATGTAGAGCATCCGCGGACCCTCGTAGATGCAGTCGACGGGGCACTCTTCGATACAGGCCTTGTCCTTCACGTCGATGCAAGGCTCCGCGATCGTGTAGGTCACAGCGGGTACTCCCTCCGGTTCGTCGTTTCGGTTTAGCGTCTGAATAGCATTCTACCTGGGGAGCGTCAAAACGATGCGCTACGAGCACACGAATCGCTTGGGCTGCGGGGACGTCGGACGCCGCGTCACCGTCCGGTCACGGACCGCGGACGGCTTCATGACCGATGCCGTGGGGGTCCTGGAGGAATGCGACGACCGTTCGTTCGTGATTCGAACCAAACGGGGGGATTTGATCCGGGTCGAGCGGGCCCTGGTGGTCGCCGCCAAGACCATCCCCGACGCCCCCGGCCGGCCCGGGAGCCGCGGCGCGACCGGGGCAGACGACACCGGGGCAGACGACACCGGGGCAGGGCCCGTGTAAGAAACGGGTCGCTTCTGCGTTGTTCCCTGTGACATCGAGAGCCCGGCCGTCGCCCCCGGCCGACTTTTGGGTCGCCCGCCAGCATATGTCCAGGGAGGGGTCGTGCCCGTACGTAGCGTCGCGTTCCCGAGCCACGACGGCGTTCGGCTGGAAGGCCGGCTTCATCTTCCCCAGACGGCTCCGCGAGGCGTTGCCGTCCTCTGCCACCCCCCAACCCCGGCCGACGGCCTTATGCCCAACGTCTTGATGCCCTCGCTCACCCGCGCCCTGGACACGGCCGGCTGGGCCTCGCTGCGCTTCAACTATCGCGGCATCGGCCGCAGCCAGGGCGCGCCGGCCTCCGCGCGCAGCGAGCTCGACGACGTCCGGGGCGCGATCGCGTGGGCCGAGGATGCCGTCGCGACCGACGTCACGGCCGTGGTGGGCTGGTCCTCGGGCGCGACCATAGCGCTGTGGGCCTGCACCGGCAGCCTGTCGGTCGATGTGTTCGTAGGCCTGTCACCGCCCGTGTCGGTCTCCGGCCCCGGGATCCCGTCGCTTCCCGAGCCGCAGAGGCTCGCCGACTGGACGACCCGCACGCTGCTGGTGTGCGGGTCGGCCGATCCCGCCTGCGACGAGCGGGACGCGGCCGAGCTCGCGAAGATGCTCGGCGGCGAGATGGAGCTGGTGCCGGGCGCGGACCACGCCTTCAACGGGCGCCTCGCCGAGATGAGCGCGCTCGTGACCTGGTTCTTGCGCTAGCCAGCCTCCTTGCGGCGCCGGCGGCCGCGCTGTAGGGAATGCGCCAGATGGAGGCACGTGCGGTTGGTTTCTCGTCCGGGGCCGGCCCCGAGCTGGAGGGGCGGCTTGCGATCCCCGACGGCCCCCGCGGCGTCGCGGTTCTGTGCCATGCCTATCCCCCCATGGGCGGCTCGATGTCCAACGCGATCCTGCCGGCGCTTCAACGCGCGCTGTACAAGGCGCAGTGGGCGTCGCTGCGATTCAACTTCCGCGGCGTGGGCCGCAGCGAAGGCAGCTTCGACGGGGGTCGCGGCGAGATCGAAGACGTCGCGGCCGCGCTGGCGTTCGTGCGCGCCGAGGCGCCCGGCGCGACCGTCGCGGTCGCGGGATGGTCCTTCGGCTCGGTCGTCGGCCTCGTGGCCGCGGTTCGCGACGGCGACGTCGCCGCCTACGCGGGTATCGCGCCGCCGGTGTCGGCCGGCTCGCGCATCGAGCTTCCCGCGCTTCCCGCCCCCGAGGCCGCAGGATCTCTTCGGACCCTGTTCGTCTGCGGCACGCAGGATCCGGTTTCCCTCCCCGCGGACGTCGAGCGCCTCGCGCAGCGATACGGCGGAGCGTCGGTGGTGATCGATGGAGCGGGCCACTTCTTCGACGGCCGCCACGACGTGCTCGCCGGGACGGTGCTGCGTCATCTCGAGAGCGAATGACGAAGGCGCGCCGGCGCCGGGGGGGCTAACGCGCGAAGAACAGGAAGCGGATCGACACGGCGAGCATCAGCGCTCCGAAGCCACGCATCAACATCACGTTCGAGATCTTGCCGGCCAAACGCGCGCCGAAGAAGGCGCCGATCGCAAGGCCGATGCCCAGCCCGATCGCGTAAGGGACGCGGATCTCGTGGCGGCGGGCGTACTCGATAACGCCGAAGATCGCCACGGGCGCGACCAGCGCCGCGAGCGAGGTGCCGGACGCCTCGCGCTGCGTGAGCCCGAGCAGCACCAGCGCCGGCACCATGACGATGCCGCCACCGACGCCGAACAGGCCGGAGAGCACCCCGGCCAAAAGACCGATACCGATGCCGATCAAGATCGCCGTCATCGCCAGGCCAGCATATCGGGAGAATTCACCGGATCCCTCGTGCGAGGCGACCGTATGATGGACGGATGCGCCTCTACGACACGATGGAGCGGGCGGTCGTCGAGATGCGGCCCGAACGCGAGAACACGCTTACGATGTATTCGTGCGGGCCCACGGTGTATCGCTTCGCGCACATCGGCAACCTTCGCACGTTCCTGATGGCCGACCTGATCTGCCGCGCATACCGCTTCCACGGCATCGAGGCTCGTCAGATCCAGAACATCACCGACGTCGGCCACATGACCGATGAGCTCTTCGACCGGGGCGAGGACAAGATGCTCGTCGCCGCCGGTGTCGAGAACAAGTCCCCCCAGGAGATCGCGTCGTTCTACACCGCGGCGTTCCTCGAGGACGTGGACGCGATCGGCATCCGGCGCGCGATCCTCTATCCGAAGGCATCCGATCACGTCCCGCAGATGATCGAGATCATCGCCAAGCTGATCGAACGCGGGCACGCGTATGCCGTGGATGGGCACGTGTACTACGACACCGCGTCGTTTCCCGCCTACGGACGCCTCTCAGGCAACACGCTCGACGAGCTCCAGACCGGCCATCGCAAGGAGATCGGCGACCCGAACAAGCGGCACCACTCCGACTTCGTGCTGTGGATGCACGCCGGCCCGAACCGAGTCATCAAGTTTCCGTCCCCGTGGGGAGACGGCTTTCCCGGATGGCACATCGAGTGCTCCGCGATGTCGATCGAGCACCTGGGCGATCGCTTCGACATTCACACCGGCGGCGAGGACAACGTGTTCCCGCACCACGAGGACGAGATCGCTCAGTCCGATGGCGCGGCCGGACATCAGGTCGTGCGGCACTGGGTGCATGGCGCGCACCTTCTCAGCGAGGGACGCAAGATGGCCAAGAGCGCAGGCAACTTCTACGACCTGCGCGACCTGGCGGCCATGGGACATGCCGAGCCGCTCGCGGTGCGGCTGCTGCTGCTGCAGTCCCGTTACCGCGCGCAGATGAACTTCACGCGGGACGCGCTCGGTGCGGCCGAGACGACGCTGGCCCGCTGGCGGCGCCTGGTCGGCGACTGGTCGCGCGGCGCCGCGGCACCCAGGTCCGACCTGGAGTCCAAATACGACACACGCTTCAGCGAGACGATCGCCGACGACCTGGACACGACCTCGGCCGTCGCGCTGGCCGCCGAGGTCGTCTCGACGCCGGATCTCGCGCCGGGCGCGAAGGCCCGGCTGCTCGCGCGCTGGGACGCGTTCCTGGGCTTGAATCTCCAGCGCGAGGCCGGCGAGGCGGCCGCGGTGCCGACCGACATCGCCGAGCTGCTCGCGCAGCGGCAGCAGGCCCGAGCGGCGAAGGACTTCGCGGAATCGGACCGGCTGCGGGGGCAGATTCGAGGCCTCGGCTTCGACGTGGAGGACACCGCCGAGGGCCAACGCACGCGGCCGATCGGCTAGTCCCTGCGACGTTTGTTGGTCATTTGGCTCCGAATAGCGAACTTATATGACCAAATTAACGCGCGTAGATCATGCAGGGACCGTATTCGTCGGTGTGCTCCCGCTCGAATCGGAAGCCGGCCTTCTCGGCCACACGCACCGACGCCTCGTTGCCGTACATGATCAGACAGATGAGCCGGGCGAGCCCCAGCCGTTCATGCGCGTAGGTCACGAGCCCGCGTGCCGCCTCGGTCGCCAAGCCTTCGCCCCATCGGTCCTTCGCGATCAGGAACGCCACCTCGACCTCTTCGACGCCGTCAATCGTCCAGGGCAGCAGGCCGCATCGTCCGACGAATGCGCCGGTCTCGCGCTCGATCGCCGCCCACAGCCCGAGATCCTGGTTCTTCGGATGCCCGTTCAGGAAGAACGTCACCTCCTCATGGGTCTCGGCGCGCGTGAGGATGCCTTCCGGGAAGAAGCGCCGGATCTCCGGGTCGGCGTAGAGCGCCGCGAGCGCGTCGAGGTCGCCGGGCTCGAACCGCCGGAACACGAGCCGCGCCGTTTCGAGAACGGGCGGCACCGGCGGCTACTCGCCGAAGACGTGGAACAGGACGTCGCGGTCGCGCGGGTCGTCTAGCTCGACGAAGATCAGCCGCTGCCAGCGGCCGAGCATCGGCTCGCCATCGGCGACCGGAATCGCGTGCGAGGTCGCGCCGACCAGCATCTGCGCCAAGTGCGCGCGGCCGTTGGGCCGCTCGTGCTCGTCCTCGATGTTCTGCGTGCGGCGGTCCATGTCGTCGTGCGCGTAGTACTCGTCCGGCGGCACGAGCACGTCCAAGCGGCGAGCGAGGTCGTGGTGGACGCCGTCCTCCCACTCGTTGATGACCAGCGCGGCGGTGGTGTGCTGGCAGTAGGCGACGGCACAGCCGTTGGTGATGCCGGCGTCCTTGATGGCGCGCCGCAGGTCGTCGGTGCAATCGACGGCACCGTACCGTTGCCCGGCACTGAGCCGGATCGTGCTGGTCGCGGACCTCACATCTCCTCCTCGTTGCGTTGCATGGCGTGGGCAAGCGCGGGGGTCTCGGCCTCCGGGCCCGCGGCGGGCAGGGTAAACCAAAAACGCATGCCTCCGCCGCTGCGGGGTTCGGCGCCGATCCGGCCGCCGTGCGCCTCGACGATGGAGCGGGCGATCGCAAGCCCGAGCCCGGCGCCCCCGTCGCTGCGCGAGCGGGAGGCATCGGCCCGGTAGAACCGCTCGAAGACGAGCGGAATATTTTCCCTCGCAATGCCCGGCCCCCGGTCCTCGACCATCACCTTGACGTGCTTGCTTTCCCGGTCGGCGATGAGGGACACCTCGCCGCCCGCCGGCGTCAGGCGCACGGCGTTGTCGAGCAGGTTGAACAGCACCTGATGGACCCGGGCTCGGTCTGCCTGCGCGGCGGGCAGACCGGGGTCGATGAGGTTGCGAACGGCAACGGACCGGTCGCGCCGGGCGATCGCAACCTCGGCGGCGACCTGGCCGGCGACCGACGCGAGCGCGACCGGCTCGAAGGTCATCGCGGCCGCTCCCGAGTCCAGCCGCGACAGGTCCAGAACCTGATCGACCAGGGCCGAGAGCCGCTCGGATTGGGTCAGCATCACCTGCAAGGTCTCGCGGTCCGGCTGCTCCACGCCCTCGAGCAGGTTCTCAAGATGCGCGCGGATCGCGGCGATGGGGGTCTTGAGCTCGTGGGAGACGTTGGCGAGCAGGTCACGGCGGAGCCGCTCGAGCCCTTCCAGGTCGGCGGCCATGTGGTTGAACGCCTCGGCGAGGCGGCCGACCTCGTCGCGTGAATCGGTGTGGACGCGCTGCGAGTAGTCGCCGCGCGACATCTGCTGCGTCGCGCGAGCCATGTCGCGCAGCGGCTTGGTCATGCCCCGCGCCAGCACGCGAACTAACAGCAGCGCACTCGCGCCGCTGAGCCCGCCGGCCAGCAGCAGCAGCCACCATGCGTCGCGCAGGAACGCGCCCGTGGAATGCCACGCGGCCGCGGCCGAGGCCTTGCCGGGAAGCATGATCGCCAGCACGACGTACAGCAGCACGATCGTCACCACCACGGCCGCGATGATGGCCGCGCCCAGCTTGGCGCGGATCGAGGTGAAGCTTTGCAGCGGGCGGGTCATACGTCCCGGAATGCGTAGCCGACGCCGTGCACGGTGCGCACGGGCGTGTCGTCGGGGTTGGCTTCGGCCAGCTTTTTGCGCAGCCGCGCGACGTGCGAGTCCACGACGCGCCCGCCGGTCGCGTCCACGTAGCCCCAGACCGTGTCCATGAGTTTTTCGCGGTTGTAGACGACGCCGGGCTCGCGCGCGAGCGTGTGCAGAATGTCGAACTCGATCGGGGTCAGCGACACCTCGGAGCCATCGGTGGTGACGCGCCGGCGCGCCGGATCGATCGCGAGCGGGCCGCGCTGCACCAGATCGCCGGTTCCGCCGCGGCTGCGTTCGGCGCGGCGCAGGATCGCGCGGACGCGATAGATCAGCTCGCGCATGCTGAACGGCTTGGTGAGATAGTCGTCGGCCCCGACGGCGAAGCCGGCGATCTTGTCGGCCTCGTCGGTGCGGGCGGTCAGCATCAGCACCGGGATGGGTTCGCGTCGCTGAATGCGCTTGCAGACCTCCAGTCCGTCCATGCCGGGAAGCATCAGGTCCAGCACCACCAGATCCGGCGGATCGGCTTCGCATCGCTCGACGGCGGCGGGGCCGTCGCCGACGACGGTGGCGTCGAACCCTTCGGCGATCAGCCGCGCGCGAACGGCTTCGGCGATCGAGGCTTCGTCTTCGACGACCAGAATCGAGGCGGTTGTCATCGCCGTCCATGCTAGCCCCGATACGCCCGAACGTGGTCGCGGCGTCGTCGCGACCGTATTGCGATTTCGTTGCGACCTGGGGCGATACGATAGGAGCATGCCCGCTGCCGACAAAGACCCGGGCGTCGAGCCCGATGCGCGGTTCTCCTTTGCGAATGAACGCACCTTCTTGGCATGGAACCGCACCGCTTTGGCGTTGATCGTCGCGGGCCTTGCCATCGTTCAAGTTTTGCCCGAGTTCGATCTGCCCGGTGGAAGCCGCATCATCGGCATCCCGATGATCGTGCTGGGCGGAACGATCTCGTTCTCCAGCTACGGCCGGTGGCGCGCGAACGAGCAGGCGCTGCGCACCCGCAGCCCCCTGCCCCCGTCCCGCCTGCCGTGGATCGTCGTGGCGGGAATCACCGCGGGTGCGGTGCTTGCGATCGTGATCGAAGCGCTGGCGGGATCGGGCGGATGAACGAAGACGACGACTTGTTGTCCGGCCTGGCGGGCGAGCGAACGCGGCTGGCGTGGAATCGAACCGCCCTGGCTCTGGCGGCCACAGGAGGCGCGATCCTGAAAGGGCTGCCGTCGATCCGCCGCCCGCGCGACACCGTCGTCGGCATTTTGATCGTGGCGCTCGCCGGGCTGCTGTGGTTCATCGGTTCGCTCCGCTATCGAACGCAGCGCGACGCGCAGCGCCGGAACGTGCTGGACACGCACGGCCTGCGGATCGTCGCGGCCGGCGTCTCGGCGGCAGCGACGATCGCGCTGGCGATCGCCCTGCTCCCCTCGCGCTGATCGCGAAACTGTTGCGCTTTCGCGGCGTCTCGGTCGCATCGCTTCCCACCGCCCGTTTCGCGGAGTAGAACCCGGGCATGAACCCGACCTGGACTCGAACGGCAACGGCGGCCGGCTTGGGCATCGCATTCGATCTGGCCGCCCACGAACAGCAGCTCGGCGTGTCGATGCCGCTGCTGGTCGCGGTCGCGGCAACGGCCGTTGCGGTCACCAGCCCCCACTCGCGGGAGCGTCTTCTGCTGCTGGGAGCTGCCGTCGCCGTCGCGCCCGTCGCCGCGATCCGTTCGGACGAGGCCGTCACCGCACCAATTCTGCTCGCGATCATGGCCTTGTTCGTGCTCGCCGCGACCGGCCCGGGGGCCGGCGCGCTGTCGCTGCGCGGCTTCCTCCGACGCGGACTGGGCGTGATGCGCGCCTTGCTGCGCTCTCCGTTGTTCATCGGTGCGCCGATTCGGGTCGCCGTGCCGGCCCCGCCGCGGGTGCGCCGCGTTCTGCGCAGCGCCGTGATCGCCGCTCCTCTCGTTGCCGTTTTCGCGCTGCTGTTCGCGTCGGCGGATCGCGTCTTCGCGCAGGCACTGCTTCCCGATCTCGACGTCCGCCTCGACGCGCTGGCCGGGCACATCACGCTGATTGCGATGGGCACGTGGATGGCCGGCGCCTGGTGGCCGGCCGAAGCGCAGACCGCCGGCGCGATTGCCGCTCGCGATCCGGCCGCCGTCCGCCCGCCCCGGCTCTCACCGGCCGAATGGAGCACCGCGCTGGGCGCGCTGACGGCCCTGTTCACCGTGTTCGTCGCCGTCCAGTTCGCGTTTCTTTTCGGCGGCCGCGCCCGCGTCGAAGTCACACCGGGGCTAACCTATGCCGAGTATGCGCGCTCCGGCTTCTTCCAGCTGCTCGCGGCCGGCGGATTGACGGCGATGGTCTTGCTTGGTGCTTGGGACCACGGCCGGCGCGACGGGCGACGCGACGAGCGGCGCTTCCTCGGACTGGCCGCCGCGCTGACGGCGCTGTGCCTGGTAGTGCTGGCGTCGGCGGCGCTGCGGCTCGCGCTGTATCAGCAGGCGTTCGGATTCACGATCAGCCGGCTGGCGGCGTGGCTGGCGATCGGAGTGACGGGTGCCGCGTTGTGCGGCCTGCTCGTCGCGATCGCAACGCGACGGCGGCGCAACGTCCTGAGCGGCGCCCTCGCGATCGGGCTCGGCGCGCTGATCGTGTGGGCCGGGATCTCTCCTGCGGCCTTC
Source organism: Actinomycetota bacterium (assembly GCA_035541035.1). GTDB lineage: Bacteria > Actinomycetota > AC-67 > AC-67 > AC-67 > DASWHR01. The sequence goes on from DATLFO010000384.1 coordinate 12,879, forward strand.
GTTGCCCGCAAGAACATCGAGCGCTATCACCGGACGGGAACGATCGACATCGGGTATCTCGCCACGCTCGGACCCGAGGCGACACCGGCGCTCGTCGCATTCGTGGCGTCTGCGCCTGCCACCGTCACTGAACCGCTTCGATATGCGCTGTGCTCGTTCGCGCCCGAGCGGCGCGGCGACTGGCGATCGGCGAACCTGGCGCGCAGCCGCGCGGCGGCCGCGCGGGCGACGGTGCGCTGCCCTGCCTAGCGGGTCAGGGCTTGAGCACGACTTTGAGCGCCTCGCGGGATTCGAACAGCTCGTAGCCGCGCAATCCTTCGTCCAGCGGCAGCGTGTGGGTGATGATCACGGTCGGGTCGATCACGCCCTGCTGAACCAGTTGCAGCGAGCGCGTCCAGTGGCCCTGCACGTTGGCGCTGCCTCCGAACTCCAGGCGGATCGCGCGGCGAAATACCTCGCCCAGCGGAAAGTCCCACGACAAGTCGGTGTAGACGCCGATGACGGCGACGGTTCCGCCCGGACGCACGGCGTTGAGCGCCGTGGTCAGCGCCGGCGTGGCGCCGACGGCTTCGATCACCACGTCGACGCCTCGCTCGCCGGTTTCGCGCTGCAAGGCGACGACCGGATTGACCTTGGTCATGTCGATCGGGGTCGCGCCGAGCGACTCGGCGAGCTTGAGGCGGTCTTCGGCCTGGTCCACGACGTAGACGCGTGACGGGTTGTAGGTCATGGCGTGCATCAGCGAGAACAGTCCGACCGGGCCCGCGCCGGTGATCGCGACCGTGTCGCCCTCTTGGATCTCGGCGCGCGACGTGATGTAGCCGGCGGTGGACAAGATGTCGCCGGCGAAGATCGCCTGCTCGTCGGTCATGCCCGGATCGATCGCGTGCAGATTCAGATCGGCCTTGGGGATGCGCACGTACTCGGCCTGCGCGCCGTCGAGGTCGCCGACGAACATCCCGTAGCCCAGAACCCACATGTCCTCGCACAGGTTGTAGTCGCCGCGTTCGCACGCCCAGCATGCACCGCACGCGATCATGAACGAGCCGACGACCCGGTCCCCCGCCTTGAAGCGCTTGACGCCCGCACCCACCGATTCGACGATCCCGACGAACTCGTGGCCGATCACACTGCCCGGACGCAGCCCGGGGATCTTGCCGTGCAGCAGATGCAGGTCCGATCCGCAGATCGCTGCGGTCGTGATCTTGATCACGGCGTCACCGGGATCCTGCACGGACGGTTCGGGATAGTCCCCGAACGAGATCAAACCGACGTCGTCGAACAGGATCGCTCGCATACCCGCCCCCCGTGTGTTTCGGACGTGTCGAAGGATACGGCGGCAGCGACGCGCGGCGCTAGGCCGCGGCAACCGGGCACGCCCACCCGAACACCGGGTGAGGGGCGAAGTCGAAGCGCGGCGGCGGCGCGGCGAGCCACTGGTGAAACAGGGCGATGGCGGAGGTCCCCTTCGAGCCGCGCGTTCGCATCCGGCGGCGGCGTCTCGTAGCATTCGCCCCATGCCTTCACTCGACTTCGCATTCCTGGCCGACGCGGCCGAGGCCGAGCCCGGCCGCAAGTTCTACGTGCTGGGCGGCGGCATCGACCAGATCGGCGGACAGTCCTTCCCGCTGGTCCACCCCCACATGGCACTGGTGATGCGCTGGGTCATCAACCCGACCGAGATGAACCTGCGCCACCATCTGGAAGTTCGCCTGGTGGACGCCGACGGCCAGCAGCTCGCCAAGATCGAAGGCGACATCGAGGCGTCCGGGGGCGCCCCGATGGGCCGCGAGGCGGGCGTGAACATGGTCATCAATCTGACCAACACCCGGTTCGAGAAGCCCGGGGATTTCGCATTCGAGGTGCTGATGAACAATCAGCACTTCAAGTCGCTGGGCCTGCGCGTCGCCACCGTCCCGGTCGCCTGACCGGCCGAAACTTAAGAGCGCCTTTGGCGGGCCTGAAATCAATCTGCGCCGCCATTAAGGGTTAATTATGCACGCTGACACATAGTCCAACGCACTGGTAGAAAGGGCTCAATTCGAGTCGTCACCTGGGGCGATGCAGGACCGTTCCTGCATCGACGGCCGGGAAACAGCCGGCCGGGACGACCAGAATCGGAATCGCGCCCGCCGGGCGCGAGAAGGGAGCCCTGCTTCATGAGAAAGCTCATCACCGTCGGCGCGCTGCTTGCCGCCGTGGCACTGTCGGCCTCCGGCGCCTCGGCCGCCGTCACGTTCGACCAGATCACCGGCACCGGCTTCGTCGGCAAGGGTGACGTCCAGTTGGTCTACGGATGGAACAACCACCAGCTGCAGGCCAACGCCGCAAACGTCAGCTTCAGCTACTCCTCCGAGGACACGTACTCGGCCGTCTGCACCTTCACCACCGGTGAAGGGACCCGCGGCGAGCGCATCCACAACATCTCCCACAAGCGCACCGCTCAGGTCAACAACACGGTCGAGCGCGAGCTGCGCAAGAACAAGCTGGGCGATGTGACCGGCTTCACGCTCACCGGCTACGGCGCGCAGAGCTCGAGCGGTTCCGTCCCGGTTCTGGGCGGCCCGTGCCAGGGCAACAGCGGTCACGGCGGCGAGTGGACCAGCGTCGAGCAGACCGGCTCGTCGGGCGGCCTGTTCGTGCACTACCTGGGGGGCGCGGGAACGCAGATCGCCTAGTTATCGACAGTTCCATGAAGAAGCCGGCCCGCGGGCCGGCTTCTTCATGAACGGGGTCAGGGACGCAGGGGAGCGTCCCTGACCTGAAGGGCATTCCCCCAGAGGACTTCCGGAATGTTCTACGGTGCGCGGGATCGTCCGGCTGCGTCGGGAGAGAATTCTTTCGGGCTACGCGCGGTCGAGTTCTTTGGGCAGGCCGAAATGCACGTCCTCGTGCACGACCCGCACCTCTTCGACGTCGGTTTCGCCGCGACCGCGGAACCAGTCCACGACCCGGTCCACCAGCCACTCAGGGGCGCTGGCGCCGGACGTGATGCCGACGGTTTGCGCGCCGTCCAGCCACGCGGGGTCGATTTCGGTCTCGTCGTCGATCAAGTAGGACTCGGCGCCGGCGACGCGAGCCACTTCGGCCAGGCGCTTGGAGTTCGACGAGTTCTGCGAGCCGATCACCAGCACCACGTCGGCGCGGCGTGCGATCTCCTTCACGGCCGTCTGGCGGTTCTGGGTCGCGTAGCAGATGTCCTCGCGCGGCGGCCCTTGGATCTGCGGGAAGCGCTCACGCAGGGCGGCGATGACCTCGTTGGTCTCGTCCACCGACAGCGTCGTCTGCGACAGGTAGGCGACCTTGTTGCCGGGCAGGTCCAGCGAATCGACGTCCGCGGGCTTTTCGATCAAGGTGATCGAGGACGGGGCCTCCCCCATCGTTCCGATGACCTCTTCGTGGCCTTCGTGGCCGATCAGGACGATGTCGAAGCCGTCCGAGGCGAACTTACGGGCCTCGAAGTGGACCTTGGTCACCAGCGGGCAGGTCGCGTCGATCGTCTGCAAGCTGCGGCCGCGCGCCTGCTCGTAGACCTCGGGCGCCACGCCGTGCGCGGACAGGATCGCGTTCGCGCCTTCGGGAACCTCGTCGAGCTCTTCCACGAAGATCGCGCCCTTGGATTCGAGGTCGCGAACCACGTGGGCATTGTGCACGATCTGTTTGCGCACGTAGACGGGCGCGCCGAATTGAGCGAGCGCACGCTCGACGGTCTCAACGGCACGGTCCACCCCGGCGCAGTAGCCGCGCGGCGCGGCCAGAAGGACCTTCATGCCCCCATCATGCCCGACCGGGAGGCCGGCCGCTCGAAGAAGCCCAGCACGGCGTCGATGAGGATCCGGGGCTCTTCGATTAGCGGTCCTTCGGGAACAACGTCCCGCGGTCCCCTCGGATCCGCAGGTATCCCATGGCGCTACATCGACCCCAGGGCGCGGGAGATGACGAGGCGCTGGATCTCGCTGGTGCCTTCGAACAGGCAGTAGATCTTGGAGTCGCGGAACCACTTCTCGACCGGGAAGTCCTTGATGTAGCCGTAGCCGCCGAGCACCTGAATCGCGTCCTCGGTGACCTTGACCGCGACCTCGCCCGCCTTGAGCTTGGACATCGAGCCCTCGGCCTTGCTGAACGGCTGCGCATTGCGCGCCATCCACGCCGCGCGCCACACCAGCAGCCGCGCCGCGTCGGTTTCCATCGCCATGTCGGCGAGCTTGAACGCCACGCCCTGGTGCT